>CAUJJL010000047.1 GCA_963205455.1 Verrucomicrobiota bacterium
ACGTGTCGGTAAAGCATCGCGCCGATGACACGGGACACCGGGACGGGGAGGTTTCTGAAGAGGGGTGTGAGTCGGCTCGAGGAACGATCCGCAACGGTCGTCCAGGACGACGAGCGGCAATCCTGCCGATAGTAGCTGATCGTGCGTTCGTTTGGACCCCAGCTTCGCTTGAAGCTGCGCAGGCCTTCATTGCCGAGGGACGTGCGGCCAAAATCGAAACTCTGGAATCCGCGGCTGGCGTAATCGCTGATGGCTTTCCACATGACCAGATTGCTGCCTCGATGTTGCTGAAACCGGAGGTCTGAGCCTCCGAATTTGTAGAGCGCACGTTTCTTGTGTTCGAGGAAAAGCCCCGCTGAAATCGGGCGTCGATCCCTGCGCGCAATCACAATGCACCCTTTGTGTTCACGAACCATCGTTCTGAAGATATTCCGGAAAAAGGCATCGGGCTGCTGGGGCACTCCATGGCGCTTCCGCGTCAGGGCGAGCAGGTGGAGAAACTCCGCCATGGCCTCCTCGCTGTGATGGACTGCAACCTCAACACCCTCAGCCCCGGCCTTTCGCACTGCCCTGCGCGCTGACGAGTCGAGTCCGTTGAAGAGCCGACTTTCATCGCTGACAAGAGGCAGTTCATGGCCATGGAAGACGGTCGATGGGCGCGCGCCTTCAAGCGAATGCAGGCCACCGCGGATCTCCAGGTACCGCCACTGCTCCCTGAGCGCGAGACGCCGTGCTTCGTCGACGATCTCGCGCAAGGACGCGTCATCGACACTGAGCGGCACGCATTCATCCGAGAATGGCAGCCCCACGCCGCGTCTCCCCGTGAGCCAGCTGTCCACGCGCATGAGGGGAAGCAGCGCCCTCGGCTCGGCGACAGTCCCCAGGAGCAGGTAGCGCGGCAGGAACCCATACGTGGACCGAAGGATGCGCGCCCACTCCCGCGAGTGGAAAAACGTGGAGGCCGGAAACCCTTCGAGCAGTTCGTCCCACTCCGGAAATTCATCGGGATCGACGATGCAAACCGAGGCGGGCATGAATGAAAATCAGCGCCAGGGATATCGGATTCGAGCGGAAGCATTTTCCCATCCCGCAACCGGTTCCCGATGATGGCTCAGGCCGCGGTCACCCGCGGCAGACCCTGCTGCTGCAGCACCTGCCGGAGTTCGCTGACAACCGTCTCAATCTGGTTTGCCGCAAGTTCCGGGAACATGGGAAGGGAAAGGATCTCCTCCGCACAACGCTCGGCCACAGGTGTGGTACCCGGTCCGAGACCCAGGTGGGCATAAGCCTGCTGAAGGTGAATCGGTTTCGGATAGTGAATTCCGCATCCGATCCCACGCTCGCCGAGCCTGGCGAGGACGGTGTCGCGATTCTTCACGCGCACCACATAGAGGTGAAAGACCGGCACCCCATGAGCCGCCACGGCGGGCGCGATGACACCCGGCACATCCGCGAGGAGGCGACTGTAGAGCGCGGCATTGGCACGGCGCGAGGCGTTGCCCTTATCGAGAGAACGGAGCTTGATTCGCAGGGCCACGGCCTGCAGGCCATCCATGCGGCCATTCCAGCCGATCATCGAGTGGAAATAGCGCCTCTCCTGCCCGTGCTCGCGTAAGGTGCGGACCTTGGCCGCCAGCGTGGCGTCCTGCGTGGTCACTCCCCCGGCTTCGCCCAAGGCTCCGAGGTTTTTCCCCGGATAGAAACTGAAGCAGCCGAGGTCGCCCATGGTACCCGCGCGGCGGCCCTTGTACTCTGCGCCATGAGCCTGGCAGGCATCCTCGACCACCGGGATGCCGTGTCGCTTTGCAATCTCGAGGATCGGGTCCATGTCCGCGACCTGGCCATAGAGATGCACGGGGACAATCGCCTTGGTCCTCGGTGTGATCGCGCGCTCCAGAAGCGCGGGATTCATCGTATACGTGGCCTCGTCGATGTCGACGAACACCGGGGTGGCTCCACAGTAACTGATCGCCTCGGCCGTCGCCATGAATGTGGCGGACACAGTGATCACCTCGTCGCCCGGGCCGACGCCCAGCGCGAGCAGCGCAAACCAGAGGGCGTCCGTGCCATTGCCCACGCCGATGGCATGCTTGGCCCGGCAGAACGCGGCGAAATCCTCCTCAAATTTCTGGACGAAGGGACCGCCCGCAAAGGCGTTCTGGTCGATCACCTCATTGAAGGCGGCAAGCAGCTCCGCACGAATCGGATCGTGCTGCGCACGCAGATCAAGGAACGGGACGTTGGTTTTTGCACTCATGTTAAGGAAGGGGGGATGAAGAGGTCGGAGATCGGAGGCCAGAGGTCAGAACTGGAGGGGCACGCATCGTCGTGCCCGGATTGGGATCGAAATGTAGCGGGAACTTCCAACTCCCGATTCTCGATCCGCGGGACCCAGAAGGTCCCAACACCCTGGTAAGGTCACGACGAAGCGTGCCCCTCCAGCGGAGGCTTCACTCTCCTCCGCTCCACCACACGCGCCGGATTGCCAACAACGACGGCGTCGTCGGGCACGTCCCGCGTCACGACGCTTCCCGCGCCAATCGTGGCGCGCGCGCCGATCGTGATGCCGCAGAGGATGGTGGCGTTGGAGCCGATGGCCGCGCCCTTTTTCACGAGCGTCGGCACGCAGGTCCAGTCCGCGTCGGTCTTGAGCGAGCCGTCCTGATTGGTCGCACGGGGATAGAGGTCGTTCGTGAACATCACGCCGTGGCCCACGAACACTTCGTCCTCAAGCGTCACGCCTTCACAGATGAAGGAGTGACTCGAGATCTTGCATCGCCTGCCGATCTTCGCGCCCTTCTGGATTTCCACGAAGGTGCCGACTTTGGATTCATCGCCGATCTCACAGCCATAGAGGTTGGTGAAACCGAAGACACGCACACCTTCACCCATCTTTACCGAAGGCGCGATCTGCTGGTTAGGTCCATGAGTCATGGTGAATGAAAGAAAGAAATATCAGAGGTCTGAAGTCAGAGGTCAGATGTCAGATGTCGGAGGTCACGACTAAGCGCGCCCCTCCCGCTGAAATCTGACATCTGACCGCTGACCTCAGACTTCCGACCTCTGCTGCCGTATCCGGTATTCATCTGTGAAATCTGTGGTTAAGAAAGGCTTGAGGATTGGAGGCCTGGGTTCCGTGCATTCCGTGCACTCTGTGGTTAAATGGATCGAGCATCGAACTTTCGAACCGGTTTAACCACAGATTACACAGATACGATCCGGATAGGGAAACAAACCATCGGGAGGGGCACGCTTCGTCGTGCCCTTCTGAGGATCGGAGACTTTTACCACAGAATGCACAGATTGCACAGAGTGGAGGTCGGAGGTCAGAAGTCAGAGCTCAGTCTTCTGCCTTCTGACTTCCGACCTCTGCCCCCTGCCCTCCGCTCTTGGTTCACTTTAAGAAAGCCCGGTCCAGCGTTCCTAGATCAAATTCATCTTCACGCCACGAGTTCCCGGCCGGCTCCGGTGGCGGCTTTGGCGCCTTTCCCAGCGCGATCGGGGACAAGTTCCACGGGTGCTCCCTTGTTACGGAGCGATTGGCTCGATGCCTCAAGGATGCGCACGACCTCCAGCCCTGCCTTGCCCGAGGTCAGCGATTCCGTGCCCGCCTTGATGCAGTCGAGGAAGTGCTGACATTCCGTCTTGAGCGGCTCGTCCTGCCTGATGTACGGGCAATAAATGTCGCCGTAGTGGTAGGCGTAGTGAAACTCCGCAAAGGTGTCGTAGTGCGGCGGACGCTCCACGCGCGCATCGAAGACCTTGATCTTCTCCTGCGGCGCAATGTCATCGTACACGATCATGCGCTTGCTGCCGACGATGGTCATCTCGCGGACCTTGCGAGGATCATGCCAACTGCTGTGGATGATCGCGGAACGCTCCTTGGAGAACTGCAGGCTCATTGAGGTGACATCCTCAATGCCCTTCGTGATGTGCGCAGCGCCACGGCAATTCACACTCTGCGGCGTCTCGCGCATGATATGAAGGATGATTGAAATATCATGAGGGGCGAGATCCCAGGCGACATTGATGTCTTTCTGAAAGAGACCGAGGTTGAGGCGGCGGGCAGAAATGTAGCGCAATTCACCGACATCGCCATTGTCGATGATCTCCTTGATTTTCCTGACAGGTGCAGAATAGAGGAACGTATGCCCCACCATGAGGATGAGGCCCTTCTGGCGCGCGATGTCGATCAGCTCCTCGCATTCGGCCGTTGAAGCGGCCATGGGTTTCTCGATCAGCGTGTGTTTTCCCGCGAGCAGGGCCGCCTTGGCCATCGGAAAGTGAAAACGCACCGCGGTCGCGATCACGACGGCATCGATGTCCGGCCGAGCGATCAGCTTTTCAAAGCTCTTTTCACCTTCGACCTCCGGGTAGAGCGTCTTCAGGTGAGCGAGGCGCTCGTCCTTGAGATCGCACATGACCTTCAGGCTGCAGTCAGGAAGCGACCGGAAGTTGCGGACCAGATTCGGGCCCCAATAGCCGAGACCAACTACGCCGACGTTGATGACTTTTTTCATGAAATCAGTGAGAGTGATGGGTTAAGCAATGCTGGATCCTTATCTATCGGTCATTTTCCAAGGGATTGGAGAAAGAGCCCGAGAAATCGGAAATTTTGGATTCTTTAGCAAAGCGCGCGGATTGGGAGCGCGGGAGGGCGGAGGCCGGAGGTCAGCGGTCAGAGGTCAGCGGTCAGAGGTCAGCGGTCAGCTATTTGGGCGGGAGGGGCACGCTTCGTCGTGACCGGTTCGGGATCGGAATTTTGACCACAGATTGCACGGAATGCAGAGAGTAAAAGTCAGACGTCAGAGGTCGGATGTTTGGTTCTTATATGATATCCGGTATTCTTCCGCGTAATCTGTGGTCAAAAATGGAATGACGTATGGATTCCGTGCACTCTGTGGTTAAATGGATCGAGCATCGAACCCGATCTTTCCGAACCGGTTTAACCACAGATTACACAGATACGATCCGGATAGGGAAACAAACCATCGGGAGGGGCACGCATCGTCGTGACCGGTTTGAGGATCAGAATTTTGTCCACAGATTGCACGGAATGCACAGAGTGGAAATCGGAGGTCAGAAGCGGGAGCTTCCAGCTCGCGGGTTTCAAACGTCAGACAGGGCACGACGAAGCGTGCCCCTCCCATGCAGAATTCTGATCGCTGATCTCCGACCTCTGCTGCCGTATCCGGTATTCATCTGTGTAATCTGTGGTTAAAAATGACTTGAGGATTGGAGGAGCGGACTCTGTGCATTCCGTGCACTCTGTGGTTAAATGGATCGAGCATCGAACCCGATCCTTCCGAACCGGTTTGACCACAGATTACACAGATACGATCCGGATATTAATACAAACGAACCGGAGGGGCGGAATTTCTTTTTCCGCTATTCCCAATCTCTCGCTACTCCAGGTCGCCGGGGATGGGTCAATTGTTGATAGACGAGCTTGACGTGCCGGAATACTCTGACGGCACGGAGGCCGCTTCGAGCGTCTCCTTGCGTCCACGCCGCGTATCACCGATCTGGGTCAGCAATGCGGGCAACGTCATGACAATGATGCGCAGGTCCAGCAGGAACGACCGCTCCTTGGTGTAGCGGATGTCGAGGTGGATCATCTCGTCGAAAGTCGTGCGATTCTTTCCGGAGACCTGCCAAAGACCCGTCAGCCCAGGTGTGGCTCTGAAACGCTCGCGCTGCCAGGGCAGGTATTGCTCGTACTCGTAGGGAAGGCAGGGGCGCGGACCGACCAGGCTCATCTGCCCTTGAAGCACGTTGATGATCTGCGGCAACTCATCGAGACCCGACGCGCGCAGCATCCACGCGCCCGGGATCAAGCGCTTGTCGCGCTTGGAATCCATCTTTGTCATGGGCGTGTTCGACTGCATCAACTGGGCGAGGTGGGCCTGATGGGCTGAGGTGTCCGCCTTGGCCTTCATTGTGCGGAACTTGTAGCAGATGAACCTGCGTCCCAGATACCCCACCCGCTCCTGACGGAAAAGGACCGGCCCCGGGGACGTCAATTTCGTCAGCACCGTCATCAGCAATGTGAAAAGCGCCAGCACCGGAAGAGCCATCAGGCTGAAACCGATGTCGATCGCGCGCTTCCAGGCTGGAAGCGGCGACACCAGTTCCTGAGAACCGGCCTTCCGCGGCCGTCCGTCCACTTGTGCCTCTTTTTCAGGCGTCATGATCATGAAATGGCTCCGGAGATTCTCACGTTCTCAAAAATGCATCGATCACCGGTCAGCCCACCTTCTGCAAATGGGCACGGCTGATATTGACTTGCGCTGCACACTGCAGCGTCGACAGCAGGACGGCCACGCGATCGCGATCATCGCAGCCGCGCAGGACCATGGCATGCAGACCGCGCATCGGGCCCTCGATTACGACAACCTCATCACCGGAAGCCAGGGGAGGCTCAATGGATATGACATCGAGCGCCTCGCCCGCCCAGTGCCTAAGATCCTGAATGATGGCGTCTTGAACAATCGCTGGGCCTTCGCCGAAACGCACCACATCCAGGACGTCGGGCGCATAGCGAGCGGCGCGGAACTGAAGCGCGGGATCAAACCGACAAAAGAGGTAGCGAGGAAACAGGGGCTTCACCACCGTGCGCCGCACGCGGCGGATCACCTTCTCGCGTTTCAGCCGAGGGAAATAGGTTTCCAATCCCAAGGTCTCATTCAGGTAGACGACCGTCTGGGCCTCTTTCAGGGGTTTGGTGTGAAGGCAGTACCAATTCATTTCATGAAACGCTCACTCGTTGGACTGTCACAGGCCGTCGCGACCAACATGACCTCGCATGCAAAAATGGCGTTTTGAACGGCATGCGTCAGTAAATGCCCGGACCAGGGCCAAAGGCAAAAGCAATTTCGTGCGTGGAATTGCATAGGTATTAAACGGAAATTACCCAGTGTTTCACCATGCTGCCGCCATCCCGGTGCAGGCATGGCATCGGCGTTCGGCTTTCGATTGATTGAACTGCACCTGTCAGACCCTGAAAATGGCTCTTCCTGCGGCCTCATTCCCTTTGGACTTTCCGGTTTCATGAGTAGGCAGCGGCAAGAGTGTCGGCTCGACGTGCGTGGGAGAACTCATGAATCGCGGAAATCCTCTAGGAACAAGTGCTCACTCCATCGACGCGCCTACCTTGTTCTTAACCCCAGGCTCCACGCCAATCGCAGAAAAGAACCCGGCAGGAGACGGCCGCTGGCTGTAAACATACCCGACATGTTTCACCAGCGCCCACCTCAAGCAAGAATTTTCCCAGGTGAGGGAATCACGTATCCAAAATGTAACCTTACGCACACAGGGAATCCAACGGATCTGCGAAGATTTCCATCCCTTCCAAATCCCATAACAGATTGACGCGAAAACAAGTGCGCATGCATCGCTCGGAATTCATCCTCGCTTCATGAAACGCCCTCAGCTGAAAGTGCAATCCCTTATCGTGCGCCCTCAAACCCGGTGATCAATCAATTCCAATAAACCTAAACGCAATTTCCATTCCCTCAATCTAATTGTAAAATTAGGGTAATACCCCTATGCATAGAAAGTGTTCAACGCAAGAATCCTCATTCACGCCTGCATACCGTGGCTTGCGTTACGATTCACAGCAAACGTACCCAAATCGGAAGCGGAAAAGACCCAGCACTTCCCGAAAAGATCCTCAGAAAAACACGATCTAGGGTATACTTCCCACCTCATTTGGGCAATTCGCTCTATGGGCAACTGCATCGCAAGGCTGTATCTTGAGCCAACTTCAGGCAAGAGCCCCGTCACCCTCCCCAGCCCTATCAGCAGCCATGGTGTCACTGCTTATCGTAACCCTAATCGGCACGGCCGCATTGGCGTTGGCGAGCACGATGGCGCTCCTTCTTGCACTTCGAAATGCGACGATCGGTTACGAGGACGTGCAGGGGTTTCACGGCGAAATCGCGCCCCATAAGGCAACCGCAGGCAAACGCTGACTGCGCTTGATTTGCCAGGCTGGCCAGGCAAAGAGTGCGGCTGGGTAGCTTTCAGGTTCGCAAGCCTGCAGAGATCAAAAACGGGAGTTGGAAGCTCCCGCGACTTTTCTGCGCCCAAGGCGTCAGATGTCCCCAGCCACCACCAGCGCGTTGCGGGGCGTGGATGTCGGCGCAGACTTCCTTGTTCCGGCCTCCTCGGCTTTCGCCTGGACGGGCATTTCAAGCAAGGGGGCTTCAGCGGGCGGCGGCTCAACGCCTAGATGAAAACCTTCCGCGTCCTGATACCCCTCTGCCGCATTCCTGAACGCGAACCACACGGGCGCCCCAAGAAGGACCACCACACCAACCGTCGAAAGACCAAGGATGAGGAGCGTCGTCATGGGAGAATGGGAACAACAGGGTTATCGGCGCTCAGCCGCCGCAGCTTGAAACCTTTTTTAGGATGGCGGATGCCACTCGCGAATCGGGCTAGGGAACACACCCTGGACACCGAAAATCGACACCCAGCAACAGGGACCTTCCAGGTCTGCGGAAAATCTCCGCTGACCTCTGCCTTCCGACCTCCGACCTCTGACCTCCGATCGCTGATCAAGGCACCTCATACACTTCAACGATCACGATGCCGTTGGTGTTGTCGGCGCTGCGGGCATGAGCGGTATACGTGCCGGGGGCAAGCCATACCACCACTGCTGCGCTTCGCGAACCGGCGGTCATCGGGAAAGCTCCGACCTTGCCGCTGATCCGCGTGACAAGTTCCGCATTCTCCGACCAGTCGTCATTGTGCGCAATCTCGGTTGCTACTCCCTCCTTCGTCCGGAAGAGGCTTACCTCGGGATTTGCCATTGATCCATCGACCCCAAATCCGGCCAGTTCGGGGCCAACCGCCCGCACCAGCATCCTGCGCGGCGCATTGCCCGACACAATGAAGCCCGTGACAATCACCTGATCACCACTGCCCCCCATCCCGCGCAGCGAGAGATTGCTCAGCTTGGATGCCGAAGAACCCGCCGTGTCGCCATCATAGACCTCGACCAGCGTCGCACCGGTTGCGCCTTCCGCCCCGGAGATCTGCGCCGAATAGCCTCCCGGCGGCAGGTCCATCACGAGAGCAGCGTCCTTGCTGCCGGCCGGCAGCGGAAACGCTCCCACGGATATCGACGTCGAAACGACGCTGGCATCCCAATCGTTGTTTGAGGCCATCATCGTTGCCTCTCCACCAGCGCCCTGGCGGAAAACCGTGAGCACAGGATCCGCAAGAACACCTGCCACTCCATACGCCTCAAGCGCCGGACCAGTCGCCCGCAGAAGGATCTTCTTCGTGCCCGTTCCGGAAATCGTGAAACCCGCAGTGAGCGTGGCCGCACCGTTTCCAGCCTGCGCCCGGACCGACATGTTGCTCACCTGCGTCGCAGTGGCCATCGTATCACGCGATCCACCCACTTCGAAAATCCGCCCACCGTCCGTCAGCGTGCCCGCGAGAAGTCCGGACTCGAAATCCAGGCCGACCACCCGGCCATCCGAAAGTGTGACCGCCAGAACGCCATCGCTCGAAACGGTTCCTTGCCTTCCACGCGCGATGCCCGATTTCGAAACGGCGACAAACGCATTGCCCGATGCACCGACAAGCGAAGTGATTTCATCATCCGCCGTGTTGATGAGAGCACCCTGATAGAGGCCGGCATTTTCAGCGCCAGGGCCATCCGTCGGCTCGATCGCTCCGCTGAAGGGCACCAAACCGGTGCCGATCGTGCCTGAGACCGAAGTTCCGTTGACGTAACCATTGACAGTGCCAACTCCGGGCGCATCGAAGGTGAAGGCCCCATTGGAACCGATCGTGAATCCACGGGCGACAATGCCGCGGGCCAAGGCAGGTGAATCAGCCAGGAAGATCCCGGTGTTGTCTGCATTGAGCTGCAGCGCAAATCCTCCTGCGTAGGGTCCCGCCAATCCAACGATACCAAAATACGCGTGCCTCCCTCCGGCAACCGTAACGACAGCCGTGCGGCTCATCGCAGACTGCGTGGAGTTCGTGATACGTACCCAGTAGCTGGACGTGATCATCAGTTCCGGTGTCGTGAAGACCGCCGAGGTGGCACCGCGCACAGGTGCGCCCATGTCACCACGAGCGCCCGCGTACCACTGATAGGAAACCGCTCCCGCAGCAATGGCCGCCACTTCAAGCGTGGTTGACCGGCCCGCATTGACCGTCACATCGGCCGGCTGACGGATGATCAGAATGTCCGCCTGACCCGGTTGCTCGATCACCGGTCCTCCGGTACCCGGATCGGTCGGCGTGCCCGGTTCACCCGCGGGTGGAGGCTTGGTGCCGTCGGCGCTGACCGAGAGCACGAAGCTCCGGCTCGCCGTGAGGTTGCCATCGCTGGCGGTAACCGTCACCGTCGACACACCCACCTGCCCGGGAACCGGGGTCAGCGTGAGAGCACGATTCGCACCCTCACCGGAAAGCACGATGGAGGAGTTCGGAAGCAGGCCTTGGTTGGACGATGATCCCGTTACGACGAGGCTTGCGGGCGGGGAATCGGCATCCGTGACCGTGAAGCCGATCACCTCCGGCACTCCATTCGCGACAATCGCGCGGTCGCCAAGCGCGGAAATGATCGGAGCCGCGTTCACGGGATACACGGTTACAAAGAAGCTCGAACTGGACGAATTGAGACCATCACTCGCGGTCAGCGTGATCATCGCGTTTCCGGCCTGACCGGGTAATGGAGTTATGGATACGCTGCGGCTGTCTCCACCTCCACCCAGTACAAGGTTGCCATCGGGGACCAGTGAGGGATTCGAAGACCTGGCCGTGACCGTGATGCCTGCAGCCGGTGTATCGAGATCGGTCACAACAAATGGAATCGGACCTGTGCCCGTATTCGCATCGAGGATCCGGTTATACAGGCGGCTGATCGTCGGCACATTGCCCGGCGCCTTCACGACCACCATGAAGCTCGCGGTTGTCGAAAGCGCGCCGTCGCTCACGCGGAACGTGATCACCGCCGTGCCGCTCCGGTCGGTCGCGGGCGTGATGATGGCTGTCCGGTTCGCTCCGCTGCCGCCAAAGACGATATTGGAAACCGGCACAAGGACCGTATTCTGCGACGTCGCGGTGACAGTGAGGCTGCCCGGCGCCGTCTCCGCATCGCTGACCGTGAAGGTCAGGCCAACATTGCCGTTCATCGCCGTCGTGAGATTTGTGAGGTCTGAGATACGCGGCGCAGTGCTTTGCGCGGTGATCGTGAGGACAAAGCTGCCCGTGGTGACGAGGCTGCCGTCGCTCACCGAAAGTGTCACCGTGACCGATCCCATCTGATTCGACGAAGGCATCAGTGTGATCGTGCGCATCTCTCCCGAGCCCCCGAGGACGATGTTCTGGTTTGAAAGCAGCGCCTGATTCGACGACAGAGCCGTCACGGTCAGACTGCCCGAAGGTGTTTCCGCGTCATGCACCGTGAATTCGATCGCACCGGAACTGCGTCCGAGGACTGTTGAGCGATTGGAGGGCGTGACAAGCGTCGGAGCCGTGTTGGGAACCGTCACCGCAAGCACGAAACTCGTGCTCGTGCTCAGTTCGCCGTCGCTCACGGTCACCGTCACCGTGGTCGTGCCCGTTTGTCCGCCAACGGGTGTCGCCTTGAGCCACCGGTTCGCCCCAGAGCCTCCGAATACAATGGCGGAATTGGGAACAAGGGAAGTGTTCGAGCTTGTCGCTGTCACGACAAGATCCTCGGCGGGGGTCAGGGCGTCACCCACGAAGAATTCAATGGCGGCAGTCGTCGTCCCCATGGTCACTGACCGGCTTCCAATGCTCGTAATCGTGGGCGGAGCATTCTTCGGACTGACGGTCACCGTGAACGCGGTACTAGCCGACAGTTCGCCATCGCTGACAATCAGCGTGAGGGTGGCGGTGCCTGTCTTTCCGGAGACCGGTGTAAGGGTCAGCGCACGATCGGAATCCAGGCCGCTGAAGGACACTCCCGCAGCATCGATCAGCGACGGATCGGACACCACTGCTGACACGCTCAGACTCCCGGCGGGAGACTCCGCGTCGGAGACGACGAATGAAATGGCGTTCGAGGGCGAGCCCATCTCCAGCGTCTGGTTCGGCACAGGAGAAATGACCGGCGCGGTATTGAGAGCGGACACACTCAGATCAAAGCTAGTCGAGGTGGTCTTCGTTCCATTGCTGACGCTGAGCGCAATCGTCGTGCTTCCGGTCACCCCCGCGGCTGGAGTGATCGAGATCGTGCGCTGAGCGCCCGATCCACCCAGCACCACGCTTGAGAGCGGGACGAGCCTCAGGTTGGACGAATTGACCGAAACAGTCAGCAATTCAGGGCTGATTACACGGTCGCCTACAACAAAAGGAATCGGACCGGTCCCGGAACCCAAGGAAAGGCTCTGGTTCGCAAGGCTGCTGATCGTCGGTGCCTCGGACGACGGGGCGACTTCAACAATGAAACTCGTACTCGCCGAGGCGACACCGTCGCTCACCGTCAGTGTCACGGCAGCGGTTCCGGTCATCCCGGTTGACGGAAAGACCCTCACCGACCGGTTGCTGCCTTCACCCGACAGCTGGATGCCGCCGTTGGAAACAAGCGTCGGATTTGATGAACTGGCCGAAACCACGAGCATTCCAGGCAGGGTTTCCACATCCCCCACGGAGAAGGAGATCAGTTCGCTTGAGTGTCCCGCAACAAGAACAATGTTCGAAATGGGCGTGATAGTGGGTGACAGGTTTTCCCCCGCCACGGACAGGACAAAGCTGGTGCTCGCGCTGCTGGAGCCGTCGCTCACGGTGACTGTCACCGTCGAGCTGCCCGCCGAACCGGAAGCCGGAGTGAGTGCAATCGTACGGGCCGAACCTGCACCCCCGAACACGATGCCGGACAAGGGCAGGAATGTGAGATTCGAGGAATTCGCCGTGACTACGAGACTCTCGACCGGGGAGTCCAGATCGTTCACCGAAAAGCCAATCGGCCCCGTCGAGCCACCACGGCCGATCGACTGATTGGCAATGCTGCCGATCGTGGGCGCCGCATTGACACCCTGAACGGTCACGCTGAAGGAGGTGCTCGACGTCAGCGATCCGTCACTTACGGAAACCGTCACGATCGCAACGCCAGACTTGTCCGTCACTGGCGTCGCGATGATTGTACGATTCGCTCCGGATCCTCCAAATGCGATGGCGGACACCGGAAGAAGGGAAGGATTCGATGTCGCAGCCGTCACGACAAGGTTTCCCGCGGGCGTCGTCGAGTCCCCGATCGTGAACGCAATGCCACCTGTCGAGCGGTTCAGGTTGATCGTGCGATCAGCGATCGAACTGATCGTGGGCGCCGTGTTCACGTCGCTGACCGTCACGAGAAAGCTCTCGCTGGCACTCAAGGTGCCATCGCTGACGACAATCGTCACGGTGGCACTGCCAACCTTGCCGGCGGCAGGCGTGACCGTGACGGTCCGGTTGATGTCGCTTCCGCCAAGTACGATGCCCGTCAGCGGAAGGAGCACGGCATCCGAGGACGAGGCAGTCACCGTGAGTGAGGCGGCAGGTGTCGTGGCGTGCGAAACGGAGAACGGGATGGCTGACGTCGAGCCATTCACGTTGAGGGCCACATCCGAAATCTGCGAAATGGTCGGCGCCGTGGCCGTGGCATTGACGGTCACAACGAAGGTCATGCTTGAGGAAAGGTTTCCGTCGTTCGCGGTGATCGTGATCGTGGTCGCACCAACCTGATTGGGTGTGGGCGTAGCCGTGACCGTCCGCGTCGAACCGGAGCCTGAAACAACCAGCCCGCCGCCTGACACCAGAGCCGTGTTGGAGGATGACGCGTTGACCATGAGCGCGTCAGCCTGCGTTTCAGAGTCACCCACGGTAAACGAAAGCGCCCCGGTCGAGGTGTTGGCCTCGATTGTGCGGCTCGCAATCGGACTGATCGTAGGCGGCGTGTTGGCGGCGATGACTGTGACAACAAAGGAGCGCGAGGTTGAAAGTAGACCATCGCTCACCGTCACGGTGATGCCTGCGGATCCGGCTTGATTGGCTGCAGGTACGACAGTGATCGAACGATTCGCTCCACTGCCACCAAAGGCGATGTTGGTCAGAGGAACGAGTGCAAGGTTGGTGGACTGCGCCGTGACAACCAGGTCGGAGGCGGACGTCTGGGCATCACCCACCACAAAGAGCAGCGGGGTGGTCGCCGTATTGGCGTCGATCGAGGCATTGGGAATTGTCGTGATGGTCGGTGCCGTGTTGGGTGCGGCAACTGTCAGGACAAAGCTGTCGCTGCTCGTCGATGCACCGTCGGATACCGTGACCGTAATCGTCGCGGTTCCCGATTGTCCCGCCGCCGGCTGCACGACAAGCGTACGGGTCGAGCCCGAACCGCCAAGCGTGAGTGCTGACGCAGGCACGAGCGTCGGGTTTGTCGAAGCCGCCGAAACCGTGAGCAGGCTCGCCGACGTCTGGGCATCCCCCACAGTGAACCGGATCACACCCGTGTTCGATCCGGACGCAACGACCTGATTGGGAATGTCGCTGATCGTCGGTGGCGTATTCGGCGCGGTCACCGTCAGAACAAAGCTGTCACTCGCACTGAGCGATCCATCCGAAACGCGCACCGTGATGGTCGCCACTCCGGACTGGCCGACAGCCGGCTGAAGGGAAATGGTCCGGTTGGTGCCGGAACCCCCGAGCACGATGTTCGCGTCAGGAACGAGGGTCTGATTGGAGGAACTCGCAGTAACAACCAGGCTGGCCGCTGCCGTCTGGGAGTCCCCAACTGAAAAGGCAATGGCGCCGCTGTTTGCTCCGGAGCCAACCGTGCGATTGCCGAGGTCACTTATCGTGGGAGCGGTGTTGGCGATGCTGACGGTTACCGTGAAGATGCTGGTCGCGATGTTCACTCCATCGCTGACGGTGAGAGTAACCGAGGCGCTGCCCGATTGGTTGCTGGCCGGAGTAAGCGTGACGGTCCGGTTGGCGCCGTTGCCGCCCAGGACAATTCCCGTGAGAGGGAGAAGTGCGGTGTTGCTCGAGGAGGAGGTCACTGCGAGGGAGCCGGCTGCGGTCTCCGCGTCGCCCACGGTGAATGCAATCGGTGCCGACGAATTGTTGGCGCTGATGGAGACCGACGAAATCGCGCTGATCGTCGGTGCAGCATTTGACGCCGACGGTGTGGTAGCCGAGGCGGTCGGTGAATAGGCGGATGCACCCGCCGCATTGTAGGCGCAGACGCGATAAGTGTACGCCGTTCCGGCAGCGACGCTGGAATCGACGTAGGTCGTGATGTCGGGTCCCGTTGAACCGATCATCAGGAAGCTTCCGCCGGCCGTCGAACGCTCAATGCGGAAACCGAGTTCGTTCGATGAGTTGTCCTGCCACGTCAGCGTCAATTGCGCTCCATCGGCCACGGCCGAGGCGCACAGCATGCCGCAGGCAAGCGAACGAAGGCCGCGCGCGATGACGCGGGCCGCCCAGCCCCGGGTGGCATTCCTCATCAATCCAGGCAATCCTGAGATCGCGGGAATGTGGCGTAGGCTCTTCGGTTCGGTTGTCATTGAAAATTGAATACAATTTTGGATCGGAGACTGGGGCGAAACACCGTGCGGCGACTTCCTGGCGCAGCCGGAGTCAACGGACGCATTCACCCGCTGCACTCATTCGTCTCCGCCCGGCAATCGCTCCGGGTTTCACATTTTTTTTGCAGCGGAAATCCGACTCAGATCGCGCCCTGTCCCACGCGATAAACAATCACACAACTTTCTATCCACTGATATGTTGCGTATCTCATAGGGGAATTTTCCCAATCATTCGGGAAACGCTGCGGAAGCGCCTGGTGGAAACTTGATGTCATCCCGGGAGAACCTTGAGGTGACGCAGAAATCCGACTCAACCCGATCGCGTGTGCGCACACGGCCGCATGCCTGGCTTGAGACAAACCCGACGCTGCAATCAGGCGGACTGCTCGCTGGTTTTTTGCACAGCGTACTTGTCCATGAGATCGTAGAGTGTCGGGCGACTGATGCCCAACTCCAGGGCTGCCGGCGAAATCTTTCCTCCGTGGCGGCGAAGCGCTCCATGCACCATTTCCCGCTCCAGATCCTCACGGGCCTCCTTGAGGGAAGGACCGGGCGCGGGCTCGGTTGATTCGAGCTCCAGATCGTGGGGAGTGATGCGGCTGCCTTCGGCCATGATCACCGCGCGCCGCACACGATTCTGAAGCTCGCGGATGTTGCCAGGCCAGGAATGGTGTTCGATCGCACGCAGGGCATCCCTGCTGAAAACGAGATTCTGCCGTCGGTTCTGCACCGCGTATCGATGAAGGAACGAGCGCGCAACAAATGTGATGTCCTCGCCACGATCACGGAGGGCGGGTAAAGTGATGCGCACGACCGCAAGGCGATAGAAGAAATCCTCCCGGAAGGTTCCCTCGCGCATGGCCTTTTCGAGGTCGGCATTTGTCGCTGCAAGAATCCGGGTATCGACCTTCATTTCAACACGCCCGCCCACGCGTTCGATCGTCTGCTCCTGAAGAAACCGCAGCAGTTTGACCTGCACCGACAGCGGGACGTCGCCGATTTCATCGAGAAACAAGGTTCCCTTCGACGCGCTTTCAATGCGTCCCTTCCGCTGGGTGTTTGCCCCGGTAAACGCCCCCTTCTCGTGACCAAACAGTTCGCTCTCCAGGAGTGAATCGGGGATCGCGCTGCAATTGATCGCGACGAACGGGCCATCACGCCTCGCGCTTTGTTCATGGATCGCGCGCGCCACCATTTCCTTACCCGTCCCGCTTTCGCCGAGAATCGTCACGGGGGCATTGGATGCCGCCACCTTTTTAATCGACGCAAACACCGCCTGCATCGCAGGGCCGGCTCCGATCATGCCCGCAAATCCTGTCGGCTCCACCTGTTCCTTCAACTCACGAAACTCCCGTTCAAGGTGGGCCACGTGGAAACTCCGCACGAGAAGTTGCCTGAGTTCATCCACGACCAACGGCTTGGAAATCAGGTCGTACGCACCCGCGCCAATCGCCTTGAGCGCAATCGCACGATCGCTCCCGCTGGTTATCACCACCACCTTGGTGAACCGGTCGACTTCCAAGATCTCCCTCAGCGTAACGATTCCCTCATTCGGATCGCTCGTCTGGGATGAAATCGCAAGTTCCATGAACACCACGGCAGGCCGATGCTCGTGAACAAACGCCATCGCGGCGACGCGGTCACTCACGGCCCGCATCTCACAGAGTTCAGCAAGTGATGCCCGGGCGCGCTCCCACGCTGGGAGATCCCTGTCTATGATCAATACCGGCGACCTTGCGGTTTCCCTGCCACGGATAGCGCGATCTCGCCGACGATCCTCCTGCACTCTTTCAGCCGAGCGCGAAGCGCCCTCACGTCGTCGCGGAGGCGACGCGATGCCGGAATGTTCATCGTAGCTTGATCCATAGTGAGCCATTCATGCGGGCGCGAAAGACACCCAACCTCTGGAAACGGCCCAAGGTCACGGGAATTGAGCGGTTTCTGATGCAGGCGGTTGACCTTGGCAATAGCCTGTCTCGTCACATCCTTTGTCCAAA
>CAUJJL010000048.1 GCA_963205455.1 Verrucomicrobiota bacterium
GCGCTTGCCGAGGATGAACCGGCGCTCGCCCGTCTCGTCGTTGAAGGCGCGGTGCGGTCTCTGCCGATTGCCATGGAGGCATCCTATTCACCGGATGGGGCGTATCCGGAGGGGCCAGCCTATTGGAACTATGGCACCGGATACAATGTGGTGGCGATCGCGATGCTCGAGAGCGCGCTTGGCTCCGATTTTGGTCTGAGTCGTTCGCCCGGATTCGATCGTACCGCCCACTACCGAATGCAGATTGAGAGTCCGATCGGAGGCGCATTCAACTACGCGGATGGGCGGGCAGCGATCGGAGCACAGCCCCAGTTCACCTGGCTTGCTCGGCGATTCAATCATCCTGCCTCCCTGTTCCATTCTCGCGAAACGCTCCGCAGGGAGCTTTCGCAAGCATCGCGGGACGATCGCATGCAGACGATGCATGCGGTGTGGTTCCCATCTGCCATGGCAGCGCCGTCTGAACCGCCCGCACTCGACGTCCGGTTTGGAGGACCGGCTGAACTCGCGATCTTTCGCAGTGCATGGAATGACCCGCGCGCCCTCTTCCTCGGATTCAAGGCAGGAAGAAATGACGTCAACCACTCCCATCTTGATTTGGGATCGTTCGTCCTCGATGCCGATGGCGTGCGCTGGGCTCACGACTTGGGACCGGACAACTACAATCTTCCCGACTATTTTGGCAAGGCGCGGTGGAGCTACTACCGTCTGAACAACCACAGCCACAATACGCTTACGCCGAACGGGCGCCTGCAGGAGGCGACCGCAGTTGCGCCGATCATCGCGTTCGGTTCGCGGCCCGCGCGCGCATTCGCAGTCACCGATCTCACGTCGGCCTATCCGGGAGCAGCAAGACGCATGCTTAGAGGGGTGGCGGTTATCGATCGATCGCGGGTCCTTGTCCAGGATGAGCTGACGGATGTGAAGCAGGGAACGCCCCTGACCTCGCGGCTTCTTACCAGTGCGAGTGTGAAGCTGGAGGATGCCCGTCATGCCACGCTGAAGCAGAAGGGACGCACCCTGCGCGTGGAGATTCTTGCGCCTGAGGATGGAAGATTCCGCGTCTCACCTGCGCGCCCGCCGACGTCTGCGGAGAACAGAAATGAAGGTATCACCGCATTGACGGCGGAGGTGAAGGCGGAGTCACCTGGTGTGCGCATCGCGCTGTTGCTTACGCCGGTCGGAGATCACTGGCCCGAGACGGCAGGTGCGCCGGAACTCGCTCCACTCGCAGAATGGAGATAGCCCGTCGGCGTGTCACGAAACCGGGCGACATGGATCGGTAGGCCCATCACGATCCCGACCAGTTCTGGCCGAGATCTGGACCTTTCGGGATTGCCGTTCTGGGCGCTATTCGGAGGCTATGTGGCTCAATGCCGAGTCGGGAATGGGCTGCAGGCTGAATCCCGGGCCGCTCCAGCGCACGTCGAGTGTCGCCTGTACGTCCGCTTTCGTCCTGTATGCGAGGCGCAGGGGATGCAAACCCGCCTTCAGGCGGATCGTTGCGCTGCGCGTGGTGCCACTTGTGTAGTCAAAATCAGCATCGATGACTGTTGCGTCGTGCAGACGCATGACAGCACCGGTATCGGTTCTTAGTGTGATCGTGTAATCGCCGTCAGCGGGGGCGTTGAGATACCCCGTGAACAGGAGCCCGGATGCCTTCGCGAGCCCCGGTCTGTCGATCTGCAGATTGGCCGCGGTGGATTCGCGCTGGCTGCGCATTCCCACAAAGCTGGGAACCCAGGGAAAATTGCCTTCAAATGAACGTTGTGTCAGGCCGGATTGCAACGAGCCTGGCACATGCACGGCTGGGACGGGCTCGCCATCGTAGGGGCGTGGTGCGCTCACCTCTGGGCGACGCGATTGCAGCGCAAGTGCTTTGAACTCACTCTGACGGGCGGCAAACGCTGGTTCCCTGGCGAGATTGTGGGCCTCCTTTGGATCAGTCACGACATTGTAGATTTCGAAATCGTCGTCGGGTTTCTTAATGTCATAGCGGACGCCGATGTAATCCCCGACACGTACTGCCTGCATCTGACCGCGTTTGCGGTCGCGGTGGGCGGGTTCAAACTCGGGAAAATCGGGCGTGCGGGAGGTTGGATTCGTGTACTCGAAATAGAGGGCCTTTCGGCTGCTGAGACTTCCCTTGCCTGTGAGCAGCGGGACGAGAGAAATTCCGTCGCAGCGAGCAGGCGGGGGAAGGCCGGCCAGGTCCGCAAAGGTCGGAAGCCAGTCATAGGTTGCGGACGGATTGGCAAACACCTGGCCGCGTTTGATTCCTGCGGGCCAGCGAACAATTGCCGGAGTCCTCATGCCTCCCTCCCAGCAATCACGTTTGATGCCATCAAAAGGACCGAACCCGCCGAAGAACTGGGGGCTGTACGGTTCGGGCAGATACGATTCGATCGATGGGCCGTTGTCAGAGCAGAAAACGACAAGCGTGTTCCTGTCGATGCCGAGATCCTTGAGGAGCTGGAGCAGATCGCCGATACCGTTGTCGATCCGTCGCACGGACGTGGCGTACCGCTGGTCGACATCGGGCCAGTGTTTCTCGGCTGTGGCGGGGTTGTGATCGTCGTCGTAAGTGGCATTGGCGCAGGCCGGGTCGATCCATGAATCAGGCGTGCCGGAAGCGGTGGTGATCGCGTGTCCGGGTGTACCCAGCCACTGCATGCCTCCGTTCTTGCCGCCGCCTGCGGGGTACGCCTGAGTGGGCAATTCAAGCACGGCGTGCGGCGTGTCGTAGGCCAGGTAGAGAAAAAACGGCTTTCCGGCATCCGCCTGATGCTGTTCTGAAATCCATTTCTTTGCGCGCGCGGTCCAAAGATCGGCAGTGTAGCACTTGTCGAGGGGAGCTGTCACATCGGTGCGGTTTTCCCATACAACTACGGGTCCCCGGGTCCGGGCCTTCTCCTCGAAGTAGAGTGATTCCTTTGGGTAATGCTCATGTCCGTCGACATGGCGGATGTAGCCGTAGTAGTAGTCGAAACCGCGATTGAGCGGATGCGCCGGCCAGTTGGGCGCGGGGGCGTCCTTGTCGCCTTGAAGCCCCCATTTGCCGATGGCTGCTGTCGCGTAACCCGCGGTGCGAAGCACGGACGCGATCGTGTGATTGCTGTCGATCGCCTTGTCGAACTGGTTGTCGCGGACATTGGCGTGTCCTTGAGTCACTCCCTGGAGCAGTGATGAACGCGACGACACACAGACTGGTGCGGCCACATAGTGGTGGGTGAATCGTGCACCGGCTTCGGCCATGCGATCGAGGGCCGGGGTAGCAAACCACGGCAGCGATCGATTGCCGGAATCCCTGCGCTGGTTCTGATTGAAAACACCGACATCGCCGTATCCCAGGTCGTCGACGAGAATGAAGATGATATTGGGCCGAGGCGCGGCCATGGAGATCAGGCCTGCCGCGAGGAAGACGGCGGCAGCCAGTGAGGGTTTCAGATGCATGGGAGGAAGATTGAAATAGCGGAAGGTGCCGACTGCAATTCCGCGAGTGACAAATCAGCGCTTGGCTCGCAGGAGGATGATGCCGTCAGCCGAACGAAGCGTGACGGATGAGACCCGCCTGTGGCTGACGGCATCGACGAAGCCGTCCGGAATCGGCACGGATTGAACTGCGGAGTCCGACGGATTGACGACGACAAGTCCCTGCTCGAATTCACGGGCATAGCATGGGGAGCCCTGAATCCGGAGGGTGTCGATTGAATTGGACTGAACGGGATTTCCAATCGGAGTGAACAGCATCGTGGGCCACGCAATCCCGCGCCCGTTCATTTCGAGGAGGGGAAGGCCGAACGAAGTTGTGCGGGCAGAGGTCACCGTGAGCAGGTAGGAGGCATAGGAAAAGCGCAGCAGTTGCTCGTAGTGCGGCTGCGTGTTGTTGAGGAACGCGGCGAGATAGCCAGCTGGACCTGCCATGCAGATTCCACTCAAGCCCGAACTCGCGGCATCGGCATGGTTGGTGAGATTTGTCACCCATTTTTCGCCGGTGATGGGCACAAAGCCCGCGCGCACCGCCAGACCCTTCCCTTCGGCCCGCTTTGCCTCGACGCGAAGGTAGGAGTCCTCGAAGCAATAGCCGTCGAGCAGGTCGTGCTGGTCCGCATGGTTGAAGAGCTTCTTGACTCCACGGGCATAGGAGGCGCTTGCCGAGTTTGCATAGAGGACGGGCTGGCGGCCGGTTTTTGCAAGGACGGTGCCGCGGATGTTTCGCAGGTAGCCCTTGATCGCTTCAAGGTAGGTGTCGAAGTCGTAGATCTTTTCACCCTCGAAATCCCAGAAGTAGGGGACAGGCCTGCCAAGTGCATCACACAGATTGTATGGCTTTGGCTGAAAGGTGTCGAACCATGCGCCGTCGTAGCCCGCCTCCATGACCTTGAGCACGAGTCCCGCCTTGAATTTCGCGGCGGCGGGCTGACGTGGATCCACAGCATAGCGCAGCGGATCGGGTCCACCCGGCCAACTGTTGCTGTGGCGGGCATGGTCGAGCTGTTTTCGGTTTCCGAGGTAGACCGGACTCAGCGCGGAGATACCGGCGGCGTGGGATGCGGCCTGCGAACCGGCGAACCCGCGTTCCACAGAAATCCGGCCGGAAGAGGTATCGACGGCGGTGACGCGCACCAGTTCATGGTCGAGGCGCAGCCAGAAACAGAAGAGATTCGGATCCTTGATGTCCGAGACCTTGGCCGTCGATGCCTTGACTGCGAGTTCTCCTCCCACCGGATTATCGAGCACCAGTTCTGTGTCCGTGGCACTGATTCGGGCCGCCAGGCGTGCCACCGGTGTCATGGCAATGCCTTCCCGGAAATGGCGCTCCAGAATGGGCACATCGGGACCGTTTGTCGTGAAGCCGCCCATGTAGACGATGATCGGGGGTGCCTTCATTCCTGCGTCATTCCGGGCCTTGAGTGTCGCGCGGAGGCTGGGCGTATCAGTGGAGTAGAGCAGTCGCGTGGCACCGACTGCATAGTCGAGGGGCACGAGCTGGGGATCAGACAAATGCGTGTTTCCCGGGACGCCTTGGACAATGCCGCTGAGGGCAAAGGTCGGTTGCGCAACCGCTCCGGCGAGTGTGCTGGCGAGAACGGAGGAGGCGAGGAGAAGGCTCAAGAATTTCATGTCAGAAAGGAATGATTTGCGGGGCAAATGCGAGGGATCATCGGATGGAAAGCAAAGTGTAGCTGATCCGAGCAACGTCGCACGGGAACGAGTTGTGACGATCACGTTTTGAGGTGCTGTTCGAGCCAGGCAATGAGGGCGTCCTTGTAGGCGAGTTTGTTCTTGTCCCAGGAATTCATTCCATGGCCGCCATCACGGACAGTGATCAAATCGCAGGTGACTCCGACGTCACGGAGCGCCTTCTGGAAGACAACGGATTGTTCGTAGTCGACGAGTTTGTCGACCGTTCCGTGGAGAAGCAGGAAGGGCGGCAGACCCTGTCGCACATGATAGAGTGGTGATGCCTCGCGCAGCAATGCAAGCGAGCCAGGATTGACCTCCGACACGCCGAAGTAAGCGGTGATTGACGCTGGAATTTCCTGATTCGTTTCCATGACGACGCTGGTCGGCGCGTAAAAAGGAACGACGGCGGCGACCTCGCAGCCCGCGCTTCCACGTGTGGCGACCAATGCAACGAGATGACCGCCCGCGGATTCCCCGATCAGTGCGATCCGACGTGGGTCAAAACGATACTCCGACGCGTGGGCCTTCACCCAGCGGATTGCCGTCTCTACATCCTCGACGCTCCCGGGGTATTTGTTTTCTGGCGCGAGGCGATAGTTGATCGAAACCCAGGCGAAGTTCGCATGCGAAAGCGCTCCAAAGAGGGGCGCCACCTGACGTGCCTTGTCGCCTTTTGCCCAGCCACCGCCGTGCACAAGGATGGCCGTGGGAAATGGACCTGGGCCGGCAGGGACGGAGAGATCCAGTTTGAGCTCTGATCCTCCGGCTGTGCCGTAGGTGAGATCAGAGCGTACCGTCGCTTGAGTATTGGCGGGAAGAGGGCCCTTCACGTGATCGATGAGGAAGTGCTCAAGCGCCGCCAGGTAATCGCCCTGTCCCTTGGGCTCGGCCTGCAGCAGGAACAGCGTGGCAGGGACTCCGACTTCGGCGCACCGTTTGGCGACCGCTCGGGCGTGGTTCGGGTGATGGATGTAGTGTCCCCTGTCGGTCGGAGGACCATCCGGCATGCTGTTGTAGAGGAACACCGGCGGATCGTCAGAGGAGATGAGGCCGAGCATGTCCACGTCGGCGAGGATGGCCTTGCCCGCGGCCGAGTTCATTTCCTCGTCAGATTGGAAATGATAGAAAGAGGTGGTTTCCTTTTTTGGAACCCACTCGGGATTGACCTTGCCAAGGAAGGCTTCCCATTTCGTGAGGTCGTAGCTCGCCTGGGTGTTCAATGCTCCCGCCGCGACAATGCGTGAGGACTCGCGGAGTACGGGGTCGGGATTGTTCGGATCGGCGAGGTCGGGATGGAACGCGAGCCAGAGGGAGGTGCCTGCTCCGGCGGAGCCGCCGCAGGAGGCGATTCGGGCGGGTTCGATATTGTACTGCTTGGCGTTCGCACGGATAAATTGAATCGAACGCGCGCAATCGCGCAGGATGTCCTGGATCGCGGCACTTTCTCGGAAACGATAATTGATCGCCATGAAGGAAACCCCTGCGTCGAGACAGGCCTTGATGATGGCTGGGTTTGCACCGTCCTTGCTCCCGTTGACAAATCCACCGCCGTGAATGAACACGACAAGCGGAGTCGGCTGACTGGATTTTGCAGCCCAGAAGTCGAATACATTTCGCTCGTGCGTACCGTAGGAGACGTTCTTGTAGGTCGGCGTCGGCTTCTTAGTGGAGGGAGTGCCCTCGGTTTCTCCTCCATTGGCCGCGGCCTTGTTCCGTTTTGCGCGGAGTTCCCTGCGGTAGTTTGCTGCTTCCTCGACGCTCAGTTTGCCATCCTTGTTTGCGTCGGCTTTGGGGTATTGCTTGAGGAGTTTCGCCAATTGTTCCTCTGATTGTGCGAATGTTGTGAGCGACAATAGTGCGGCGGCGAATCCGGCAAGAATGAGGCGCAGATGATTCATGGTCATGGTAGATTGGATTGAGAAATCGGGAAACTTTGTGGATGGAGTCGGAGAGCAGGATGGGCGGGAGAATGCTTCGGATTCACTTTGCCGGAGCGCGCGGTGGTTTGACCGGGGCGCCTGTATCGATCCGCCGGTACATCCCGTCGAGCGGAGCTCCCGTGCGTTTCAAGGCATCGAAGAGCCCGTGCCTGACATCCGCAAGCCTTGGATCAGCGGCCACGTTCGTGAACTCGTTGGGGTCATTCGCTAGATCGTAGAGTTCTTCAAACCCGTCGAAGTAACGGATATAGTGCCAGCGTTCGCTGGTGACCGAGTGTCCGCTTTGCAGACCCATCGTCTGTGTCGTGACTGCCGGCTCGTTGCGCACCGCGGTCGGATTCAACAACTGGGGCTTGAGACTCGTGCCCTCGCATTGAGCTGGTATCGGCAGGCCCGCGAGTTCACAAAGGGTCGGATAGATGTCGATGAGGCTGGCGGGCGATTTCACGCTGGCTCCGTGGTGGGTGCCATCCGGCAGGGCAATGACGAGCGGCACGTGCGTGGAACGATTCCAGAGGGTGAATTTTTCCCAGTTCTCCTTCTCGCCAAAATGCATGCCGTGATCACTCCACAGGACAATGATCGTGTTTTTTGAAAGTGGACTCTTCTCGATGCCATCAAGGAGACGACCGAGTTGTGCGTCGGCAAAAGTGATGCTCGCTTGATACCCCTGAATCAGGCGCTCCCACATCTGAAACTTTTCCTCGTTGGCGAGGACCCATTTGTGCCACGATACGCGGTTGTGCCCGTGCGTGTCGGAAAGGTCGCCGGAGAGAACCTTGGGGCGCTCGACATCAGCGAGCGGGTAGAGATCAAAATAGGCTTGGGGCACCTCCCACGGCATGTGCGGGCGAAACAGGCCAACGGCGAGGAAGAGAGGTTTGTCCTGCGGCGATTGGAGCTGCCGGAGCGCCCAGTCGACGACCTGGTAGTCAGACATCTTTTCGTCGGGCAGCGCCAAAGGATGAGCTCCAAAAACCTGGCCTCGGCGGCCGGTGTCTCCTCCGATCGGACGCTCGCCGATGATGCCTGCAACGTGATCGTCAACCAGGTCATCAGGACGCGGTTGGAAGGGGATCTGATCGCTGGCGCTGGGGAAATAGTCATCCCAATCCGTCGGTTCATTTTCACTGCCATCGACCCATTGCAGGCCATGAAAGATCTTCCCAGTGCCGATGGCGCGGTAGCCGTGGTCACGAAAATGCTGGGAAAGTACAACAGCGCGTTCGAGCGCACCCGTGCCACTATCCGGTCCCTTGCGCCAGCTCGGAGCCGTCCGTCCGTAGACATTTCGATCGATGCCCGATGTCGACGGTCGCACGCCTGTCATGACTGAAAGCCGCGACGGGTGGCAGGACGGCGACGCACAGTGGGCATTGACGAATGTCACACCGGCGGCGCGCAAACGATCGATGTTTGGCGTGCGGATTTCAGGTCGGCCTCCGATGGCCCAGTCATTCATGTCATCGATGGCGATGAAGAGAATGTTCGGCGCCCGCGCCTGGCTCTGCGCTGATGCTGCAGCGTTGCCGACTGAAGCCGCGGGGAGCGACAGTGGAAACAGAAGCGCAAGAAACGGAACTATGCGGCGCATGAATTCATCGTGCCTTTTCCGCCCGCCGCCGCTCCCGCTCCGCGCGCCGTTCCAGTACGGGCTGCCCAGGCAAAGGCGCCTTGTCTGACTTTGGAAGCCAGGTTGCGAGTTCGAGTTTCACGGAGGCATAGCGTGAATCGCCCGCGAGGTTGTGCCACTCATAGGGATCAGCCGTTTCATCGTAGAGCTCCTCGTCGCCATTGGCGTAACGGATGTAGCGCCACTTCTCGGTGCGGATCGCATGATTCCGGTAGCCGTAGGTTGTGAGCGCGGGATGATTCCATTCCTGTGTTGGATCGGCGAGCAGGGGTCGGATGCTGACACCTTCAAGGTATGCAGGCTTGGGCAGACCTGCGAGATCACAGAGGGTGGGAAAGAAACTCAGGAAGTCGACGGTCCGCTCGCAGTTCACTCCGGACGGTGTGATTCCCGGAGCGACCCAGATGAGCGGGGCTCGTGCGGCTTCCTCCCATACGGTTGATTTGCCGAAACGTTCCTTCTCGCCGAGGTGCCATCCATGGTCGCCAAGAAAAACCACGATCGTGTTGCCGGCGTTCGGGCCTCGATCAAGGGCCTCCAGGACAATACCCAGTTGGGCATCCATGTAGGCGATGGACGCGAGATAGGCCTGAACAACCTGTTTCCATGCCTTTTCACCGCCCTGACTCATCACGAGATTCCATCGTGCATTGTGCGCAAAATGCATTGCCGCGGGAGGAAGGTCCTTCGTGTCGTCGGAGATGTGCGGGGGGAGTTCAATGGTCTCCAGAGGAAAACGATCTAAGTACCTTTTGGGAACAATCCACGGCAGGTGAGGCTTGTGGAAGCCGATTGAGAGGAAGAACGGCTTGTCGTGCGTACGCGACAATTCGGCGGCTCCCCATTCGGCGATCTTGTAGTCTTCAGTTTCACTGTCCGGAATCGCGAGCTGTCCAATTTCGAATTCACCGATGCGCGTGTTGCCGGGGAGCACGGGAGTCTCCATTGCGGCTTCGCCCTTGGTCGGACGACGGTTGCGGGCGCGTCGGCCGCCACCTTCATCGCTGTCATCATCCTCGCCCACGTTGCGTCCAAAACCCGTCACGTACTTGTCCCAGTACTTGCCTTCCGTCTGTGTGCCGCGTCCGCCTTGATGGTAGAGTTTTCCGACCCCAAGCGTCTCGTACCCGCTTGCCTGAAGGTAACCATTGATGCACTCCGATTCATTGATGTAGTCGGACCAGGGCATGTAGGCGTTTCCATAGACGCCGATCGTTGCGGTGCGTTTGCCAGACATGAACGCCGAGCGGGAGGCATTGCAGACGGAGGATGCGCAATACGCGTGGGTAAAATTCACGCCACGGCGGGCAAGGCGATCGATGTTCGGAGTCTGTGTCTGGGGATTGCGGTGGAGAGCACCTACCCAGTGATTCAGGTCGTCCGACACGATGAACAGGATGTTGGGCCGTTTGGTTTCGGCTGCCACCCGTGCGGATGCAAGAGCAAGGACGCAGAGGAACAAGGGAAACAGGCGATAGGGCATGGACGAAGGGGGTTGTTGGGGCAGATTGTGGTCGGACAAGTTTTAGACCGAATGTTCAGGCGAGGAAATGGACAAAGCCGAACACTGGCTGGATTTTCGCGATTGGGTGGCGGGCTTTCCAGCGCATAGACGCTGAATGAAGCATCTGGTTACGGACAAGTGGCTGAAACCAGGAGGCTGCCCGGTTGAGTGGCATGGGATGCGTTTGCGGCGGGGACAAGATGGATTTTCAAACGCATTTTCATGGGTGCAGAGGCGCGTCGTGTCGAAAAGTCCAGAGTCGCGGCCGAATTGTCCATTGATTGTGAGCGCCGATCCCGATACGATTGAGCGCCTTTGGAATCAATGCCGCAACAGTCATTGCGGTTGATCGTCTTCTTTGCCGCCCGTTCTCCAATGAAGTTGCCCCGAAATGTCGCTTGTTTTCGCGTGTGCATAGGCCTCTGCCTGTTTGCTGCATATGGCATCTCTGCCAGCTCCCTACTTGGCGCTCCTCTGCGCGAGTCGGATCTGAAACTCACGGCAAGGCTCAGGCCCGCGGGAGCGAAATTGTCTCATGACGTGCGGATCTCTAAAGGTCCTAACGGCAGCCGGTACCTTGAAATCTCGCTTTCCAACAAGACGGGGAGCGATCTGAACGTCGACGGATTGTCGCTTGAGTTCCCATGGCTGTTGAAGGTGTCCGGCGATCTGCTCGTATCGTCGGGTGGCACGGTGATGAATTACTGGCCGGGCCAGATTGCGGATCCGTCGTCGAAGAAGGAAAACATCGAAAGCGGCACCTACCTGATGGCGCGCCAGGATGGGGGATTTTCGCTGGTTGGCTTCCTGACATGGAATACCTTCTGGTCAAAGCTCCGCTTCGAAGGAGGTCGGGTTAAGATCTCCGCCGATGGCGAAGGGCGCGTTGTGCGCGCGGGCGAAACAGTCCGGCTGGAGAAGCTGTGGCTCGCGGATGGCCCGGACTGGCAGGACCTGCTCTTCGCATATGCTGACGAAATTGCGCGGGAGCAGCAGGTGAAGCTGAAGCCGCAGCCGAACTTTGTGGGCTGGTCGACCTGGGACTATTACGGCAGGGATTGGACGGCGAAGAATGTCACGGACAACTTGGACGTGCTGAAGCGGATCGTGCCTGCGGCGAATCTGCTTC
Source organism: Verrucomicrobiota bacterium (assembly GCA_963205455.1). Taxonomy (GTDB): domain Bacteria; phylum Verrucomicrobiota; class Verrucomicrobiia; order Opitutales; family Opitutaceae; genus UBA6669. The sequence goes on from CAUJJL010000048.1 coordinate 11,394, forward strand.
AGATAGATGGCGGATGGTGGCCGGCCCGTGGGGATTTCATGTCGGTACGGAAGAACCTTCAGCCGGATGGGATGAAGGAGCTTGCCTCCCGGATACGGCAGGCGGGATTGAAGGCGGGGATTCACTTTGATGGCATGCGTGGGGATCGTGGCTCCGCGGTCGCCCGTGAGCACCCCGACTTTTTCCTGCACGATCAGGAAGGGAGGATGATCAGTGAGCCGCAGCCGAACAATGACGGCGACCGGCTCGACAACACGTATTTCGATTTTTCAAATCCAGCAGCATTGGACTACACGCGGGAGGTCGCGCGCAACATGCGCCGGAACTGGGGATACGACTACATCAAGATCGACTTTCTCGTATACGGGATCAACGAGGACATTCAGAAGCGTGCTCTCCATGGAGATGCCAGCAGAAGAATCACCCCCCACAATCCATCGCTGACGAGCGTGGAGCGCCTGCGCCTCGCGCTCAAGGCGTGGAGACAGGGCATGGGAGAGGATGCCTATTTTCTCGCCTGCTCGGCGCCGTTTGGCCCGGTATTTGGAATCGCTGACGGGCTGCGCACGGGACCGGACATTTTTCCCAACTTCAACTTCTATCGCCTGTGTAGCGAGGCGAACGCGAGTGCCTTCTACCTGCATGGGCGCGTCGTGTGGAATGACGCTGATTACCATGTGGTGCGTGGAAAGGTGGATGAGGACAAGTCGCTGGTACGCAATCCTGCAAAGAGCGGTGGAAACCTGTCTTTGAACGAGGCGGAAATGTGGAGCCGCTACGTTGGGCTCTTTGGCGGGACGAAGCTCAACAGCGACAATCTTGGTCTGCTTCGGGCGGAACGGAAAAAGCTGTTCCAAGAGGCTGCCGCGCTGCCTTCCTGCTCGCGGTATGTCCCGCTCGATTTCTGGAATCATGCACGGGATCGCCATGATTCCTTTCATGTGATGCTCGGCGAGGCCGCCGACGGCGTTTACCTCGCATTTTTCAATTGGTCAGATGATGCGCGCACTTACGCCGCCGCTGGAACAAGCACTGAAAATTTACCAGCGCTTCTTGTTGGTGAGGCTCAATCCTCCTTTCGCGAAGGGACTTGGACGGTGCATCTGTCCGCGCGGCATTCGGCAATTTACAGATTTTCACAGGGCACGCATTTCGATGCGGTCCGGAAGGCATTACGGATCGAATAATGCGTTGATTCGTCTTTGCCGCACCCTTACTCAATCACTCCACCATGAACCCCCTGATACCCATGCTCTCCTGCTCGATGCGTCGTTGTTTCTCTATCATGCCAGGGTTGCTTGCTGCCGGTGTGCTTTCTGCCCAGGTAGCCGTCCCTGCTTCCAACAATGCCACGGAGGAATCGCGCAAGCTTCCGCCAACGACAAGCGCCGCGCCGATGGATGACGACGTCGTGGAGCTATCGCCGTTCATGGTATCGAGCGCTGGGGACAGAGGATACCAGGTGCAAAGTTCGCTGGGTGGCAGTCGAGTGAGGGCCAATCTCAAGGAGATCGCGTCACCAACCACTGCATTCACCTCCCAGTTTTTCGAGGATGCAGCCATCACCAACGTCGATGACCTGATGCAGTACATGCTGAGTACCGAGTATGACTACGGTGAGGATTCGGGTGGGCAGAACCGGTTGAACAGCCTGAACAGGAGCACACGCATGCGCGGCCTGAAGGGCGGGTCCTATTCCGTAAATTTTTTCCGATCGGATGTGAGGTTCGATACCTTCAGCATTGATCGAGTCGACCAGTCGCGGGGCCCGAACTCGGTGCTGTTTGGCGTCGGTGAACCGGGTGGCATCACGAATGTCACGACCAAACGCGCCATGCTGAATGGCCGGAAGGGTTATGTTTCCCTTCAGGGCAAGTCACATGACGGACTGCGCGCTGAGATCGATTTCAACGAAACGGTCATCGATGGCAAACTCGGGTTCCGGGTCGCAGCGATGGACACGCAGGCCGATACCTGGCGCAACTTCGAGTTCAACGACGAGACCCGGTATTATGCCACGGCCAAGTGGAGGATATCACCGAAGACGGAGGTAAACGTCGATGTGGAGAAGGGGGATATCAGCAAGCAGACCAAGCGCACCGTGATCGGCTACGATGCGTACACGAACTGGGTGGCCGCCGGGCGCAATCTCGGGACTGCGGTCAATGCTGCTCAGCAGATCCAACGGATCGTCGCAGCCAACCGGGCCTGGATTGTTTTCGATACGGGTGCGGGCAGCATTGAGAATTGGGTGACGCGGTTCTCATCGCAGCTCCGCCAGTCGGCTGACGGAGAACCGCTCCCCATCACCGATTTCGGAGTGCTTCCGAAGGAGACTGCCTTCACTGGCCCGGGATTTGACCAGAACACGTCCTACGTGCGGTCTTCCGCGTTCCTGACGCATGCAATTACCAAGAATTGGACGGTCGAACTCGCAGCGCTTCGCATGGATCGTCACAACATCATATTTGATGCGCAGGGTCCCCCGATGCATTACCTCAAGGTGGACGTCAATCCGCTCTTGCCCAGCGGCAAGCCCAACCCGAATGCCGGAAAGCCCTACCTCGAAGCGGTCACCCAGTACAACGACGTCGACAATCGTGATGACGCGGTAAGGCTGCAGACCAGCTACCGCCTGGATCTTGGAAAATTTGGCAGTCACACGCTCGCTGCGGTGCACGAACGTTCCTGGGGCAGAGCTACCCAGGTGATCGCCCGGGAGTTCGTTGTCTCGGCCAATGCTCCCTTCAAGGGTCAGGTTGACGATGCCCGGAACAGCTTTTACCGGAGGACCTACGTCGATCTCTCGGGACCATCCGACAAAGTCGTGATGCGCGATTTCTGGCTGCAGCCGATCAACAATCTCAACGGCTACACCACGGCCTTTCTGCCGTACAATCAGAACACGCAGATGAACAGCAACGAGGGATCGACCACGATTGGAATGATCCAGAGTTCGTTCTGGAAAAATCGCATTTCAACTGTCGTGGGCGGGAGTTACGACCAGCGTCGCGACTTTTTCGGTACCCAGGTCCGCACGCCGATCGAGAACTTTCCGACTGGCAGGATCACGCCGATCCGCAGTCATGTGCCCTTCAAGTCGCACGCCAACAGTGTCTCGTTCAGTGGAGTCTTCCAGGCGACCGACTGGCTCGGCCTCACCTACAGCCAGGCGGAGAACAGCGCATTGCCGAACTTTACGGGTCGCTTGAGATCACCGGATGGCACGAACCCCTATGCGAGACCGCCGACACCCCGGGGAAAATCCAAGGATTACGGCATCAAGCTCGACCTGTTCGATCATCGGCTCTTCCTGACTGCTCTGCGGTTCGAAACCTCCGACGTGAACGACTTCGATTTCACCCCGATCCTGACGAACCAGATCAATCCCATCTGGACGACCTTGGAGGCCGCCGGTGTTCCAGTCCCTGCGGGCTACACGTATGAGCAGATTATCAGCTCGGTCGGTGGCCTGCCCACGATCAGGGATACATCGACGGGTGCGACATTCTCCGGAAAGTCCAGTGGCTACGAAGTGGAGTTGACTGCGAATCCAACGCCGAACTGGCGTATATTTGCGAACTACAGCCATGAGAGGACAACCAAGACAGACATTGGTCCGGAACTGCGAGCCTATGTTGCGCTCTGGAGGCCGCTGTGGCTGCAACATGCCACGCTCCCGTTTACCGGTGGAATTGGCACGGTTGCAGATCAGGTCGCAGTCGTAGACAACGGGCTTCTTGCGAACTATATTCTTGCAGATGGTCAAGAGCCCCTCGGTCAGATGAAGGATAAGATGACCGCGAGGACGACCTATGACTTCACGGAGGGTTCACTCAAGGGGTACTCCATTGGCGGAGGTATGCGTTACCAGTCTGCACCTGTCGTTGGTTACTTCTCAACCCAGGATGCGTCGGGCAAACGGGTGAATCAGGTTTACCGGGGTGCCGAACAAGTCTTTGTTGATTTCAACGTGGCGTATCGCCGCAAGATCAACCTGGGTGGCCAGTCGATTCTTTGGAGCCTCCAGTTGAACATCAACAATGTGTTCAACAACGACGCCTTTCAACGACTGCGTGTTTCGCAGGCCAATGAGGTCCTGCTGTATCGGTTCAACCCGCCGACGGAGTGGATTCTGACCAGCAAGTTCTCGTTCTGAGGAACCGCATTGATTCCCGCGACGTGTTCCGCCGCGGTGCAGTCAAATCATTGCTCCGCCAGACATGAATCTGCCGCTTGCGTTTGTCTCTTTTGCATTCGTGACGCTCGCGGTCGCGCTCATCTCTTGGTGGCGCACCCGGGGCATTGATAACAAGGAGGCGAAGACGTATTTCTTGGCGGGTCGGCGCCTGCCCTGGATCCAGGTCGCGGGCGCGCTTCTGCTCACCAATCTCTCCACCGAGCAATTGATCGGTCTCAATGGCGCCGCGTCGATTCACGGTGCCGTTGTCATGGCCTGGGAGGTGGTCCCGGTCTTCGCGCTAATCGCGATGGCCTGGTATTTTCTGCCGCGCTACTGGTCGGGAAACATCACGACCGTTCCGCAGTTTTTGGAACAGCGGTTTGATGCGACCGCGCGCCGGGTGATGGGGATCGTCTTCATTATCGCGATCGTCCTGAACATCCTGCCGTTCGTCCTCTATTCCGGAGGCCTGGCCATGAGCACGATCTTCCACGTCCATGAGCACTTGGGAATTTCTCAGGAGGCTTCGTTCAAGGTCATGGCCTGGGCGATCGGAATCATCGGTACCTGCTACGTGGTGTTCGGCGGCATGAAGGCGGTCGCGCTTTCGGACACGCTCTATGGTGTCGGACTGCTAGTCTGTGGCCTGCTCATTCCAATCTTTGCCCTAGTCAAGCTGGGTGATGGCCATATTCTGGATGGAATCCAGCGGGTGATCGAACACCAGCCGGCAAAGATCAATCCGGTCGGAGCACCGAAATCCAATGTGCCGTTCTCGACGTTGTTTACGGGCATGCTGTTCATCAATCTGTTCTACTGGTGTACCAACCAGATGATCGTGCAGCGGTCGTTTGGCGCGAAGAGTTTTGCAGAGGCGCAGAAGGGAATTCTCGCGACCGCCTCGCTCAAGCTCGTGGGTCCGTTCTTCCTGGTGATTCCAGGTATCATTGCGGTTGAAATGTTTGGCGCCGATCGCATCGGCAATGGGGACCTTGCCTACGCGCTGCTTGTGGATGCTGTCCTGCCGCCGTATCTGATTGGAATCTTTGCCGCGGTCTTTCTGGGATCGGTCATCAGTGCGTTCAACGGCGGCCTGCACAGCATCTCGACCATGTTCAGCGTCGACCTCTACCGGAGCTGGCTGAAGCCTGATGCCTCGGACCAGGAGATGGTGCGTGCCGGTAAGATATTTTCCGTGGTCATGGTGATTCTTGCCATTCTGACTAGCGGGCTTCTGGGTGGGTCTTCGGAAGGCATTTTCACCATGATGAAGCAAGTCATGGCCGCGTTCAAACTGCCCTTGCTTGCGGTCGTTGTCATGGGGATGCTGAGTCACAAGGTCCCCGCATGGGCTGCCAACGCCTCAATGATTGTCGGTGTCTTCAGCTCGACCCTGCTGAACTGCCTATGGGGCGACGGATTCCTTGGGATCCGGTTCAATGTCTCGGACATTCACATTCATTGGCTGCATCTCGCCGCACTGAATACCGTGCTCTTGTGCGTGTTCATGGCGATCATCGGTGCTGTCGCACCGGCGAAGCCACGTGCGCAGGCGGCTGAACGTCGCGCGGCAATGGATGCAGCGGGAGCGATGGATCTCACTCCCTGGGGCGGACTGAAGATTGCATCTGTCGCCGTTGCCGCCGGGGCGATCCTGCTCTACTTTGCGCTGTGGCGTCTGTCCCGATAGCGCCCGTGGATCACCCGTCATGAGTTCTGCAGGCGAAAGGCGAACCGGATGCGAAGACGCTGGCAAGCCAGGCCTGTCGTTGCAGATGTACATGGCCGATGAACATACGCGGGTCTTCAACTACAATGGACGCAAGCTCATCTCGATCCTGGGGCGCGACTCGTTCCCCGGGGAACGCATCCTGAAGCTCGACACCAAGGTGATCGAGTATGCCAGCCGACAGCCCCTCTCGTCGGCGCTGTTGCCGTGTCGCCTGGGTTATTTCCCAAATGCTCGTGACCAGCGGGTCTCGCGGCCGAATGGTGATTGGACCTTCACGCTCTTATTCTGCCTTGATGGGGTCGGCGAGCTGCAGCTCAGCCATTCAAGGTATCGCATGACGCGCGGAATGATTGCGCTGTTGCGCCCGTTTGAATTTCACGCGTACGAGGCGGACGTGCAGGATCCGTGGTCGTACTACTGGATCCATTTCAACGGCACGATGGCGCAGCAATACTATGATGTGCTGAGTGGAAACGGCAAGTACTGCTGCATTCGCCTGGAGCCGGAAATCAGTTTCGTCCAGGCGTTCGAAAAGGTGCTCGGCATCCTTCACGCTGGACATGCCTACAAGGAGCTTGTCCAGGCATCCTGTGCGCTTCACCAGCTCCTCGGCGAGATCTGCGGTCTTGCCTGTCACAAAGAGGGTGGGCAGGAGACCGTTGAGACCCGTGTGGGACGCACCCTTGAGGTCCTGCGAAACAATCTTGGCATGCACGTGAGCATCCGGGAACTCGCGGCGATCGCAAAGATGTCACACGCCTACTATGCGGCCCAGTTCCGTCGTCAGACGGGGGAGAGCCCGCGGAGCTACATCAACAAGCTGAAGGTTGAGAAGGCCTGCGAGTACCTTCGGACAAGCAACGCGAAAATCGAAACAATCGCGCATCTTCTTGGATGTGACGATCCATTCTATTTTTGCCGCCTCTTCAAGCGAGTGACCGGCAGGACACCCTCCGGCTATAGACAGGATTTCACGCGGAATGGGACCCTGCTTCTTCCCGCAGCCAACTCCTCTGGGGGCTCCTTACAGCCTCAGTCTCTAGGCGATCATGCACTGTAGCGGTTGGGCACTGTTTCGCGTCCTGGCTGTGCGTGGGGCCTTGCTCCTTATCGCCTGGGGCCAGGCGAATTTCGCCGCGGGTGCCACCCCACGTCCCAATGTCCTGTTCATTGCGGTCGACGACCTGCGTCCGGAACTGGGCTGTTACGGTGTCGGGTATGTCAAATCACCGAATATTGACCGCCTCGCGACACGCGGCGTTCTGTTTGAACGGGCTTATTGCCAGTACGCGATTTGTGGGCCCAGCCGCGCGAGCCTGTTGACGGGAATGCGACCGGATTCGCTGAAAATCGAGGATATCGACACCTACTTCCGCAAGACTGTGCCGGATGTCGTGACGCTGCCTCAGCATTTCAGAGCCAATGGCTATACGGCGGTCTATTACGGCAAGGTTTTTCATGCCAGGCAGGAGGATGAGTCCAACTCCTGGAACCGGCGGCCAGCAGGCACTGAACCCGTCCGTGACTCCGGCGGCGAGTACCAGCTTCCCGAAAACCGCGCGCTTGTTCAAAGGCGCCGGGAAGCCGCTTTGAAGGAATTTGGTCCCGGTGGAAGCGATGGTCTCGCATCCGGCCCTGCGTGGGAAGGCGCCGATCGGCCGGACAGTGCCTACGGCGACGGACGAACGACGGATGCTGCCTTGTTGGCGATGAACGAGCTGAGCAAATCCGACCGGCCCTTTTTTCTGGCTGTCGGATTTCGCAAACCCCACCTGCCATTCATCGCACCAAAGAAGTATTTCGATCTCTATGATCCGGCCGACATTCCGCTGGCCGAGGCGCCACGCGCGCCTGTGGACGCACCATCGATTGCGCTTCATCAGTCGTTTGAACTGCGGACCCGATCGAACATCCCGAAGAGTGGCCCGCTTGGCGACGATCTCGCGCGTGAACTGCGCAGGGCCTATGCCGCGTGCACGAGTTTTGTAGATGCGCAGGTCGGGCGGCTGCTGTCGCGACTTGATGAGCTCGGCCTAGGTGAAAATACGATCATCGTTTTCTGGGGCGATCACGGCTGGCACCTCGGTGAGCAGGGAATGTGGGGCAAGGCCACGAACTACGAAATGGCGACACGCGCACCGCTGATCGTGGCTGCCCCGGGGGCAAAGGGCAATGGGAGCAGGAGTTTCGCGCTGGTCGAATTTGTGGACGTCTATCCCACGCTTTGCCAAATTGCGGGCCTGCCTCTTCCGACGGCTCTCGAAGGAACAAGCTTTGCACCACTGCTTGATGCTCCGGACGCGCCATGGAAGAAGGCAGCCTTCAGCCAGTTTCCGTCACCAGCGCTTCGTGAATGGGCTGCGCGGCCGCTTTCGCCCGGAATGCGCAAGACCTTCTTTGGTCCCTTGATTGCGGGTGTGGAATCCCAATTGAAGGCGGAATATGGTTCGCGCTACGGTCAAGGGATTTTCGATCGTGACATGATGGGATACACGATGAGAACGGCGCGCTATCGATTCACGGTGTGGGTCGATCGGAGGCACCCGAGGGCGAAACCCTATTCCGTGGAGGTCTATGATCATCTCCAGGATCCGCGCGAAAAGCGGAATGTGGCTGATTCTCCAGAGTATGCATCGGTCGTCGCCGAACTGCGGTCACAGTGGCTGCAGGGATGGCGTGCGGCGCAGCCATCCTTGCCCTGATTTTCCCATGTCCAAGAAACAAGCCATCTTTTTCCTGATCGATACGCAGGGAGCCAACTGTGTCGGATGTTACCAACCGGGACTCGCGTTGCGGACTCCAAACATCGATCGCCTGGCCGCCGGTGGCGTGCGATTTGAACGCGCGTACAGTTGTTCACCGGTTTGCGGACCGGCACGGTCGGCGATATTTACCGGGCTCTACCCCCACAGCAACGGCGTACTCGCAAACGACATGGCGCCGCATCTCGATCTGCCGACGCTCGGTCAGCGTCTCCAAGCCGCGGGCATTGCGGCGGGTTACGTGGGCAAGTGGCACCTGGATGGTTCCGACTATTTTGGTGACGGACGTTGCCCTCCCGGATGGGAACCGGAGACCTGGATGGACGGGCGCAACTACCTGGATTCGCTTCCCGATGATGTCGCGCGCAGCCTGTCGCGTCGTGTGCTGGGACCAAGGGAAGTCAGGGAGCATGGCATTACATCGGAGTTCACGCACGCCCATCGTATTGCAGACAAGGCGATCGATTTCATTCGAAGACATCAGGAGGAGGACTTCTTCCTGGTCGTTTCAATCGACGAACCGCATCACCCGTTCATCGCACCCGAGCCGTTTGTCAGTGCATTCGAGGATTTCCTCTTTCCTGTTCCGAACGCCGACGACCCGCTAACGGACAAGCCTCGTGCCCAGCGCGAGTGGGCCGCGCATACGGAGAAGGCGTTTGCGGCGAATTGGGTGGAGAAGGATGGCAAGGCCCATTTCAGGCATCCTCGGCACTTTGCGTGCAACAGTTTTTCGGACCATCAGGTTGGGCGGGTGCTTTCGGAAATCCAGGAGAAGACACCCCAGGCGTTTGTCACCTATACCAGCGATCACGGAGACATGTTCGGAAGTCACCGGCTGAATGGCAAAGGGCCGTGCATGTATGATGAGATTGCAAGGATCCCTTTGATTGTCAGCTGGCCTGGAGTTGTCGGCCATGGAGGAATCAGCCTCGGGCCGGTGTCGCACATCGACCTTGTTCCCACGTTTCTGGACTTCTTCAGCATTGCGCAGCCGGATCTGCTTCAGGGGCGTTCCCTGTTGCCGCAGATCCGCCGACCAGAGACGGCGGTCAACGACAGGATTTTCATCGAATTCAATCGATTTGAACTCGATCACGATGGATTTGGGGCGTTTGCGCCGATTCGCTGCGTGTTCGACGGGCGAGACAAGTTTGTGATCAATCTCCTCGATACGGATGAGCTCTATGATCTCGAGCGGGATCCGTCCGAATTGCGGAATCTCATAAACGATCCTGACTATGCAGACAGGCGGACAGAGCTTCACCGCTCACTTCTCGATTGGATGAATCGCACGCGGGATCCGTTGCGAGGTCCCCATTGGAAGCGGCGTCCGTGGTCCACGATGGACCAGGGATCGACATGGGGCGGGCCGACGCGCCCGCGTCCCTTTGATGAGGCGTTTGCTCCAAAATCGCTGCTTTACGACACGGCCGAGGTCATCGATCGCTATGAATACCCAAAGGATTGAGCGTATCCGCCGGTTGTGTGTCGCGGGCCTTCTTTTGGCCTCGGCTGTGTCGCGTGCGTTTGCAGATGAGCGTGTGGTGGATCGGCTGCAAACGGAGGCCAGGGGGATCCATCTGCTCTGGGCGGATGGCAAGCCGGATGAGACGGACATCCTGAAGCAGCCCTTTATCCATGGCGGTCAGGTTGTGGTTCAGTGGGCGGATATCGAGCCCGAGCCAGGAAGATTTGATTTCAAGCCGCTTGATTCGAAGCTCGCCTTTCTGGCCGGCATGAAGAAATGGGCGACCGTCCAGGTGAATGGCAACCTTAAGCCCGGATGGCTCTTCGACTCCGTCCCCTCTGTTCCGAAGCAATTTCATCAGCAGGTGCAGGACAAGCGAGGCACGCTCATGTTCTGGCATCCCCATTTCATTGAGGCGCATCTCGGCATGCTCCGGGCCTTGGCCGCCCACCTTCGGAGCAGTCCGTTTCGCGATCGATTGCTCGGCATCCGGATGAACTTCAATGCGGTGGGAACGGAGCAATTGCATGTCCCCGATGAATACCGGAATCCCAAGGCGTGGAGGATCCCTTCAGGGGTTTCGATTGCCGGTGTTCCGGTTTATAGTGACTCCGTCCAGCAGCGTTACGTCGCCCAGACCGTAGAAACCTACAAGGATGAGTTTTCGCAATGGGCGATTGTGTTTGTGCGCAATCTGGTGGATGGCGATGTGCTTTCGCGCATCGCTCCTGACCTGCGGGCGGGAAGGCTCGGATTGTTTCACACGTCAAGCGAGGTTGAGCCGCGCACCGCGCTGACGGAACGGCGCTATGGCATGTTCTACGACTATGCGCGGTCGGGTGAGACGGTCGCCTACGCTGAACCCTGGGCGTCGGCTTGGGGAGAGCATGGCGGGAAGAGTGATGTGCGCTGGTGCAGTCCGTGCCAGTGGAACTACTGGACCCTGCTTTTCAACCTGCATTGCGGGGTTTCATTCATCGGCGAATACTACATCAACCTTCATTTCGCGCGCACGGCGGAGCATCCGCGGAGGATGAAGGATACAGTGCATCCCAGGGAGCAGGCTGAGGAATTTCTTGAGGCGTACCGATGGGTGGACTCTTACGCAGGCAGGCACAATCGGCCCTTGGAAACTCCGGGCGCCTGGGTCGCCTTTCGGCAGAATTCAGAGATCAAGGCAAAGAACTCAATTGGTCCGAGGGATGGATGGACGCTAAAACGCTTTGCCGACGACTACAATTTTCTGATGGAGCGCGTCGAAGGGGATGAATCGGTGGGCATCGGGCCGATGGGTCCACCCGAGCAGCGCTACGGCGCCTTTGCTCGAAAGCTGCCTGCGGGGCATGTGATCGGGCTGAAACTGGATCCTGAATTCCGACGCGTGCTTGCCGCGAAAGACGGAATGCTGCGGGTCATTTATCTCGATGATTCGCAGCGGCCCGATGCCGAGGTATGCGTGGGCGAACATGAGGTGGGACGATTAACATTCAAGGCGTCCCATCGATGGGAGATTGCCGAGATGTCGGTGCCAAGGGATCTGTGGAGCAGAGCCGGAGCCGATTGGCAGATCGCGACCAAGAGCGGATCGGCTCCCTTGATCCTGCACCTCGCGGAGATGCGGCGCTGATTTTATGAAAACTGGAAACCTGCTGGGCGCGATGGTTGCGGTGGGCATCGTGACTTCGACGCATGCCGCTGCGGCGGCAGCCCGACCGAACATCCTTTTCTGCATTGCCGACGATGCGTCGTATGCGCACTTCTCCGCGAACGGTTGCACGTGGGTGAACACCCCGTCCTTTGATCGCATTGCGCGCGAGGGTCTGTTGTTCAGACACGCCTACACGCCGAATTCGAAATGCGCTCCGTCGCGCGCCGTCGTTCTCACCGGGCGAAACAGTTGGCAGCTCGAATCGGCGGCGAATCACGGCGGCTATTGGCCCGAGGGCAAGTACCTGAGTTTTGTCGAGGCGCTCGGACAGAAGGGCTATTTTACGGGAATGACGGGAAAGGGGTGGGGACCGGGTGAACCGGGACAACTCAATGGGCACCCGCGGCAGCTTGCAGGGAAACCGTACAATGCGCTGAAGAAGACGCCCCTGACCGACAAGATTTCGCCTGTCGATTACGCCGCAAACTTTGAGGCGTTTCTCAGGGATCGGCCGACGGGGCAGCCCTTTTGTTTTTGGTTTGGGGCGCACGAGCCGCATCGCGATTACAGCCTGGGCTCAGGGGTTCGGGTGGGAAAAAAGTCCCCCGCCCAGATCGATCGTGTGCCGCTCTATCTGCCGGATACCCCTGCCGTGCGGAATGACATGCTCGATTATGCGGTCGAGGTGGAATATTTCGACACCCAACTGGGCCTGATTCTTGACGTGCTCGAGAAGTCGGGGGAGTTGGAGAACACGGTCATCGTCGTCACCTCGGACAATGCGATGCCGTTTCCTCGTCTGAAGGGAACAACCTACGAAGCTGCGCTCCATCTGCCGCTGGCGATTCGATGGGGGAAAGGCATCACGAAACCCGGGCGCGTCGTCGACGATCTCGTCAGTTTCATTGACTTCGCACCGACCTTCCTTGAGGCGGCCGGCATTGACCGTGCATCCACGGACATGGAAGCCATCCAGGGGCGTAGCCTGGGAAGGATCTTCCGCAATGAGCTTGCAGGGAAAGTCGAGCCGGGAAGGGACGTGCTTTATACGGGACAGGAGCGGCACGACATGGGGCGGCCTGAGGATGAGGGATATCCGGTCCGGGGGATGCTGACCGCGAGGCTTCTCTATCTCCACAACTTTGAACCCTCGCGGTGGCCGATGTGTGATCCGATCACGGGCTACCTCAACACGGATGGCGGGCCGAGCAAGACTGCGGTGCTCGACGAGAATCGCAAGGGCATCAACCACTGGCGATGGGTGCTGGATTTTGGGCGCAGGCCTTCGGAGGAACTCTACGACCTGGAGCATGATCCGGATTGCGTGAACAATCTTGCCGAGGATTCTGACTGGATATCCACGAAGGACCGGATGAGGGAGCAGCTCTTTGCCGAGCTGCGTAAACAGGGTGATCCGCGGATGCAAGGTAACGGAGCCGTTTTCGATCGCTACCCCTATACGGCCACGCTGCGAAACTTCTACAGCCGGTATCTCAAGGGGGAAAGGATGCGCACGGGATGGGTCGAGGATACGGACTATGAGTCCCCTGACTTTGACCCGGAGCGGCCGCTGGCTCCGAAGTCTGGGGAGGCGGAGGCCAAGGAAAAAGCTGCAAGAAAATGATTCGTGGGGTGTGTAACCTGTCACCGGGAGTGGCCGTCTCCTGTTCCGATTCCAAGTTATCTCTTATGAAAAATCGTTTCCTATTCACCACCGCCATCGCGGCTGTTTCACTTCTGGGCGCCTATTCCGTGCATGCCCAGGATGCCAAACCCAAGGGAGGAAAAGCAGCCGCCGCTTTCGCCGCCGCCGACAAGGATGGCGACGGTAAGCTCAATGCCGCTGAATTTGCCGCCTTGAACAAGGGCAAGCTTGATGCCGCTGCAGCCAAGGCAAAGTTTGAAGCAACCGACACCGACAAGGACGGGTTTGTGACGCGCGAGGAGCTTCGCGCCGAAATGCGAAGCCACGCTGGCAAGAAGCCCGCCAATTGAGGCGTACGAGTAGTTGAGCCAGGCGAGGTCGCCTGGCTCCTGCGCCGGATTTGACCGGCGTTGACTTTTGGGGCCGATCCGCAGGGGTCGGCCTTCGTCATGCTCCCTTCGTGGCAACCAGCGGTCAGTGCCCGTCGGCCTGCGACGTGGAGTCTTACCTGCTTTCTCCCGAAGCAGCGGGATCTGTCGTGGTCGCAGGGCTCCAATTGCCGAGGTACTTCCTTTTGGCAAGGCGCCACGCCGTGACGAAGAATGCGGTCAGTGGTATTGCGAGGACCATGCCGAGAAGTCCGTCGAGTGCCGTGCCCCAGAAGAAGATGGCAAAAATAACTGCGACCGGATGCAGGCCGGTGCGATCCGACATGATTTTTGGGGTAAGGATCCAGCCCTCGATGTTCTGCACCACAACCTGGACGGCGAGCATGATGGCCACCATTTTCCAGCCCCCGCCGGGCTGAAACAGGGCCAGCGGTACGGTTACGACCAGACCGATGATGGAACCGAGATAGGGGATGACGTTGAGGAGTCCGAGCATCATGCCGACAACTGCGCCGAACTTGAGTCCCACGATGCTGAACCCAACCGCGTAGAGAATGCCCATGATGATTCCGATCAGAAGCTGACCCCGGAAGAAGGAAATTACGATGGACACGAATTCCCTGAAGAGGAAAACGACATCGTCACGCACCGCGGGTGAAAGGAACGGCAGGTGCTCCGGAAGGCGGTCCGCTGGCTGTGCACGCGAAAGCAGGAAGAAGAAGAGGTAGATCGGCACCACCGCGAGGTGGGTGACAAAACCCGCGATGCCCAGCAGGCCCGTGCCCGCGGCCTTGAGCGATGGCACCGCATGCTTGAAGAGTGTTTGGAGCTCCTGGGATGCCTGATCGACAATAGATTTGATTGTCGGATTCTGGAGCTGCTTCTTGGTGATCTCGATCCAGCTTGGATAATGCTGACCGATGTACTCGAGCGTGTCTTTCCAGAGCTTCGGGACAAAGGCGATGAGATCGAGGACCTGATCAATCGCAGGTGGTACCACAAGAAGCAGGACCAATGCGAACAAGGCAGCCATGATGCCGACAACGATGAGCACCGCGGCCAGGCGTCGTCCATTCAGGCGACGCTCGAAGAGTTCGACAAGCGGCCGAAGCATGAGGGCGATGATTCCCGCGACGGCGATCGGCCAGAGTACGCCGGCAAAGTGTGAAACGAGGATCCCGAGCACGCGGATGCCGCCGACAATCAGCACGATGATCAGCACAAACGCCATGAACGACAGCGCAGCGGTGATCACCCGCCGCTGAGCGGCGGAGAAAAACGGAGCAGGGGTAGGGCGGAACTCTCGGTCGGACATGGGTCTACGTGAGCGGGAACGGGAGCAAACGGCCAGCAACATTTTGACGAAACCGAATTCCTATGGCAAATTGCCGTCGCGAGTTTTTCAAGGAACGGTAAACCGGAATCGCAGTCCAATCGCCGTTGATTCGCAGACTCGACACATTGCCCACCAACCCGCTTGTCTAGCCTCATGTCACCCTCCCGACTCAATTTCTCCGGCTCCAGGCCCAGCGCCTCGCTGGTCACACGTGACTCTCGTTCCCTGGCGGGATTCACGCTGATGGAGATCCTTGTGGTGCTCGCCATCATCGGCCTGCTCGTGGGGCTGACAGTCACGAAGTTCACCAACATTCTCGAAGGCAACGAAAAGAAGATCGCGGGCATGTTTGTGAAGTCCAGCCTGAGCGGGCCGCTGATGCAGTACCGGATGGCGCTTGGCGAGTATCCCTCGACCGCGGAGGGCATCAACGCACTGATCACCGCACCGGCCAACAAAGGCGAGCGTTGGGCCGGGCCCTACATTGAGGCCAAGGACGGCAAGGTGCCCTTGGATCCATGGGGGGAACCGTATCAATACCGGTACCCCGGGACAAAGAACAAGGGCAGCTATGATCTTTGGTCCAAGGGGCAGGACAAGGCGGACGGGACGGATGACGATATAGGCAACTGGTGAGGAACCCGTTAACTGAACGTCGCTCGACTCGGACGCGCTCGCGCGGGCGCAGTGATGCAGCGTTCACGTTGATGGAAATCCTCGTCGGCCTGGCGCTGCTGGGGCTCCTGGCGGGGCTCTTTGTCGCCAACGTCGGCACGCTCGTTGGAAATCGCAAGGTGGACGTTGAAGAGATCTTCTGGAAGGCGGTTGTCGAGGCGCGGAAGTATGCGCTGCTCCAGGGCACCGACGTGAGGCTTTCTTTTGATGCCAAGGAAAAGGCCTTCAAGGCATCGACGTCCGCAGGGTCGCGGACTTTCCCCGTGCCCGTTGAAGGTGAGCTCGAGATCGATTTTCTCGGTGTCTCCAAGGGCGGGCGCACGACGGTGCTGATCGGAGGCACGCTCGTGGAAACACAGCCGCTGGCGTATGTGACCTTCTACTCGGACGGCACGTGCTCGGATTTCCGGGCGCAGTTGCGGCAGAATCAAGGGGAGCCGCGCTATGTGAGGATCGACCCGTGGACCTGTGCGCCGATGCTTGCACAAGTCGGCTCCAATCCCTGAGGATCATGAACGCTAACCGACACGCGTTTACGATCATCGAGGTGCTGGTGGCGCTCGCGATCCTAGCGCTCGCGGCAATCGTCCTGGGTTCTTCCTATGCCAATGTCATCAACAGCTATTTTGTGATGAAGAAGTCTGTGCGCGCGGAGGATGACTTCCGGTTTGCCCGGGCTGCCCTCCTCGCGGAAGCGGATTTGAAGAAGGTCGAGGAGGGGGCAGATTTTACGACTGCCGACGGGCGGCGGGTGCGATGGAGCGCCACGGTCGAGCCCACCACGATTGCAGACCTGTTCGATGTGACCTTCCGCTGCGAGGTCGGCGGCAATTCGGGTGAGGAAGCGAACTCCACCGAACAGGTATTCCGGTTGCTCCGCCCCACGTGGTCCGACGCAGCCGAGAGGGACAAACTGAGAGCGGAGTCACAGAAACGGATCCTCGAGCTGCAGGTGAGGCGATGATGACGTCTGTCCCCGTTCTTCGTACCAGTCACCCGGCGCCCGCACGGTGTCGCCGCTCCGCGTTCACGATCATCGAAGTGCTGATCGCACTGGCGATCATTGGATTGATCATGATCGCGATGA
>CAUJJL010000049.1 GCA_963205455.1 Verrucomicrobiota bacterium
TGTCGTAGCCGATGACCAGTGAATGGTCGTCGATCAGTGCGGACTGGATGCGCCCGTAGGGGCAGATCACGATGCAGAGTTGCTCGCGAAACCACGCGAAGTTGAAATAGAGCGCTCCGGTGGTCAGCCCGATAAAGAGGAATGCGCCCCAATGTTCCGTCGGTGCGGTGCGCACCATCGCCCACACTTCCGGCAGCGAGACGAAGTAGGCCAGGAAAAGGTGCGTGATGACCAGGGAGACCAGAACGTAGAGCGTGTGTTTGGCGACCCGACGGAAAATCTTTTCGGGCGTCCAGGGTGCGAGATCCAACGCGCGACGTTTCACCGCATCGCCGTCGATCCATCTCTCGATCTTTCGATAGACGTGATCGAGAAACACTGTGTGCGGACATGCCCAGCCGCACCAGACGCGTCCGAGCAGGGCGGTCACGAAGAAGAGTGTGAAGCCCAGGCCCGTGATCACGAAAAAAAGCAGCCACAGGTCCTGTGCCGCGAGCGTGATGCCGAAGAGGTGAAAACGCCGCTCGGCTATGTCGAGAAAAACGGCCGGGTGGCCGTTGATCTTGATCCAGGGCAGCGCGAGATAGAAGACGATAAGCGCTGAGGCCGAAAGCTTCCGGTATTTCTCGAAGCGTCCCCGGACGTCCGCGGGAAAGAGAAATGCCCTCGATCCGTCCTTGCGGATCGTCGTGACGGTATCGCGGTTGGGTCTGTCTGGTTTCTTGGCGGACATGGAGTGTGTGCGGGGCGGGAGAGGAACGCACGCGCTAGAGGCGCGGGGTGCGTTTCTCTCCCGGCGCCTTGCCTATGGCTTGGCGCCCTCGACGGTGATAGGCTCGCCTTCCTTGTGTTTGCTCAGGAGGAAAGCGGTGATGTCGGTGACCTTTTTGGCACCGAGCACGGGTCCCCAGGTCGGCATGCCTTTTTCCGGCACGCCCTTCATGATGACATCGTGAATCTGCACCGGTCTGCCGCCGTGGATCCAGGCGGTGTCGATGAGATCCGGGCCGATCGCTGCGGGGGATTCGCTCTTCCCGCGGCCGCTTGCGAGATGACAGGCAGCACAGTTTGAGACAAAGGCAGCCTGGCCCGCTTCGACGAACGTGGCGTTATGACTCATCTGCCAGAGCCCTGCGTCGTCCAGCTTGGTCGCCGACAGCCGTTGGGCCTCGATCTTGCCCATGGCGGCGTCCACGACCTCGGTGCTGCTCGGTCCGATGTGGAGCCACTCGTAGTAGGCCCAGTAACCAATCCAGAAGACGATGGTCACATAGAGCGAGTAGAGCCACCAGTTCGGCAGCCGCTTGTCATATTCCTGGATGCCGTCAAAGACGTGCGGCCGGATCGGTTCGTCGGTGGGAGGAGTTGGGCTCATGAGGCTTGGGATTCTTTCCTTGCCGCGGGCGTTTCCGTTTCAAACGGAAGGTTCTCAAAATGCTGTGCCTGCGCGCGCTTCATGCGAAGGGTGCGCCACAGGACAGCTGTGAAGATGGAGACGGCAGTAATGAAGGCCGTGAAAGTGAAAACGGCAGCACTGTCTTCGAGGAGGATGCGTCGGAACATGATGATTGATTATTGGGCGGTGGTGCGGTTGTCGGCCCCGGACACTTCGTCGAATTTGCCGAGGTGCTGCAGGTAGGCGATGAGAGCGACGATTTCCCGGTTGTGATCGACGTAGGCGCCTGCTGCGCGGAGGTCCGCGGCAATCTTTGTCGCCTGCTCGTTGACGCGTGCCTCAATCTGTTCAGGGGTCCAGTTCGGATAAGGCACACCGATCTTGCGTTGCACGGCGAGCTTGGCGGGCAGCGCCTTCACGTCCGTCGCATTCTGAAACAGCCAGGGATAGTTTGGCATGTTCGATCCGGCGGAAACGGTGCGTGGATCCTCCATGTGGCGCAGGTGCCAGACGTCTGGATACTTGCCTCCGACGCGTGCGAGATCCGGTCCCGTGCGTTTTGATCCCCATTGGTAGGGATGATCATAGATTGATTCGCCGAGACGGGAGTAGTCGCCGTAGCGCAGCACATCGGGCACCAGCGTGCGGATCATCTGCGAGTGACAGTTGTAGCA
The DNA here is from genome assembly GCA_963205455.1 of Verrucomicrobiota bacterium. Classification (GTDB taxonomy): domain Bacteria; phylum Verrucomicrobiota; class Verrucomicrobiia; order Opitutales; family Opitutaceae; genus UBA6669. The sequence continues at coordinate 2,071 of CAUJJL010000049.1, forward strand.
ACCTTCGCGGACATAAATGTCGCGGCCCGCGAGTTCAAGCGGACTGTAGGGCACCTGGCGGCGCCCCTCGATGGTGGAGCCCCGGTGGGCGATGACGACGGGGATGATCTGGATCATGCCGCCGGCGGCGACGGCGATAAATGTCAGGACCGTGAAGGGTGCGGTATTGATCAGGAGACGGTCGTACCAGGCACCCCATGCGGTGTTGCGCGATTTCCAGTGCATCAGTGCGCAGACCATGCAGAAAACTGCGCCAACCAGCCCCACGATGCTGAGAGTCGTGTCGCCAAACATCCAGGCGCAGGCGAAACCCCCGGCCATGGCGGAAAACAGAACGGGGGGATTCAGGAACGTGCCGAAAACACCGACGCGTTCGGCGGGTGCTGCGGTCTCCTCGTCGTCGAAGACCTCGATCGTGCCATTGACCACCTGCGCCCCGCGGATGGTCTTCCAGACGTTGTAACCGAGCAGGACGAAACCGGTGAGGTAGAGTCCGCCGCCGACGACACGCATGAGCATCATCGGGCGGATCGTGTTCAACGTATCGACGAAATTCGGATACGTCAGGACCGTGCCGCCTTCGGAGGTGGCGCTCAACATCAGCCCCTGGGTGATGCCGCTGGTCCACATGGCCGCGACGTAGAAAAGAATGCCGACGGTGCCGATCCAGAAATGGGTGTTTGCGAGCGAGGTGGAATGCAGCGGGCGGTTCCAGAGGCGTGGGAGCAGCCAGTAGATCATGCCGGCTGCCATGAAGCCGTTCCAGCCAAGGGCGCCGAGGTGAACGTGGCCGACGATCCAGTCGGTGTAGTGACCGAGCGCGCTGACCGACTTGATGGAGAGAAGCGGACCTTCAAACGTCGCCATGCCGTAGAACGTGACGGCAGCGGCCATGAATTTCAGAACCGGATCGGTGCGCAGCTTGTGCCAGGCGCCGCGAAGTGTCAGCAGCCCGTTGAGCATGCCTCCCCAGGACGGTGCCCACAGCATGAGCGAGAAGGTCATTCCCAGAGTCTGCAACCAGTCGGGAAGGGCGGTGTTGAGCAGGTGGTGCGGTCCCGCCCAGATGTAGACGAAGACGAGCGACCAGAAATGGATGATCGAAAGCCGATAGGAGTAGACCGGACGCTCCGCCGCCTTCGGAATGAAGTAGTACATGATGCCGAGGATCGGCGTGGTCAGGAAGAACGCCACGGCGTTGTGGCCGTACCACCATTGCACCAGGCCGTCCTGCACGCCGCCGAAGATCGGATAGCTGTGGGTCAGGCTTGTCGGCAATGAGAGGTGATTGACGATGTAGAGCATCGCCACCGTGACGATCGTCGCGATGTAGAACCAGATGGCGACGTAGAGGCTGCGTTCGCGTCGCCGGGCGAGGGTCCAGAAAAAGTTTACCGCGAAGACCACCCAGATGAATGCGACCGCGATGTTGAGCGGCCAGATGAGTTCGGCGTATTCCTTGCCGCGGGTGAGTCCCAGGGGCAGGGTGATGGCGGCGGCGACGATGATGGCCTGCCATCCCCAGAAGTGAAGTTGGGAAAGGAAGTCGCTCGCCAGCCTCGCCTTCACCAGGCGCTGCGTGGAATAGTAGATTCCCGCAAACATCATGTTGCCGACGAACGCGAAAATGACCGCGTTGGTGTGCAGTGGACGCAGGCGGCCGAAGCTCAGCCACGACGTGTTGAAGTTCAGCTGGAAGAAGTTGAGCTGCGAGGCGACGAATACGCCGACCAGCATCCCCACGATACCCCAGGCAAGGGTGGCCAGCAGGAACTGGCGAACGACCTTGTCGTTGAATTCAAGAGTGATTTTTTTTGCAGGCATTAGGAATGAGAGTCGGAGAGGCGGGAAGCGGCGCGGGTGAGGGTGGAGGCCGTGTGATCTGGTCCCGGTGCGACAACGCTGGCGCGGGTCGGACCGACGGAGATGGGTTGGCTTGAGTTGGCTGCATCGGGCGATCGCGGAATTTCATCCGCGAGCGGCAGGAGGGAGTCACGCTCCGCGCTGCTTGTGCGTCCCCTTGCGTGCTCCTGCAGGAAAAAGATCACGAAGACGAGGACGAGCCAAAGGCTGATGATCAGGGTGATGGGCACGACTTCCATGGGAGTGATCAGGAATCCGTCGGTTCGTCGCGCTCGCGGCGACGAACATCGCGCTTGTCATGACCGTGGTGATGCCCGAGCCGCTCGCGGGCTGCGTGCCAGTGTTCGAGATCGCGTCCGTCAGGACGCCCCTCTTCGACCCACATGAGGTAGGCCGTGTGTTGGATCTCCTGCTCGGTTGGTTCTCCTGATGCAGGACGGGATTTGCGTTTCATGGCTGTGGGAGGTTCAAAATAGATCGGGATGTGCCGCGTGACTCCGCAGGCATTGGCGAGCATTGCGCGTTTCTTGTGGTGCGGCCGAATCAGGCGGCGTGCTCGAAGGCACGGCGTGAGCCCATTTTCCTGGCAACTCGCTGGAGGTGCTCCCGGTAAGCGGAGGGGGTCTCTCCCGTGATGCGCCTGAAGGCGCGATTGAACTGCGAGAGCGATTGGAAGCCGACCTCGTAGGCCGCTTCGCTTACGCGTTTGTGAGGATCGATGAGCAATTGCTTGGTTTTTTCAACGCGGGCGCGGGAAAGGTAGTCGGTGAAAGTCACCCCGAGTGCTGCTTTGAAAACCTTGCAGAAGTGGAACGAGCTCATGTTCGCTGCGCGTGCGGCGTCGGAGAGGGCGATGGATTCGCCGAGATGTTCTGCTATGAATGCGCGGGCTTTGGTGACTGCTGGTACCTCTGATGTGGCCTGCTTCAGCACCAGATCGTTGCTGATCATTGAAAGGTGCGACGAAAAGTTTTCAAGGAGATGAAGGATCGCTTCATATTGTGCCTTGGGCATTACCCGTGTGCCGAAATAGGCGGCTTCGAGTTTTCTGGCATCCATGACAGCATTGGCGTCGTGAAGCTGTCGAAGCAGAGTCTCGAATGATTCCCGGGAGGGTTCGTGAAGGAGAATCTGACCCGTTTGCAAATAGGCAACGGCTCGCTCCCCGAGGCGGATGGGTACCGCGGACAGGCTGATGCCGGCAAAACACTCGAAAGTAATGGCGCCGCTGCCGGACTGGCATTCCATTCGCGCCTGGAGTTCGAGACAGGAGGCGCAGACCTTGCTCGACGTGGCCATCAGCACACAGAAGGGGTTGATTCGCCGGGCATCGCCCATGGCGGCCTTGTAGTAACCCACGGGTCGAAGAACGAGCGGCAGTCCCGTTGCTGTCTGGAACGCCTCCTTGTAGCCTTGGAAGAGGGCCGATTCCTGCAACCGCGCAACAAATTCGCTGCTGCGCAGATCCGCATGGGGCGGCGCGGTTATGGACTTGGCTGTAGCCATCTTCACGACCCCAGCATAGCGAAAGCGCCGGTTGCGGTTAATTGGAACCGCGGCTGCATTTCGCTAAAGGAAATCCCTAGGCGTCCGGCCTTGCGACCCGCGCGGGAAGCGTCACTTTGTCACGAGGTGCCCATTCCCAACAATCTCCTTTCGGCGCGTGACGGCGAACGCGAGCAGCTCGAGCGCGATTTGCGCGCGACGGAGCGGGAGTTGCGTGATGTGAAGGCGGCGTTGGATGAACATTCGATTGTGGCGATCACCGATTCCGCGGGAACGATCACCTACGTGAACGACAAGTTCTGTGCGATATCCGGCTACGGGCGAAATGAGCTGATCGGCCAGGATCATCGGGTCATCAACTCAGGGTATCACTCCAAGGCGTTTTTTCGCGATCTTTGGAATACGATCACGCGCGGACGGGTCTGGCGCGGAGAGATAAGAAACCGCGCCAAGGATGGGACGCTCTATTGGGTCGACACCACGATATTTCCGTTTCTTGGCGACAACGGAAAGCCGTTTCAGTATGTCGCGATTCGTACGGACATCACGGCGCGAAAGGCGGATGAGGAGGCGTTGCAGCGGTTGGCCTCCGAACTCGCGGAAAAGAACCGCGAACTCGAGGCGATCGTCTACACGGTCTCCCACGACCTACGTTCCCCTCTGGTGAACATTCAGGGCTTCGGTAGGCAGCTTCAGCGGGCCTGCGACGCTATTTCGGTCGCCACGCATGCCGCGGGGGCGAAGGGCGGCGTTCCCGTTGAACGGTTGAAGCAACCGGTTGAGTCGGCGATTCCCCAGGCGTTGCGTTTCATCAATGCCGGCATCACGCGAATCGAGTCACTGATCTCGGGGCTGCTGCGCTATTCGCGGCTCGGTCGGGTGACATTGAATGTCTGCCCGATCGACATGAACGCCATGCTTGGCGAAGTCATGGCCGCGATGAAATTCCAACTGGATGAGGCGCATGCCGAGGTACGCATAGAGTCGCTACCCATGTGCCTGGGCGATGCCGCCCAGACGAACCAGGTCTTTGCAAACCTCCTGGACAATGCGGTCAAGTACCGTTCCGCGGACCGCCGACTCGTGATCGGGATTCGTGGGGAGGTTCGTGACGGGCGGGCAGTCTATGCGGTTTCCGACAATGGCATCGGCATCGCCCCGGAGCATCAGGCAAAGGTGTTTGAGATCTTCCACCGCTTGAATCCTGAGGCTACAACCGGCGAGGGTCTGGGGCTCGCGATTGCCCAGAGGGTGCTGGAGCGTCAGAAAGGCAGGATTTCGCTGGAGAGCGCTCCGTCCCAGGGCTCCACTTTTTTTGTCTCACTTCCGTCTGTGGCAACAAATCCCAATCGCGCATGAACGAGCTACCAACCATCATCTCTGTCGACGATGACGAGGGGCACCAGATCCTCATTCACGACAACCTAGAAGCGGCGGGTGTATTCAACTCGATCGTCCCTTTCCGCGACGGTCAGGAATTTTTCGATTTTCAGGCTACCCTGCCTGCCAAGGCGCCGCGATCGTACGTGTTCCTTCTCGACCTTCGCATGCCGAGGATGGATGGCGTAGAGATGCTGCGACGGCTGAAGGCTGATCCTTCGTTGAGAAAGATGCCGGTGATCATGCTGACAACTGCCGACGACAGCCGCGAAATCGAGCGCTGTCATGAACTTGGCTGCAGCCTTTTCCTTCAGAAGCCGGTCAATCACGATCAATTCATCGAGTCGATCCGCCGCCTCGGATGGTTTCTCCCATTGATGAAAGTGCCGACGGTGACGGCGGCCTGACCCCGGTTTCGCTTGCCTTCCTCCGCTCCCGTTTCGCGCCTTCTCGTCGTTGATGACGATGAAGGTGTACTCATGCTGATCTCCGCAGCGCTGGTCGCGGAGCACCATGTTGTCAGCACCGCGCGTTCGGCCCGTGCTGCGCGTGAGGCGCTGACGCATGAGCTCCCGGACCTCGTGATTCTCGACCTCAAGCTGCCCGACGGGGAGGGGGCCGAACTCGTGGCCAGCCTTCAGGCGGTCGCTCCGGTTCCGTTTGTCATCGTGACCGGCCAGGGCGACGAAAAGGTCGCGGTGGAGATGATGAAGCAGGGGGCGCTCGACTATGTCCTGAAGGACACAGCCCTGATCAATCTTCTTCCCTCAGTCGTGCGACGCGCGCTGAAAGCAGTGGAGCATCAGCAGGCGCTTGTGGCCGCACGCGCAGAACACGAGCGCCTTGAGAGGGAGATTCTTGCGGCAAGCGAGCGGGAACGGCAGGCCATCGGCGCGGATCTGCACGACAATCTCGGGCAGCAGCTCACCGCGCTCGAACTCATGTGCACGGCGCTGAAGGAGGATGCGGTTTCGCATCCCGACCTCGCAAAACGACTGGCCACCATGTGCGGCATGCTGCGCGATGCGATCACGCAGACGCGCTCCCTGGCCCGGGGCCTCGTGCCCGTGGGCAGCGAACCGGATGCCTTGCAGAATGGCCTCACTGAACTGGCGGAGCGGATCAATGCGCTTGGCCGCAGTCAGTGCCGGATGGAATGTCCCTCACCCATCCTCGTGCAGGATTCCGGCGTTTCCGGTCACCTCTACCGGATAGCCCAGGAGGCGGTGAACAACGCCGTCAAGCACGCACGCGCATCCCGGATTGTGATCAGGCTTGAGGAAACAAGGTCGGAAGTGACCCTGGAGGTGAGTGACGACGGTTCGGGAATGGGCAGGGAGGAGCGTGCGAGCGCGCGCCGGGGGCTCGGCCTCGGCGTGATGCATCACCGCGCGCGTGCCATCGGTGCGGAACTTGCAATCGTTTCCGGACGCAACGGGGTGGTTGTGAAATGCCGACTTCCAAAATTCCGGTGAAACGGATCGTTGAACCATCACTCGGGGCCGCGCCCCCCGGCGATCCGGGCGGTCCACCAGGGCGTCGGCGCATCCTGCTGGTGGATGACCATCCCTTCATGCGTGCCGGGCTTGCACAGCTGATCGACCGGCAGCCCGACCTCGTCGTTTGCGGCGAGGCGGGCAATCCCGCGGAGGCACTGCAACTTCTGCCAAAGCTGGAACCCGATCTTGTACTCAGCGATCTTACCATGCCGGGACGAGGCGGCCTGGAGTTCATCAAGGACATGCTTGCCGCCGCACCGCGTCTTTCGGTGCTGGTTGTGTCGATGCACGACGAGATCGTTTATGCGGAACGTGTGCTGCGCGCGGGCGCTCGTGGGTATGTCATGAAGGAGGCTGGAGGGGACAAGCTTCTGGCGGCCATCCGGCAGGTTCTCGACGGTGGAGTCTATGTGAGCCCCCGCATCACAGCCCGCATACTCGATGCGCTTTCAGGAACGAATCCGCGGGGCTCCACGTCGCCCATCCAGAAGCTCACCGATCGCGAATTCGAGGTCTTCCAGTTGATCGGCCATGGAAAGAGCACGCGGGAGATTGCCGCACAGCTTCACCTCAGTTCGAAGACGATCGATGTGCATCGCAGTCACATCAAGGAAAAGCTCGGCTTGAAGGACGTAACGTCGCTTGTGCGCCACGCGGTCCGATGGGTTGAAACCGGTGGACGGCAGGGATGATCCGGGTGTGGTGAATCGCGAGGATTATCCCGAGTTCTTCTTTTCTGCCGCGTACGCTTCCGCGAGCAGGACGATCGGGTGGACTACACGTGGCTCCGCGAGCGGGTCGGCCGAGGCTCTAGTGCGGAATCCATTCTGGATCTGGAGGTGACATCCTGGATTGGCGGAGGCGACCACCCTTGCGCCCGTGGCGCCCAGATGTCCGATCTTGCGTTCCTGAAGCCAAGCAGAGGTGGTCGGTTGCGTCATGCTGTAGATTCCGGCGGCGCCACAACACCAGGAAGCCTCAGCGCATTCCTTGTAGGCGACTCCCGGGATCGACTTGAGGATTTCGCGCGGCTGACGGGTGACTTTTTGTCCGTGACACAAATGACACGATTCCTGGTAGGTGAGGGGAGTCGCCACGTTTCCTCCGAATGATTCGGGTGCCGCCCGCGGTTTGCGGTAGTCGATTTCGACCAGCCATTCGTGAATGTCCCTGAGCTTGCGTGTCCATTCCGCAGCGCGCTCCGCGTACTTCGGTTCGTCCTTCAGCAACTTGCCGTAGTGTCGCAGATGCGATCCGCACCCGCCCGCGTTGCTGATGATGGCGTCGATCCTGGAAAGATCGACCTCATCAAGCTGGCGACGCGCGAGTAGACGCGAGGTGTCGTCATCGCCGTTGTGGATTTGCAGCGATCCGCAGCAGGACTGCGTGGGTGGGGTGAGCACTTCACAGCCGTTCGCGAGCAGCACGTCGACCGTTGCGCGGTTCACGTCCGAAAACGCCAGGTCCTGCACGCATCCCGTCAGCACAAGCACGCGGTACCGAATTTCACCCGAGGCAGGTTTCTCGACGGGCGCAATCAACGCATTGGAAAACTTTGCGCACATCACAGGTGTCTGCGGTTCGAGTTCGCGCAGGCGTCGGGGCAGTAGTCGCATCAGGCCGACCTTCCTGCTCCAGGCCTGCGCGCCGCTGCGCTGCCAGAAGCGGAGCAGGCGCCCGAGACCGCGAAGCATGCGGGGCCTTGTGAAGACCACCCGGAAGAAGAACCAGCGGATGAAATTGCGGCCTGGCTTGTCGAGCACACCCGTGCGTTCGACTTCGGCACGGGAGGTCTCGATCAGCGTGGCGTAGTCGACTCCCGCGGGGCACGCGGTCACGCAGGCGAGGCACCCGAGGCAGTAGGACATTTCCTCCCCAAACTCGCGTGTCACGTCGAGTTCGCCATCCGCGATGGCACGCATGAGTGAGATTCTCCCACGGGGAGAATTCCGCTCGCGACCGGTTTCATTGTAGGTTGGGCAGGTAGGCAGGCACATGCCGCAGTGGATGCACTGCTGGAGGACGGCGTAGTCCAGCTTCACCAGTTTCGACTGCGGATCAGGCGTCATGGCTCTGAGTTCCCGTGGCCGCGGGTGTTTCGAGATCGAAGATCTTGCCCGGATTCATGAGGCCGTGCGGATCCAGCGTGCGCTTGATCGCCTTGAGCAGGTTGAGGCTGGCGTCGCCGAGCTGCTGTGGGAGAAAGGCCTTCTTTGCGAGGCCCACGCCGTGCTCGCCGGTGATGGTGCCGCCGAGGGAAAAGGTGTGATCGAAGATCTCCCGCATGGCCAGCTCCACGCGGTGCATTTCATCGGCGTCGCGCTCATCGGTGAGAAAGGTCGGATGCAGGTTCCCGTCCCCGAAGTGACCGAAGGTCGCAACGGTGACATTGTGCCTTTTCGCCGCCTCGTTGATGAATCGGATCATGTTCGCGAGTTCGCTCCGCGGCACGGTGGCATCCTCGAGAATGGTGGTCGGGCGCATGCGTGCGAGGGCGGAGAAGGCGCTGCGCCGTGCGGTCGCGAGGCGGACCGCCTCTTCGGTGGTGGCGGCACGACGGACCGCGATCGCGTGGTGCCGGGAGCAGATTGCCTCGATGCGCGCGGCCTCGTCGGCCACGGCGTCGGGGTGCCCGTCGGTCTCGATGAGCAGCAGGGCTTCCGCTTCGACCGGAAGTCCCACGGAGGCGTGTGCCTCTACACAACGAAGCGTGCGCTGGTCGAGGAACTCGAGTGTGCAGGGGATGATCTTCTCGGCGATGATCGCTGAAACGGTTTCGGCGGCGGCGTCCATCGACGCATAGGTCGCCAGCAACGTCTGGCGGGCTGCAGGCTTTGGCAGGAGCTTCAGCAGCACCTTGGTGACGACACCGAGCGTGCCTTCGCTGCCGATAAAGAGATCGCGCAGGTTGTAGCCGGCGACGTCCTTGACACACTTGTTTCCGAGCCAGACGACCGAGCCATCAGGCAGGACGACCTCGAGCCCCATCACGTAGTTGCGCGTCACGCCGTACTTGAGTCCACGGAGCCCGCCGGCATTCTCGGCGACGTTTCCCCCGATCGTGCTGATCTTCATCGAGCCGGGATCTGGAGGATAAAAGAGTCCGGCTGCATCGGCTGCGTCGAAGATGCGCTGGGTCAGGACGCCCGGTTCGGCCATGAGTGTCAGGTTTTTCGTATCCAGTTCCAGGATACGATTCATGTCCACAAGGCAGAGGACGATGCAGCGGTCGACCGGGACGCTGCCGCCGGAAAGGCCGGTGCCGCTGCCGCGGGTAACGACAGGGATGCGGTGTTCGCGGGCGAACTGGATGATCGTGGACACCTCCCGCGTGTTCCGGGGAAAAATGGCGCACGCGGGTTTACCTTTCAGGGTTGCGGTGCCATCGAAACCATAGGGAAGGAGGTCTTCCCGGCTGGTGAGGAGGGTGACGCCGGGCACGGCGCTGCGAAGGGCGGGGATGAAATCAGGAGCCTGCATGGCGGGGTGAGATTGCGGAACGATTGGATTCGCGCTGAGCGGCGAGAACGTGAGAGAGCATGGCAGCGTGTGCGGCCCTTTCGTCGCCTGCGACAATGGCGTCGACGATGCGCTGGTGCTGGAGTCGCGCGGCTGCGAATCCGACGCGTGCGAGGGTGATGCGGCGGGCTTCTTCCTCGAGTTCGGCCATGGAGCCGATCATCAACGCCAGGACACGATTCCCTGCGAGATCGGCAATGGCGCGGTGAAAACCAAGGTCTGCGCGCACGGCAGCCTCCACCTGTTCGCCGGCTTCCTCCATGGTGATCATCAGGGCCTGGAGCTGCTGCGCCCCCGCCGCGGTGATGTTGACGGCCGCGCGACGGGCGAGTTCGGGTTCGATGAGCACGCGGGCTTCGGCAAACTGACGCAGTCGCTGTTCGAAATCCGGAAGTGCACGTAACAGGGTCGCGCGCACGGGCGCGCTGGGGTTGTCCACGACTCGCACACCGATGCCGTGTTTCACTTCAAGGAGGCCCTGAATTTCCAGTCGCTGAATGGCTTCCCGCAGGGCCGTCCGGCTGACCCCGAGCTTTTGGGAAAGATCGCGTTCGGCGGGCAGCCATTCGTTTTCCCGGTATTGAAGGACAAGGCGCTCGCAGATGCCGGCGACAACAGGAACACGTTTGTTCAAAGGAGGTAACACAAGTGGTAAGAGGTCAGACCACTTGGGAAAAGTCAAGTGAGGATCCGGGATATGATTGGGGGCTGGCATCGGAACGGGGGACTGTGCGAGAGTTCGATCAATCTTCCTATTTCTCTTCGAACTTCATGGCCTTGGCTGCGACACAGTTGATTTCCCGGTTTGGCATTTCATTGCAGGGCAACGGGACCGGTGTGCGGGAGGTGGGTATTCCGGTTCTGGCGGGGGAATCGGTCGAGTCGCTCTTCGGGCCAGCTACGAGCCGCGGTCGGGAGGGCTCGCTGGATTTGTTCGAAGCAGGGGAATGGCTTCTGGGCATGGCCTCGGTGCCGGTGACGGCCTTGACGCTGGAGCGGGAAACCCGGGCCTTGTACCACTCGATCCTCGTGGCGAGTGGGACGTTTCATCTCGCGCGGATCTGGAACTATGTCCCCGCGATCAATGCCGCTGGAGAATCCGGAATCGAGAACTACCGGGTGTTTTGTCGAGGCCGCTCGCTTGCCTTTGAGGAGAGGCTTGGATCGGGATTCAAAAAGATCCTTCCATCCGGCTCCGCGGTGGGGACGAATTCGAATTCGCTGACGGTGGTGTTCGCGGCATCACGTTCGGTGCCGCATCATTTCGAGAATCCCCTTCAGGTTCCGGCCTACGAATATCCCGAGGATTACGGCCCACGCTCGCCGAGTTTTGCCCGGGCGACCGTGGTGCGGGGCGCGGCGGCATCGGCATCAGGCATTTTCATTTCGGGGACCGCAGCCATCCGCGGGCACGCGACTATGGCGCCCGGCGATGTCAGGGCGCAGCTTGACGTCACGCTGGAAAACCTTGAATCGATTGCCGCCGAATGTGGCGTCACCCTTTCGAACGCGCCGGTTGGACGCGCCAGGACGCGGAACTTCAAGGTCTACCTGAGAGAGGCGCGCGATCAGCGGATTGTTGCGCAGGCATTGGAGTCGCGCCTGCTTCGTCCCGGCGATGGTGTGTCCTACCTGCGCTCAGACATTTGCCGGAAGGAACTCTCCGTCGAGATTGAAGCGACGATCTTCGAATAGAACAGAGATCAGAGATCGGAGGTCGGAATGCGGAGGTCACGACGAAGTGTGCCCCTGCTGATAGGAAGCCATCGATCTTTTGGCCTTAGGGAAAATCGCCGCCGTGAGTGCGCGGGTGTCGGTCTTGCCTCTTTCCGTCTGGGGGAGCGCGGGGAGGACGAGCCATTTCTTGGGTACTTTCCAGCCTGGCAATTCGGAGGATAGCGCTTGGCGGAGTTCCGGGATGGAGCGTTTTGAGGCGACTGCGGCGGCAAGCACTGGCTCGGGTTCGCCTCCAACGCCAACCCAGGCCTCCTCGACGCCCGGAAGGCGCCGAAGAGCTGCTGCAACTTCAGTGAGTTCCACGCGGCGTCCGGAAACCTTCACCATCGTTCCTCGACGTCCAATAATCCTGACGAGCCGATCAGCCCCAATCTGCACACGATCCGCCATGACCCACGCACCATGATTACCCTGGCGGCGGCGATTGCCCGCCGTGATCACCGCGGGACTGCTCACTTTCAGCAGGTCCCTGCCAATTAGCGAGAGCGTGACGCCTTCCATCGCCGAGCCGACAGAACCTTCAAGCGTCGCAAGGCCGTCGCGATCGTAGCTGATGCCACCCGTCTCACTGGAGCCATAGAAGCTGTGGATGCATTGTCCGAAGCGCCCGCGAAACGCCAGGGCTGTTTCGACGGGAAGCGGTGCACCTGCTGAGATTGCGAGTCGCAGGCTGCGGAGAGTGATTCCATCCGTCGAGACCAGCGCCCGTAGGATCGCGGGCACGCTTGGGAACACGGTGGGTTTCCACATTGCGAAATCCGCGGCAATGGCATGCGGTAGGGGAGACGTGCCGCAGACAACCGGCACACCGGCGATGATCAAGGGAAGCGACAGATTGCCGAGTCCGTACGAGTGACCGAACGGAATGAGCGCGTAGTTGAGATCCTTCCGCGTAATGCCCATGGTGGACATCACTTGGGTGGCGTCGGCGATCAATTGTGTGTGACTGAAGAGCAGCGGACGCGGAGCTCCGGTGGAGCCTGAGGTAAGTTTGATCAGGCAGTCCTCCGCTCGGAGGAAGCGCCGGGGAGGCCGGTTGTTCATCTCCGGAGGCACGAGCCGCCCTCCTTCCCATCGGGCTGCCGCGCGGAGTGCGTTTGCCAGGCGCTTCTGCGATTCGACCGGCTCTGCAGAGTCCAGGGGAACGGGAATGGCTCCGAGTTTCAGCAGGCCCAGCACTAGGTCGAACCAACGGATTCCGTTGGGCTCGGAGAACAGTACGCAACCTCCCCTCAGGCTCGCAATTGACGGGCCGTGCTCCCGCGCCCAGGCATCGGCGCGATTTTCCATCTGTTGAAAAGTGAACTGGCTGCCGGTCGCCGTTTCGATCAGCGCGATACGCGAGGGATGGCGCCGGACAGTGTCACGCCAGGCATCGGGCAGGGTCGGGTTCATGGGCGTTTGCCGAGTCCGGAGAGATGTTCGAGTTCGATCATCAACAATGCGGTGACGACCATGCTGGCGACCGTCACGCCGAGTGCGCGCACCACCGGAATGCTGCTGATGGCGAGCACGCCGAAGGAAGCTGCGGTCGTGAGTGCGGAGACGCGCACCGACACGGGTATCGTCTGGTGCTCATAGGCCGAGGTGGCCGAAAAAATTGAATAGTTGTGCGTGAGGCACACGCCGAGAAATGCACCGAGGAGGTGAAACATGTTGAGGGGGTGACCAAGCCATCCAAACACGCCAAAGAGACCGAGGCAGGCTCCGCAGGGAATCGCAAAGATGCGGAGTCCATCACGCATGCCATAGGTGAGCAGGACGCCCACACCGACGATGCCGAGGCCGATGAGGCTGAGCCGCAGAGTCGACTCTCGATAGTGTTGGAATACCCGGTTCAACGACTGCAACTGGCCGGTGCTCATGGAGGAAGTTTCTGGCGGAGGTGGCGCGGAGGGAGCATCGCGCACAAGCGTCACGAACCAACTGGCCTCACGAGTGGAGTTGACGAGCATGCCGAGCGGCCCGGCGAGCTTGGCGCGAAGTCGATCGAGCGCGCTGGAAAAGGTAACTGGTGATCCCGATTGCCGGACACGTTCATAGTCCGTGAAAAACCCCGTGAAAGCGTCGCTCTCAAATCCCTCCTTCACCAATGCATCCTTCAGCAGGGAGGGGAAAGCTGCCTCGTCGAGCATGAACATCTGGGCGTTCTTGAAATCTGCTTCGGTTGGCACCACGGCGGCGAGGCTGACGGAGCGTGTCCGCCCGTTGCCGACTTTGGAAAGCCACGAGTCAAGTTTGTCGAGGGAATTGCGGGCTTCGGCCAGCGTGTCGCCATGGGTCAGGTAGATCGTGCGCTCCTCCTGGTCGCCGAAGAGGGATCGGATTCGTGCATCCTCGCGCTTCAACTCATCCGAGGGAATGTCGAGATCACGGATGTCATCGCGCCAGCCGATGAAGACGAGTCCGGGCAGCGCCGCGATCCAGACCGCGACGGTGGTGCGCCGGAGCCAGCGACGGGTCGGGGGTGTGAGTGCCTGGCCTCCACGAAAACTGCGCGACTCCAGAAACGGCGTGCGAACCGTGGCAAAGTAGAGCACCGCCGCGCCGAGTGCGCACAGGAGGCCTCCACCCACAAAAACGCCGAATTGTCGGATGAAGGGCAGGTCTGAGAAGAGCAGGAGTGCAAAACCGGCCACCGTGGTGAAGCAGCTTGCGAGCAGCGGCTTGAGCAGCCGACGCACCTTTGCCGTGTAGTCCTCTCCTTGATACACGGCGGGCTGCATGTAGAGGTAGAATCCGTAGTCGATGGCCACGCCGGTGAGGAGTGATCCTACGACAAAGACGAGAATGTGAACCCGTTCGAACGAGAGCGTTACGGCCACCCACGCGCCGAGGATTGAGAGTGCGACGACGGGAACCAGGTGAAGCCCGCGCACGGGCGTACGGATAAAAAGGAACGCCACCGCGAGCACCGCCACGAGGGAGAGTCCGTTGAGGAGCGTCACCTCACGCTCGATAACCTTTCGGCTGGCGGCTGCGAAACGATTCACGCCGGTGGAGGCCACGCGAAGTCCGGGCTGATCTTTTTGGAGTTCATCGGTTGCCCGCGTGATTGCATCGAAGGCGGGCCGCTGCCCCTCTTCGGACAACGGCGAGGCGGCCAGTTGCGCCCAGACGAGGGTATGGTGCTGCGATGCTTCCGGCTGGGCAAACGCCTGTCCGTCCTGCAGGCGGTCGATGGCGCGCGGCAGCAGCAGCAGCGGGTCCGAAGGAATCAGGTCCTGAAAGGCCAGCGCCTGAGGTGACGCAAGGAAGCGGGACAACTCTGCGGCGCTTTCCGATGCGAGCCAGGCTACGAATTGCTCCCTGGGCAGAGCGAGTGACTTGAATTCGGCCTCATGCCTGGCGAGCCAGAAGGGAAGCAGCAGTGCGAAACGTTGTTCGTGGAGTTCAAGTCCCAGCGCATCGCGCGAAGCGGTGTCGCCCATTGGAAACGCCTGCGCGAAGGCGGGGCTCTCAAGCAGTGCGTCTGCGAATCGCCGGGCTGTGTCTGCCGGCGCTGCCGTGCCGTCCGCCAGCGTGAGTTCGAAAAACATTGTCCGGATTTCCGCCTGGCTTGCGAGCGATCGGACCAGTGCGAGTTCAGGTGAGGTTGATCTCCTTGCATCGGGGATCAGATCGAGGACATCCGTTGTGATCCGGGTCCGGTAGTCGAGTCTTGCCAGCCAGATGCCGCCCAGGATTGCGAACGCGAGCAGGATGATGCCGGCCGTCCACCGGCGGTGTTTCAGGCTCACGGGATGCGGTTGTGTTGGTGGGCCCACGCGGGATTCTTCTTCCAGGCTCGGCGATGGCGCAGGAGTGCGGGCCATCGCAGGAGCGCGAGTTCGAAGAGCAGTTTGACGTGCATGATCACGAGTCGAGCATTGTCGCGGACATAGTGGAAATGTGAAATGCCGCCTTCCTCGCGAGTGAGGTAGCGCACCGGAGCGGGCACGTTGAGTGGCATGACGCCCGCCCATGCCAGGCGGACAGCCGCCTCGGTCTCGAAGTCGTAGCGCCGTCCCCCGCGCCGGTCACCGAGGGCCGCGAGCAGGGGTGCCAGCGGATACACGCGGAACCCGAAGAGGACATCGTTGACGCCGCGACCGAGCAATTCCAGCCGCACGAGACCATTGCTCAGTTTCCGTCCATGCAGGCGTTCGCGCGGAGTGTTGGCGGGGAAAATGGGCTGACCGATGATCATGGCGTTCGGATTCTTCGAGGACGCCTCGATGAAGGTGGCAACGCTCTCCACAGGGTGCTGTCCGTCGGAGTCCATCACGAGCGCATGCGTGAACCCGCGGGCGAGCGCGACGCGTGCGCCTTCGAGCACCGCGGCTCCCTTGCCCTGGTTTTTGGGACACCGCAGAACCTTGAGATGAGGAATGGTTCCGGCCATCTCGACCACGGGGAGTTCGCTGCCGTCCGTGCTTCCATCGATGACCACAAGCACGTCCCAGCCGGGTGCTGCAACGTCGGTCACGACGGACGCGAGACGGCGCCCGGTGTTGTAGGAGGGCAGGATGATCAGGTGCGTCGCTGGGACCTGCATTGCCGGGCTGGACATCAATGTGCCAGACGATGGGTTGGATTCGACCGGTCCGCATCAACCGAGTTGCCGTCTGCGGAGTGGGCATCAGGGCGACCTGACCTGAACCAACGCTCGATGTGTTCGACTACCTTCGCTGTGGGAGCATCGGATGGAACCTCGATCAAGGGCCCAGCTTCGATATCGACCTGTGCAGGCAGGTTAGGGACCTTCCACCAGGCTTGATCCTTTGTGAGAATGGGGCGGCTGAAGGTGATGCGGAGGAGCTGAATTGGAACCCGTGCGCGACGTGCGATGAGTACGAATCCGGGTTTTAGAGGCAGGAGATCCGTTGATGGCGGTGTCCGTGTGCCTTCGGGAAAGATGATAAGCCGGTTGCCAGCGGCTACCTTTTCGGCGGCGGTGCGCAGGATCTCGTGTCCGCCGTCACTGGCGAGGTATCCGGCGCGGCGTGCACCGGCTCCCAAGACAGGATTTCGTCGGATGGCGGGTTTGAACACGCACAGCGCCTCGGGGATTCGTGCGAGGAGGCAGGTGATATCAAGAAGGCTGGGATGATTGGCGATCATTATGAGTCCGCGCCCGCGTTCGTTGGGAATGCGTTCGAAGTCATGATGGTGGACGCGCAGCAATCCGGAAATCGTCGTCCACCAGGCAAACAATGCAAACTGACGATGCACCAGCCGCTGGAAGAAACGTTCGGTCCGAGGGGTTGATGGGAAGAGGCCTGCAATCAATGAGAACAGCGTGTGGACGGATCCGAGCAGACCGAACATCAGCCAGGTGAAGTAGTAGCCGGCAGAGAGGGCTGCAGTTCGGAGCATCATGTGTTCGGAAGTGGGAGCTTTCCGATAAAGACACCGTATCGCCCGGAGCCGCAAGCGGAGTATCTCCGGACTTGCTGAAATCAGGCCAATCGAAGACAGGTTGTTGGCCATGCCGAAGATTTTGTACATTGACATGGATAACGTCCTTGTGGATTTCGCGTCGGCATTTCCAAAGGTCGATCCCGCACTTCTTGCCCAGTATGCCGGTCGCCTTGATGATATCCCCGGTATCTTTTCACACATGCAGCCGGTTGCACACGCCGTGGAGGCGTTTGAGACGCTGGCCGACCTGTTTGACACCTACCTCCTATCCACAGCGCCATGGGAGAATCCGTCCGCCTGGAGTGACAAACTGCTGTGGGTGAAGCAACACCTTGGCCGCCGCGCGTACAAGCGACTGATACTCACCCATCACAAGAACCTGAACAAGGGGAACTTTCTCGTGGATGATCGCACCCGGAACGGCGCGGATCAGTTCGAGGGGGAGCACATCCTTTTTGGATCGCCGCGATTTCCAGACTGGCCGCGCGTAACGGCCTACCTGCGGCAGCATGCGGGATGAGACTCTCATGACAATGTTTGTTGGACCTCCGATCGGATTCACATTCTTCTGGCGCATCCGGGGCGGGTGAGCCTTGCTGTCGGAATGCCTCAAGTGGTGGAGCCCCCCAAAGCTGCCGACATCGGCATGCTTCCGGGACTTGTCTGGAGACGCCTGTTCAGACTGTGGTCGTACAAGGTTGTCGGTGCGACCGTAGGATTCACGCTCTTCTTTGCCCTCTACTTCCACGTGCTGCGCAATCCCGTGTTTGCAGTGACGGTCATGCCGCTGACGCCCATTGATCATTGGATCGTTTTCAATCCCTGGTGGATGCTGCCGTATGTGTCGCTTTGGGTTTACGTGACGCTTCCGCCTTTTCTTCTCATCAAGGGGCATGAGCTGGCGCTGTATGGAGCAGGTGCCGCGGCCTTGAGCGCAGTCGGGCTGGCCTTCTTTTTTTTCTGGCCGACGATCGTGCCTGCGATGGATCTTGGGAACGGCTGGTCCGGGCCCATGAAGATCCTCAAGACTGTGGATGCCTCGGGAAATGCCTGTCCGTCCTTACACGTCGCCTTCGCGTGCTTCACCGCATACTGGTTTGAAACCATGATGAAACGTGCGGAGGCGTCGTTTTCGATGCGGTGCCTGAATATCATTTGGGCCTTTTTGATCGTGGTCTCCACGATCGGCACGAAACAACATGTGGTCTGGGATGCGGTGGGTGGAACTGCCCTCGGGCTGGCAGCTGCGGTGATGCATCGGGCGGCATGGCGCAGGATCGCGCCGCCTGGACCTTCGTGATTGCCTCAAGCTGAGAAACGATCTCCCGAGTTTTCCCGATTGCGAACCAAGCGGGTCCGGCTGTGGATGATCGGCGGATGTCCCGTTGGCTTCTTTTTTCCTTTGCAGTTGGAAAGGGCGCTGCCGCCTGGTGCTGGCTGGTCACCGGTGCACCTGGCCTGGCGTGGATCTTTTTTTTTGGCGCCGATTTGCTGGTGCTCTATCATGTCTTTGTTCCCGGCGCGCAGGGATTGCTGCGCGTGGTCACCCGATTCCAGACGCAGGAGCGCGAAGTCTGGCTGACAATTGACGACGGGCCGGATCTTCATGACACGCCCCGCATTCTCGCTGCTCTCGCCCAGCATGAGGCATACGCAACGTTTTTTCTGATCGGTGAGAAGGCTTCGCGTCATCCGGAACTGGTGCATGCGATTACGGAAGCCGGCCATGAAATCGGGCATCACACGAACACCCATCCGGTCGGAAGTTTCTGGTGCGCGGGCCCGCGCAGACTGGCGCGCGAGTTCGATATGGCCATGGCTGCCTACTCGTCGGCGATGGGTAAAGGGACGGTGCGTTGTTTCCGTGCGCCTGTGGGCATCAAGAATCTTTGGCTGGGTCGTGCGCTACGGCTCCGTCGGCTCACGTGCGTTCATTGGAGCGTGCGCAGTTGGGATTCGACTGCGCGAAGCCCGGACGACGTGGCTGATCGCGTGATGTCGCGTGTGGGGCCGGGCACAATCATTCTCTGTCACGAAGGCGGGCGCCTGCATCCAGCGGTGCGCGTTCATGCCGTGACGGAAATCTTGAAGCGACTCCATGAGCAAGGGTATCGCTGCGTGTTGCCCTCAGCAGAGCAGATGAGACCATCGATCCGATCCTGACTGTCGGAGGCATGGCTCCGAAGATGAGGCGGCGGGAGACCGTCGCAGAGTTTTCAGCGCACCGACGCCATTCCAGGCGCCTTGGCGGGCGTGGGCGGCTGGTAGTACGGAGTCATGATGTCGAGAATTGCGGACAGCGCCGTCTTCAATTCGATCGGGCCGTTCTGTCGCCAGACAATCTTGCCGCCTGGCGCGATGAGGACCGTGTGCGGAATAGGGCCGGGCCATTCGGGATCCAGCGCCGCAACCAGGTCGTCCTGGTTTGCGCCTGAATAGCGGTAGTTATTGGTCACGCGGCCTTCACTCTTCAAGGATTTAGCGGTGCGTGGCGACGTACCGGCGCCCTGTTTCTCAAGAAACGCCTTTGCGCGACCAGCGGCCTTTTCGTCGTCGAGGCTGATGGTGATCATCTCGAATTCGCGCAGGCCCATGCGGCGCGTGAGCGAAATCAGATCGGGAAATTCGTCGACGCAGGGTGCGCACCACGTTGCCCAGACATTTACGAGCCGATAATTCGAGGTCGGATTGGCGCGCAGGGCGCGGATGCCGCCCGCATCAATGTCGGCAATCTCGACGGGGAGCGTTTTCCAGCTCTGTTCATGTGCGGCATGCGCGGGTTTGCGTTCGCGCCATTTGGTGGAGCATCCGTGGGGTTTCGTGACTGCAACCGGCACCTCTTTTCCTTCAAGGAGAGCGACGACTGCGTTGCGGGCATCCGGGGATTTGACCGTTTCCTCCTGCGAGAATCGGGAATCATCGAAGCGACCCTGGTAGCGCAGCTTTCGATCCTTGTCGAAAATGAAGACATGCGGGGTTGCCAGGCAGCCGTAGGCGCGGGCGGTGAGTTGTTTGTCGCCATCGTACAGGTAGGGAAAGTCCCAGCCGTTTTTTGCGGCGTAGGGTTTCATCTCCTCGAAGGAATCGCCGAATTCTCCGTAGCCGAGTTCGTCGAGGCTCAGCCCATCCGGGTGGTTGGGGTTGATTGCCACGAGGGCAAAACCTTTGTTGCGGAAATCATTCCAGAGTTTCATCAGCCGCTGCTCGATTCCGTGAGATGTCGGACAGTGGTTCGAGGTGAAGAGCACCATGAGCACATCGGCCTTCGCAAAATCTTTCAGCGAATGGTTGCGGCCATCGATGCCCGGCAGGGTGAAATCAGGAGCGGGCGACCCGATGGCCAGCTTGGCCAATTCCGGAGGCATCCAGTTGCGGGTGACGGACTGGGGCGCGGGAGCGGCCGCGATGGCGACGCCGGGTGCGAGCAGGGCAAACACTGTGGACAGGAGAAGTCGGGGGAACGTCATGACATTCGAAATGTGGAGAAACAGAGGTCGGGGTCGTAACCACGATGAGAATACACGATCATTGCGCAAGTGCCGGAAGCATGATCAAGGGCTTGAGATAAGGGTGTTTTCCGGAAGCGGCAGGTGTCCGACGAGGATTGCAACCAGAAATGTCGGCATATCGTCGCATGGCCTCAGGCAAAATAAATCGTTGCAAGGTAACAGTATAGTCCACAGCGTGCACGCTTTTCAAGCGCTGGAACGGGCGCTCAAGTTATCTCCACATTTTTTATGAAGCTTCGAAATACGACTTCCGGGAAGATTCTCCGGAAGATCATTCTGGCAATCGTCGCGCTGGTGGTTCTGGCCGGTTTGGCCGTGCTGGTTGCCTTCAGCGTCACCCATACGCGTCTCACGCGCACCTACTCGCTTCAGGTTCCCACGGTGGTTGTTAAGAGCGATGCGGCGAGCGTTGAGCGGGGTCGGCATCTGGCCACAATCTCTGGCTGCATGGATTGCCACGGCAAGGATTTCGCGGGTACGGTGGTCATCAATGATGCCGTGGTTGGACACCTCTCCGGACCTAACCTGACCCGTGGCAAGGGCGGTCTACCCACTGACTATAGTGATCTGGACTACGTACGTGCAATCCGTCATGGCATCGCACGCAATGGGCGGCCCCTTCTGCTTATGCCGTCGTTCGATTATACGGGATTGAGTGATGAGGACTTGGGCGCCTTGATTGCCTTTCTGAAGTCGGTTCCGGCAGTTGATCGGCCTAGCGGCGTTGTTGAACCGGGTCCGCTGATGAAGGTGCTGATTGCGGTTGGGGAAATGAAGATCGACGCAGCGCGGATCGATCATGGCGCGAAACGCCCTGTGAGTGTCGCTGCGGAGCCCACGGCTGAGTATGGCCGGTATCTGAGCGCGAGCTGCAGTGGTTGCCATGGTACCAATTTCGCCGGAGGCAAGATTCCGGGCGCGCCGCCCGACTGGCCGCTCGCCCCGAACCTTACACCCGCGACGGGTGCGTTCATGTCACAGGCATCTGCGGCGGATTTCATGCATGTCCTGCGGACGCGGACACTTCCGGACGGACGACAATTGAGTCCAGTAATGCCTGTCGGGTTTGGACAGATGACCGATCTCGAACTGACAGCACTCTACAACTACCTGAAGACCGTGCCCGCCGTGGCGGTCAAGAAATAGAGAGAGGGAAAACGAAGGGTGCGCGATAGTTGAATCGTTGATCCGGAAGGTCGGAGTTGCTGATAGAGAGGTCGGCGATTTGAGATCAGCAGTCAATGCCTCGAAAGGGGAAGGGCAGGCATCCTCATGCCCGGATTGAGCATCAAAGAGTAGCGGAAGCTTCCAGCTTCCAATTTCAAATGGTGAAGATTTGAAGAATTTGTGCCACGATCTGAGAGTTCTGATACCCCAGAATGAATGGTCCCGATGATGCGTGCCTGTCGCGGCTTCTGACCGCCTCAGATGAGGTGAGTGTCTTGACTGCCTGGACGTTCAGCGCATGAGAGCGTCAGCGTTGTTCGGTCCACTCAGTTGAGGCGTAGGTTTCAGTCAGGCGCTCAAGTTCGTCCTCGTTGAAATCCGGCCAGGGGGTGGATTGTGGAGAGGCTCCGAGTGCGTCTCCCAGGAGTTCGGAGAATCGAGCGAGAAAGGCTTCCCAGTCCGTCACCGCGGGGGCGGAGGGGCGCCAGATGGAACCCTGCAGGATGAGTCCGTGCTTGTTACGCTTTTGGGCTGCGCCCGCGATTTTCACTCCTGTGCCGGGAACGATCACATCGTGGCACTCGGCCTTGACGAAACAGACTCCAGTCGGTCCCGCCTCCTGGCTGGCGGGTGGGCCTTCGCAGGGTTTTTTGGTCTCTGCCGGCTGGCCTAGGTCCCTCAACGCCTGCGCGAGCCTCTCGTGCACAATCCGGTAGGCCTCGATGGCGCGGGCGTTTTCCAGGGGGTGACCCCTGGGGATCACGAGAGCGTAGGTCCAATCTTCCCGGTGATCCACCAGACCTCCACCGGTGAAGCGGCGACACAGCTCCAAGGGATCGTCAGTCGCGACGAGCTGACTGCGAATGAAGGCGATCTTCTGGCTGTAGCCAAAAGTCATCGCCGGTCGGTGCCATCCATAGTGCCGGAATCGCGGGTGCGACGCCTGCGGGTAGCGCTGCAGCAATAAGAAGTCACGCGCCATGTTCTCAGCGGCGCCTCCGTGGCGCGTCGGCAGGAGATGAAGGGATTGCGGCACGACGTCACGAGACGGGCAACGGGCGACCGGGGCAAAGCGTTTTTTTTCGGCTCGCGACCCCGCCATGAAATGAGAAGTTCGCCCGGCATGCCTTCAACCTCACGACGGACTGCGGTCTTTACGGAATCACTCATTCGAGAAATGACACGGGTTGCGCAACAGCACGGTGCCATCAACCTTTCGCAAGGGTTTCCCGACGCGGATCCGCCAGCCAGCCTGGTGCAGGCCGCGAAGGACGCCATGGATGCCGGGCGGCACCAGTATGCAATCACGTGGGGATCGCCAGAATTGCGCACCGCGCTCGCCGACAAGTTGAACCGCTTCACCGGCATGGACGTGGATGCGCAGCGCGAACTTGTTGTGACCTGCGGCGCGACTGAGGCGATGATGGTAGCGATGATGACGGTATGCGACCCGGGGGACCGCGTGGGGCTGTTCTCGCCGTTCTATGAGAACTACAACGCGGACGCGATTCTGACCGGCGCGCAACCGGTGCATGTGCCGCTGCATCCTCCGCACTATCGGTTTGATCCCGAGGAATTGCGCGCCGCGTTTGCCGGGGGACTCAAGGCATTCATCCTGTGCAATCCGTCGAATCCCACCGGCCGGGTGTTTACCCGCGAGGAACTGCTTCGTATTGCGTCGCTGGCGGAGGAGTTCGACACGTTTGTCATTACAGACGAGGTCTATGAACACATCGTCTTCGACGGCAGGAACCACATCACCTTCGCCACGCTTCCGGGCATGGCAAAACGGACGCTCACGTGTTCGTCGCTCTCGAAAACCTTTTCCATCACCGGCTGGCGCCTGGGGTACGTGCATGCACCTGCGCCGGTCGTGGCCCAGGCTCGCAAGGTCCATGATTTCCTGACCGTGGGTGCGGCGGCGCCCCTGCAACACGCGGTGGTCACCGCCCTTGGGTATCCGAAAAGCTACTACGAGGGTCTTGCGGCGGAGTATGCGAACCAGAGGGACATTCTCTGCTCATGGCTGGACCGGGCGGGATTGAGTCACACGCGTCCCGAGGGCGCCTATTTCGTGATGGTCGACATTTCCGCGTGGGGATTCGCGAGCGACGTGGAATTCGCGCATTGGATGACGCGCGACGTAGGTGTGGCGCCTGTGCCGGGCTCAAGCTTCTTTCCGTATCCGGAGAATCGATACATCCGCCTCAACTTCGCCAAGAAACCCGCGACACTCCACTCCGCCGGCGAACGGCTGCTGAAGCTGAAGCGGGGTTGACATGGTTATTTGACATGTCGACTTTGAGGTTTGAAGGAGAGCACCCTCACAGAACGCGGGCAGGTGACCCTTCCTGCGGAGTTGCGGCGAAAGCTTCGATTGCGACCAGGCCAGAAGCTTCAGTTTGAAGTGGTGTGGGACAATGAGTTTCGGGTATTTGCACCGAAGGGAAAGGTAGCTGGACCCATGGCTGTACTCGGTTTTGCCCGACGAATACGCCCCGTCGCGCGCCGTACGAAGGATTGGATGAAGGAATTGCGCGAAGGGGAAGCCTGAAGTGTGGCTTGTGGATACCTGTGTCGTGCTCGATATCTTCAAGCACGATCCGTCGTTTGGCCTGTGTTCAGCGAGCCAGGTTGAGCAGCTATCAAATCACAGACTCTACCTTGCTCATGCCACCACCGTGGTGCTCTTGACTACGCCTTCGGCGCGGGTGCTGCTGCCTGCCTGGGCTTGAGCAGTTGAGCAGGAAGAAACCAGCGCACGGTCCAGCGGGGGAGGCCTGAGCGCTTGTGGCGCGACTCGGTTTTTTCGAGGGCCAGCACGGAGCTCTTCTTGAAATCGACAAACGCGGGTTTTGATCTGCCTCGAACGAGCAGGGTCGCGAGTCGTGTCAGGTGGGGATTGTGTCCGACGAGCGCGATCTCCGAGCGGGGAGGAAGGGCATTGATGCGCTCGAGGAGAATCTTGGGATCATCGTCGCCTAGCAGGCCGGGGATCTCCACCCGGACGGCGTCGGGATTCAGTCCCGCGGTGAGCCGATCGGCCGTTTCGCGCGATCGCGGAAGCGGACTGTGCCAGACTTGATCGGGAGTAAGCAGGTGGTTGTCGGTAAAGAAGCGGACGAGCAGTGCGCATTCGTGTACACCGGCCAGGCTCAGGGGCCTGAGCGGATCCTCTGCTGCCGGGGCGGCATGGGCGTGGCGGATGAGGTAGATCATGCGGGGGCCGGATTGTCAGAGGAATGGCTCCGTCTCCGGCTGGACTGCCGCAACGCTGCCGAGCTCGCGGTCGAGCAGGGCACGGATCACCTTCAGAAGCGTGCTCAGGGTGAAAGGTTTTGGGAGATGCGCCTGCGCACTCTGGTCGACCCATGGCAGCAGTTGGGGCGGATCGTGGTCGGCTGTGCTCAGGAGGCGAAGCCCGGAATTCCTGGCGAGGAGGCGGCGGACAAGCACCTCCGCGCCGGGCATGCGGCTGTCCAGGATTGCAAGTTCTATTGGCTGTGCGGGCGTGCTGGCGGCGGGAGCATCGCCGGGTGTTGCGCAGTCAATCACAGTGTAACCGTCCGAAGTCAGGATACCCGCGATCATTTTCCGCAGCACGCTGTCGCCTTCGACGATCAGGACGGACTCGCGTCCACCGGTTGAGGGAAGCGTCGACAGCACCGCGGGGCGCGCGCTTGCGGGTTCGTTCACTTCCGGGAGATAGATGTCGAACGTTGTTCCCACGCCAGGTGCGCTGTGGACGGAGATGTAGCCCTTGTTCTGCTGCACAACCCCGTAGACCAGCGCAAGACCGAGGCCCGTGCCTTCGCCCTGGGGTTTTGTGGTGAAAAACGGTTCGAAGATGTGCGCCTGAACATCCTCGTCCATGCCGCATCCGCTGTCGCTCACGGAAAGTTGCGCATACCGGCCGGGAGGAATGTCGATGTGCCGCAAGGTCAGGCCTGACTTCATCGCCCTGCCCGCGGTGCTTATCGTGACATGTCCGCCGGGGGATAGGGCATCGCGCGCATTCAGCGTGAGATTGAGCAGCACCTGCTGGATCGCGGTGGGATCGACGCGCACGTTCCGGGTGTCGGGTGAAAGGGAAAGGTTGAGCTGGTGATACGGACGCAGCAGCCGACCGAGCAGATCGGCGTTGGCCTGGATGAGGTCGTTCAGGCTGATGACCTGCGGCTCAAGGGTCTGGCGGCGGCTGAATGCGAGCAATTGCCGGGTCAGGCTTGCGGCCTTCTGTCCCGCGGAATGGATCTCCGAGATTGTGCGTCTCGTATGTTCATCGTCCGTAAAGCGGTCGGCGAGGATCTCGGAATAGCCGTTGATCACGGAAAGCAGGTTGTTGAAGTCGTGTGCGACGCCTCCGGCGAGGCGGCTGACTGTGTCGATGCGCTGGGCGTGTCCGAGCGCCTCCTCGAGTCGGCGCTTTTCCGTGACATCGCGGTAGCTCGCCACGATGTGGGTGACGCGTCCTCGGCGGTTGCAGAGCGGACTTAGGAGCCAGGCTGCGAAGAGGGTGGATCCATCGCGGCGGGTAAGGTATCCTTCGGCTGAATACGTGCTGCCTGCGCGGGCCGAGCGAAACCAGCGGCGCTGACGGGTGAGTTCGGCCTTGTCGACGTGAAGAAAATCATGGGTGTGCGCAGTCAGCTCGGCTTCAGAATACCCGGTCATCGAGGCGATGCGCTCGTTTGCAAAGGTGATGCGCAATCCTGTGCGGCTCCAGAGGGCCGGGGCGATCAGGACGCCTTCCGGGAGCGAGCGTAGCGCCGCTGCAAGCAGGGTCGGAGGTGGATGGTGGCTGGCGGCGGCCCGGGGGCCGGACTGGCGGCTGCGGCGCGCGGATGCGGGGGGGGATTTTGAGCGCCGGGAAGTCGCGGCGTTGTTTTTTGCGGTGCGGGTCGCGGGGCTTTCGCTCGCGGGCAACGTCATGGGGAGAGCCGTTCGACAATCCAGTCACCGCCCGCCTTTTCCCGCCGGAAGCGAAGCCGGTCGTGGAGGCGGCTACGGCGGCCCTGCCAGAATTCCACGGCGTCTGGCAGGAGGCGGTATCCACCCCAGTTCGAAGGAAGTGGAACCTCCACACCCGCGTACTTTTCCTCCAGCGCCTTCATGCCGGCCTCAAGCGTCTCTCGATTCGGCACCACGCTGCTCTGGCGGGAAACCCAGGCGCCGAGCTGGCTGGCGCGTGGTCGGGAATGAAAGTAGGCGGCACTCTCCTCGCGGCTGACCCGTGTGATCGAGCCTTCGACGATCACCTGGCGCTCCATCGCAATCCATGGAAACGTGAGCGAAGCCACCGGGTTGGCTTCAAGTTCGCGCCCCTTTCGACTTTCGTAGTTTGAGAAGAAGACAAAACCGCGGCCGTCCATTCCCTTGAGCAGAACCGTGCGCGTCGATGGGCGGCCCTCCCGGCTTGCCGTTGCCAGCACCATGGCATTCGGTTCGGGGATCTTCGCCGCCTCCGCTTCCTGGAACCATAGGTCGAACTGCCGAAATGGATCCCTGGCGAGATCCTTTTCCGCCAGGCCTGCAAGGCTGTAGTCCCTTCGAAGTTCCGCGAGTGACATCGTGATCAACCGTAGTGAAACGCTCCGGGAGCGCACGGAGAAAATGAAATCTGGGCACAAATCCCCGGGTGACGCAGGAAGGCGGGTCATGGATCGTGCCGTGGGTTTCCAGACAGCGACGAAGCCGTCCCGAATCAGCACAAAACCGTCTGCCTGCGGTTTCGACCTTGTTTCGCCTAGAGTCTGGAGGCACCCTTTGCGCTCAAACTCCCGCGCGCATGAAGATCAACCTCAAGCTCACTCCCCAGTCATTGCAGAAAAAAGTCGGACGCGTCTTTGAACTCGCCGGAAAAAAGATCCGTGCGATCGATGCCTCCTGGGATCCTGCCAAAGGCACACCCGTCTTCACCGTGAAGGGAAAGTACACCTCGCGCGGATGGACGGAGTGGACGCAGGGATTCCAGTTCGGCATGGCGTTCCTTCAGTACGACGCAACGGGCGATGAAAGCTTTCTCAAGCTCGGTCGGGAGAAGACCGTCAAGCTCATGGCATCGCATGTCTCTCATGTCGGCGTCCATGATCATGGATTCAACAATGTCTCGACGTACGGGAACCTTCGCCGCCTCCAGCTCGAGGGCCGCATTCCCGAGAATCGCGATGAACTGAATTTCTGTGAACTGGCGCTCAAGGTCTCGGGCGCGGTGCAGGCGGCGCGTCATGTTCCTACCGCGTACAAGACACCCTGGTCGCCCGTCGGCGGCGCTGGTGTCGCCCCGAGCGGCTACGTCTATTCCTTCAACGGCCCGCAATCCCTCTTCGCCGACACGATCCGCTCCATGCGGTCGCTGGTCGTGGCGCATCAGCTCGGTCATGCGTTGATGGGGGAGGGCGACAAACCCATCAATCTGCTGCATCGCGCGATCGAACACGCGGCCACGACGGCGCGCTTCAACGTGTTTTTCGGTCGAGGGCGCGACAGCTATGATGTTCGCGGCCGGGTTGCCCATGAGTCGATCTTCAATCGCAACGACGGGCAGTTCCGGTGTCCCTCCAGCCAGCAGGGCTATTCGCCGTTCACGACCTGGACGCGCGGAGCTGCCTGGATCATCTGTGGTTTTGCTGAGCAGCTTGAGTTTCTCGACACGGTGCCGGGCACCTCGCTCGATGCGATGGGTGGGCGCCGGGCGGTGACCAATGTCTTCCTCGAAACCGCGCGCGCCACCTCGGACTATTACATCGACGGCTATTCCGCGAGCGATGGCGTGCCCTATTGGGACAGCGCCGCGTTGAACACGCACAAGCTGGGCAACTTTGCGGCGCGTCCGGCGGATCCATTCAATCCACACGAACCGGTAGACAGCTCGGCTGCCGCGATCGCCGCGCAGGGCTTCATCCGTCTCGGCCTCTGGCTCGGCGGCAATGGAGAAAAGGCGGCGGGCCGCCGCTATCTGCAGGCGGGGCTGACCGTGGCGAACACGCTGTTTGACGAGCCCTACCTTTCGACGGATGCGAAGCACCAGGGGCTGCTGCTGCACAGCGTTTATCATCGTCCCAATGGCTGGGACTACGTTCCGAAGGGTCAGAAGGTTCCGTGCGGGGAGTCGTCCCTGTGGGGAGATTATCATGCGATGGAGCTGGCGCTCCTGCTCAAGCGACTTGCGGACGGAAAGTACTACACGTTCTTCTGAGTCGGCTTGCGGCTTTGAGGTTCAACCCCTGGAAGATTGGATAGAGGCCAGAAGGCGAGGTAAGGCGATGTTCGACCACAATCGAAGCATTGTGGGCTCTGACCCTCAGCTTTCGGGGGGCATTTCACCGCCGCCAGATGACGCGATCCCAGTAGCGATGTACACGCCGGACTTTCGTCCGTTCAAGCCAGGCTCTCCATCGTCTTCCTCAGGCAGTCTCCACCACAAGATGCCCTTCAGTCGGTTGGCCGTCTCGCTGGCGCTAGTCCTATTTTTCACAGCGCTCATTGCCGTCTGGGCCTACCGTCACCGCTGATCAAACGGCAGGCCGCGAACAACTTTTCAGCTTTTCAGTGAAAAGCTGGGTTTCTCCAACCCGCCACGTCCGAGGCAAGCGGGCAAACTTTTGGCATCCTTGAAATCCGACGTTGACAATCAAATCTCCGTCGCTTTCCCTTTTTTCGTGCGATTCACGTGGGATCCACACAAAGAACAGCTTAACATCGCAAAACACGATGTCGACTTCACCAAGGCCTCGAAGGCTTTTGACGACCCGCAAGCACGCATTGCCTTCGATTCAGTTCACAGCTCCACGGAGCTGCGCTGGTGGCTGATGGGCAAGGTGGATGGCAGGATCCTGCTCGTGCGCTATACGCACCGGCCCGACGGGATTATCCGGATCATCGGTGCGGGTTTTTGGAGCAAAGCGGAGAAAATTTATGCCAAAGAAAAAGCACGAAAAGGTTAACCCTCCAGTCTTCGACGAACGTGGTTATCAGGTGAACATCGAGGATATCAACGGCGAGAAATTGCCGGATTTGGAGGCATTGAACTGGCGGCCCTTGCATGGGGGATCGCGCCTAGGCGCGGGCCGCAAGCCATCGGGGCGCGTGCCGGTGACGCTGCGCCTGCGCCCTGCGGTGGCCAATCGGCTACGAGCGGTGGCGAAGAAGCAGGGTAAGACGCTCTCCGAACTCGCTGAGGAACGGCTGGCTGGAGTCTGACCCAGCGAAGGATCACACTAATCGTCAACCTCCCGGCAATCCCACAACTCCCCGCCCTCGGGACAGCTGGCCAGCAATGCCGCGCCCTGCGGGCTCAAGCCTTCGAGCTCGTACATCCGAGCGCGAATGTCTTTCGGAACCCCTTTGTCGGCGACGACGTATTCATGGGCGCGGTCATTCAGCGCATCCCACTCTTCGACGTTTTCTGCGGCGATCGTCACGCGTCCAAAGGACAAATCTCCGTCAGCCATGAGTTTGAGGTGAAAACGGTGGTGATTGCCAAGTCGATCGCGGTGAACTCTTCGTCAGGCCAAAAATATAAGCCCTGCGAGTTACGGGCGGTAACCTTGAATTGCGCCTGCAGATGAGCGTTCCCACCGTGTTTTACGATGTATTGCGTGTATGCCCGGGCCCATGACTCACGGAACCGCAAGGCCTCGGCGAACACCGCAGGAGGGCGTTTCGACCACTTGCCGTGGACTTTTTTTCCGGCAGCGCCAGATTGGATCTCTTTGTAAGTCTGGGTTGCCATCACGATCTTTCTCTAAACCTCAAGCGGATCAGACTTCTCCGATGCAAAGACCCCGCGCAAGTCCAGCGCCGTTTCGCGCGCATCCTTGCGATGCAGTGTCAAATGGGGTAGGGTGCTATTGAATGTGCCCATTGGTGGCGAAAGCCGATGATGGGCCATCAACGGAGGCTCACCTTGACCGAACGCATCTTCTACGAATCCCAC
>CAUJJL010000050.1 GCA_963205455.1 Verrucomicrobiota bacterium
CATGCCACGCCCGGCTTTGTGGCGCGCTGCCTGAAGCTGGGTATCCCGTTGGTCGATCTGAACGACACGCCTCCGATTGCGGGAGTACCAAAGATTCGCCCTGACAACAGGGCCATCGGTCACCTGGGTGCGGAACACCTCCTGGAACGCGGGCACAGGTACTTTGCGTTTTGCGGATTCCGAAACGAAGGATGGGCGTGTGAACGGAGGGACGGATTTGTAGAGGCGATTGACCTCGCCGGGCACAGCGTCGTCCTTCTCGATGTCGATTATCCCGGCAAACTAACCCCTGTTTGGGATGCGAGACAGACGCGTGCCCTGACAAAATGGCTCCTTTCGTTGCCGAAACCCATCGGTGTAATGGCGTGCAATGATTTGCGGGCGCTTCAGGTTACCCACGCTGCCAAGGCAGCCGGGCTGCTTGTGCCGGAGGAGGTCGCGGTGCTGGGAGCCAACAATGACAGGCGCCGATGCGAACTTGCCTCACCGCCGCTCTCCAGCATCGCATCGAATGCCGAGCAATCCGGCTATCGTGCCGCGGAAACCCTCTCCCGTCTCATTGCAGGCGAAAAGATCGAGACGATGGATGCCCGTATCGATCCCATCGGTGTGACCACGCGGCTCTCCACCGATATTCTCGCGATCGAAGACCGGCATGTCGCCGGCGCGCTCAGCCTCATACGGCAACAGGCCTGTCGGGGGCTCACGGTTGATGGAGTGCTCAAGCATGTGTCCGCCTCTCGAAGCCAGTTGGAAAAGCGCTTCCGTCGCTGTTTCGGACGTTCACCCCAAGTGGAAATCCGACGTACTCAGGTCGCAAAAATCAAGGAGCTTCTTTTCGAAACGGACTACCCCCTCAAAGTCATAGCCGACCTGGCAGGCTTTGAACACATCGCCTACATGAGCGTCGTCTTCAAGCGATTCACCGGGATGTCTCCCGGCGCCTATCGCGATCACATGCGGCTCAAGACGGTCACCGCAAACTGAGCAATTGCCCGTTTGGGCTGGTCGGCAAAGTATCTAAAGCGCGGAGGGCTCGATCAAATCGACGTTGCGCGGTACGCATGGCAGGATGCGGGGGTCAACCACGGCACCTCATGCCGCTTGCGCATACCTGGCTTCGATCCTTCCCGACAGGATCGGTTCGCGGAGTTGCAAAGATTGATCCTCAATATGAAACTGTCCATCAAGGCCCCGCCCCTTCCCAACATTCCCTGGCAGCCGCGAGCGTCCGGAAACGATGACCTAGTTTGGCGCTTTGACGGCAATCCCGTCATTGGACGCCGTCCGCTTCCACGTGTGACCGGCATCTACAATAGCGCTGTTGTGCCGTTCAAGAATGGGTTTGCCGGGGTTTTCCGCACCGAAGGCATGGACCGTATGCCCCATCTTCACGTCGGACACAGTGCGGATGGCATCAAGTGGGCTTTCAATCCAAAGCGCATAGACTTCATCAACAAGGACCCTGAAGTCACGCGTCACGAATACGCGTATGATCCGCGCGTAACGCCCATCGACGGCACCTACTATGTCACCTGGTGCAACGGGTACCATGGTCCGACCATAGGCGTTGCCACGACGAAGGATTTCAGAAAGTTCCATCAGATCGAAAACGCCTTTCTCCCGTACAACCGCAACGGGGTGCTTTTTCCACGCAGGATCAACGGAAAATTTGCGATGCTCTCGCGCCCCAGCGATACCGGTCACACACCGTTCGGTGACATTTTCTACAGCGAATCGCCCGACATGACCTATTGGGGCAGGCACCGGCATGTCATGAGCAAGGGGGGCGAATGGTGGCAGGGCACCAAGATTGGCGCAGGCCCTTCGCCCATTGAAACGAGCGAGGGCTGGCTGCTCTTCTACCACGGTGTCATCACGACCTGCAATGGCTTCGTCTACTCGATGGGTGCAGCATTGCTCGATCTGGATCGTCCGTGGATACTCAGGGCGCGCATGAAGGAGGCCATCCTCACCGCTGAGGCTCCCTATGAATTGGCCGGACTCGTGCCGGGCGTGTGTTTTCCGGTCGGCTGCCTCTGCGACGCGCCCACGGGCCGCGTGGCAATATACTACGGTGCAGCAGATACTGTTTCGGCGCTTTGTTTTTGTGACGCCAACGAGGTGGTTGAAAACATTCTTGCTGCCGACGCATGAGGCTGCCGACGAGGGTCATTCAGGCACGGCCCTGATGAAGGCGGTGCGTGGTCGGCCGCCCGCAGGTCCGCACCTTGAAAAGATTGTCAACGGCAGGGCCATGCTTCACATCCCAGGTAAGTCTTCCCAGCCATCCGTGCTCTTCACTAGCAGATTGAACGCCTGCTCATCACACGTCGCTCGAAGCGTATCTCACGCCATCCGGCGAGAATCCGGGTGGCGAGGGGCATCGTGTTGCCATCGAAGTCTTGGATCTGCTGATCGACGTCGTGTTGCCGATATGCTGGTCTGCACTGCTATCACCCAATGCGTTTTGGGGATAGACGGCCCCCGGAGAATCCATCGTCCCCAGTTGCCCTTTCCCTGTCATGAACCGAAAAGAATTCCTTAAAGTCACCGCCAGCGTCGCGGCTGCCCCGGCCCTCATTCGCGCCGCCGGCTCCGGAAGCATCGAAACCACAGGTGCCGCTCCAAACTCTTTTGTCCGGACTTCAGGCCCGGAAATCTGGAGTGTGCCGACGCCCGTCAGAGACAATCCTGTCAATACCCCGTTGCCCTCGTCATTCACCGACGGGGAAGGGTGGACGCTAGCCCTTCTCCCCGACACTCAGATCTATTCGATCGAATATCAGGATGTCTACCCGCGTCAGACTGCCTGGCTAGCGGCAAACCGGGAGCGCCTCAATCTCTGTTTTGTTGCGCATGAGGGCGACATTGTCCACGGCAACACCCACCCGGAATGGCTCGTCGCGAAGAACGCACATGACATCCTGTTCAAACATGGCATCCCTTTCAGTCTTTCTACGGGAAACCATGACCTGGGAAACTGGGGAGATGCATCGAGCCGCCACACGCTGCTCAACGACTATGTGACGGAACGCCACTATCGGAATAGCGCGAAATTCGGGCTTTACGAAAAGCAAAGGCTCGAAAACAGCTGGCATCGTTTCAAGACCCCCAGCGGGGAGAAACTTCTGGTCTCGCTGGAATTTGCCCCGCGCAATGGCGTTCTTGGCTGGGCAAATACGATCGTGTCGGAGAATGCGTCGCTTGATGCCATTGTTGTCACACACGCCTACCTGTATTCAGACGGAACGCGCTATGACTGGCCGAAGTTCGGTCGTGCGCAGAAATGGAATCCGCACGGGTATCCGCTCGCTGCGGGCGGCGACGTCAATGACGGGCAGGAAATCTGGGATAAATTCATCTCACGCCATGCAAACATCCGGATGGTCCTGAGCGGCCACGTTCTCAACAACGGAACCGGACACCTTGCGAGCCCCGGAAAAGACGGGCGCACCGTTCACCAGGTTCTCGCGAACTATCAGGGTGGGGTTAAACCGGACCGTGGCTTCGGTGGTGGAGGATTCATGCGCCTCGTTCGTTTCAATGAGCGCACGAAGACTGCGGACATTAAGACCTACTCGCCGTGGTATGATCGCTGGATCACCGCACCCGAGCACGATTTTACACTGATGCTATGAGGGGTCTGAAGAAAACCCTTCAATTTTTCGGACTGCTTTGCACAGCACTGCTGCTTCGCGCCGACTTTATCGAGTTCACCGTTGCCTTGTCCGATGATCGTGCGAGCGATGACGCTCCGCTGCTGCGGGATATTCGTGCACAAATTACCGCGCCGGACGGCACAACGGCCATGTATCCCGCTTTTCATCATGAGGGTGCGGAGTGGAAGATCCGTGTCCGCCCGACCCTTCTGGGCAAATGGAAGCTTGCGGCTATTCTCGAGTGCGAGGACGGCAGGATCGATCGACAGAAAGCCGTGGGGTACATTCCGAAGGGCTCCGAAGCTCTGACTGTAAGCCGCGAAAACCTCTCCAGGATTACTGATGTTGTCGGAATCAATCCGCGTGACGCCCGCGGGTTCGCCTTCTCAGATGGGAAGCCCTACTATCCATTTGGAATGAATGTGGGTTGGAGCAGCGACGGGTTGTCGTGGCCCCGCATATTTGCTGAAATGGAGGGCGCCGGGCTGAATTGGACGCGGATATGGATGGCCCATTGGGATATGATGAATCTGGACTGGCTGCCCCAACATGCGGGCCGTCCTTCACCGAAGCCTGGGAATGTTGATCGGGAGCCCGCGGAAAACTGGGACAAGGTTGTTGCCCTTGCAGAAAAACACCGGGTGCATCTCCAGATCGTGCTGCAGCACCATGGACAGTACAGCCTCACCAACAATTCAAATTGGGACATCAACCCGTGGAACAGGGCAAACGGAGGGTTTCTCGGCTCACCCACGGAATTTTTCACCTCACCCGAGGCGATACGTTACACAAAGGCGAAGTATCGTTACATCATTGCACGCTACGGTCACTCACCCGCGATCCTTGCATGGGAACTTTTCAATGAGGTTCAGTGGACCGAGCCCGCAACGCAGGGACGCGACGACCTTGTGGGAGCGTGGCATGCGGACATGGCAGCGTGCCTCCGTGCCCATGATGTTTACGAGCATCTTGTCACAACGAGTCACGACGACCTGAGGAGTTCGGTGCATGCCCGGATGGATTTTCTCCAGCCGCACCTCTACGCCGTCAACATGCAGGCTCATACGCGCCGCTTTTCCCGCGTGCCCGTGATGCCGGTTCGGCCGATTTTTTATGGTGAAATCGGCGAGGATCACATCCTTGCGAGCGAATCCCAGAAGTCCTCGGGTGAGGCCCTCGTCCCTCTCATATGGCCGTCCCTCTTTGCGGGAGGAGGTGCCTATCCCGGCCAGACATGGTCCTGGGAGAAACTGCTTGGCACACCTCGCCTCAATCAGATGCGAGCCATCAGTGAATACATCGCAGCTTCTCGATTGCCGGAGCGGAATTCATCGATGATCGCCTTTACTCCCGAGATTGTCAGCAGCGCAACGGTTCCGCGCATCGTCAGTGCGGGCCACTCCTGGGCTATCACTGCGGCGACCTCTGTCAGCATTCCAGACGATGGACGCGAGGACGTTGCCCTCGCTGACATACCACGCTACTATACGGCGGACCCTCGTTTCCTGGCGCTTGGCCTGCGCCGTACTTTCGATATCACTTTCACAAAGACATCGGGCGCCGAGAAGGCGGTGGTCCTTGAGCTCACCGACCTTGGTTACGAAGGTGGATCGATGCGGATCTCCATTGATGGGAGGAGCGCCCATGAAATCACTTGGGATCAGCGTCCCGCCTCCCAGGTGCTGCTGCCGCAACGGATCTCACTATTCGCTCCGGCAGGGCGGCACACGCTCACGCTTGAGAATACAGGTGATCCCTCGACGGGGCGCGTTGGCACGTTCCGTCTGGGTACCCTCGATCTTGCGGGGACACAGCCTGCATTGGCGGCCTGCGGTTTGCGGACGACTGATTCGCAAGCCGTGCTGCTCTATCTCTGGCACCGTGCGAATGTTTTTTCCGAAAGCGTCCAGGGATTGTCGGAGGTGTCAGGAGAGATTCTTTTGGAAAACCTGCCGGAAGGCACCTGGCGTGCGACCTGGTGGAACATGTCCGAGGGAGGTGCCGCTGCGATCGATTCGATCACGCACCGCGGGGGAACCTTCCGACTGCAGACCCCTGAGGTGGGACGTCACGCTGCTGTCATTCTTGAAAGGCTCCGATGATACGATCCCCTTCGTTCCTGCTTGCATTGGTGCTCTTGGCGATTCCGACCATTCGTGCAGCTGATTCTTCGTCGGACGATACACTGCGATTTGCCATCATCTGCGACCGGACGGGAGGCATGCGCCCCGGCGTATTTGAGCGTGCCGTGGAAAAAATCAATTCGCTCGATCCGGAATTTGTCATGTCGGTCGGAGATCTCATCGATGGCTACACGGAGTCACCAATCGTCTGGACCGCGCAATGGGATGAACTCGATGCAATCATCAAGAATTTCAAGGCACCTTTCCATGCGGTTGTTGGGAACCACGATATCAGCAATCCGAAAATGCGTGAGGCGTGGGTGCAACGGCGTGGTGCGACACACTACGCATTTGTAAGGAAGGACGTGCTTTTCCTGGTGCTCGATAGTGAGGACCTGAGCGGTGGGGGATTCGGTGCCGGGCAAATTGCTTTTGCTCGCAACGCGATCGCCGAACACGCAAACGTGCGCTGGACCTTTGTTTTTTTTCACCGTCCCCTTTGGCTTCAGGAAAACGAAGGCGGTTTCAATCAGATTGCAGACGCACTGCTTGGGAGAAGTTACACCGTCTTCACAGGTCACCTGCATCATTACATTAGCGCGAAACGCCGCGGTATGGACCACTATGTGCTCGCTACCTCCGGTGGCGACAGCGGGATGCGCGGTGAGGGCGTCGGAGAGTTTGACCACGTCACGACCGTAACGCTGAAGCCGGGCGGACGACCTGAGATACTAAACCACGCTGTCGATGGCTCGCGCACGATTCCACCGGACGTGCTTACGGAGACATACGAAGGGCGGGCGGCTGCGCTCCGCAGCGGAAGCTGGCTCGATGTTGCACCCATCATGCTCGAATCAGGAGAGTTTTCACGCATTGAAATTCCGGTGACGTTGCGCAATCCGGAGCCGACTCCCCTGAAAGTGACGGGCGTCCTGGCTTCTCAGGCCGGGATACGGTTTGAGCCGGATACATTCAACACTTCGGTACTTCCGGGTCAGAATGCCACGGTATTGGTTGTAGGCCATGTCAGGGAGGACGACAATCCCGTGAAGCGCGAGAAGACAGCGGTTACCTCGCAACCGTCGCCGACCAGGGACTCCCTTCGCGACGGCAGTCTTTCGGCCCACTGGCTCAACGAATCTGCACCTTCCATCAGGCTTATGGGGTCCTATGACATGCAGACGGGCGCGGTTGAGGTCCCGGCGAGCCGGACCATAAGGGTGGATTGGAAGCACAGGGTACCGCTTGCATCCGGTCCCGTGGCTTTCCCTGGATCCCCGCATACCGATGACTGGGCGCCGGAACTGTTTACCACGGTCGCTCGTCCCATGTTCATCGCAGAGAGCTGGGACTGGCATGGTCCGCAGGACGGCGCGTTCCGCTTTGCGGTGCAGCGTTATGGCAGTTCCCTCCATGTGCTGGTCGAGACCACTGACGACAAGCTCGTTACTGCGAGGGAAGCCGCGGGGTTGCAGGACAGGATCATTGTTGTCATGCAAGCCTCGGATATTGCAACACGCGAGGAAGCCGTTGTGGGCACCAAGTCACAACATGCCTATTGCCAGGCGCGGGAGAGTGAAAAGGGAATGATTGCGCAATTTGCCCTGGGTCTGCCCGCGCAGGGCTCGACATTCCGTCTGAATGTCAGCTGGGTGGATGTCGACCGTCCTGAAAATACGAAGCCTTCCGTGCTCTGGTGGCGTCCTCCCGCGCAGCCGACATTTGGACAGTTTTCCCTCGACGATTGAACGCGGTTCAATCCTGCGTCGAACGGGATCTGCTCGACGGCCGGGGACTGGCAAGAAATCTAAATTGGCGTACGGGCAAACGTATTTAGATCCCTTCGAAATTTTGATACTTTGCTGCGGCAAGTTTCCACCCAACTCCAGAAACCCTGTGTGAAGCGCACCTTTGCGGAATAGCGCCAGACACCAATCCAAGAATAATGAAAAACCCAACGACATGCATGCCTGCGCAAAAGATCGTTTCGCTCGCACTGCTTGCGCTGTCCTCCATCACGTGGGTCAACGCCCAGAGAGCCGTTACGCCTGCCGATAAGACGGTACCGGAGACAAGGGCTCGTGCAGCAGCTGTGCCGGAAGAGGATATCGTCCAAATGACGCCCTTCGTTGTGTCGAGCGACAAGGACAATGGTTACGCGGCGGTTGATACGCTCGCCGGGACACGCCTTCGGACCGACCTGAAGGATGTGGGCGCTGCCATTGGTGTGATTACATCGCAATTCATGGAAGACACGGCATCGGTCAATGCGAAGGATGTCCTCGTCTATGCAACCAATGCCGAAGTGGGCGGGATCGGGGGCAATACCTCGGGCGTGACGCTCACTGCCACATCATCCAGCAACACTGGAATCTTCGATTCACCCAGCCAGGCGACCCGGGTTCGTGGCGTTTCGTCGGCGGACCTTATGCGGGATTTCTTTGCTACGAGCATCCCCATGGATACCTACAACACGGAGCGCGTGGATATTTCCCGGGGCGCCAATGCCATCCTGTTCGGACTGGGGTCTCCTGCCGGCATCATTAACAACCAGCTCAAGACGGCTGATACACGAACCCGAAAATATCGTGTGCAAGCCACCCTCGGCAGCTACGGCTCCTACCGCGGTGTTTTCGACTTCAATCAACCGATCATCGGTAAGGAACTCGCGGTTCGTGTCGTGGGGCTGGAGGACAAGCGCTACTATCAGCAAGAGCCGGCTTACGAGAGAGACCGGAGGCTCTTTGCCACGGCAAACTGGGAAAAGGCATTATTCCAAAACGGCCTGACGCAAGTCCAGGTCAGTTACGAGAAGGGCAGGCAAAACTCGAACCGTCCCCGCGTCACACCACCGCAGGATGGACTCAGCATGTGGTTCGATCCTGCGGCGATGAACAAGTGGTCCTATGATGGTTCGACCAGTAATGCCGTGCGCACCAATGCTGCACTTTATCCGGCCTATCTAACCTGGCCTGGACGCTGGATGAACGCAGGGACTCTTGGCTCCATTTTTGAAGACCCCGACTCCAGTACGCAGGCACTTTCGAGAGTGGCCGGATACAAGACTGCGGCCGGCACGGACCTCAATGTCTGGGGACCTACGTCGTGGGCAAGCGCAGGGGCATTCAACAACTTCATCGGCAACCAGCGGTTCTTTGCCGCCAATGGGCTGCCCTCCACCACAGTTCCGCTGACCGGGCTGTGGCGCCAGCAGGAGATCCTGGACTCATCCACCTACGACTTTTACAATCAACTTCTTGATGGACCGAACAAGTGGGAGAAGGCGGACTTCGACGCTCTCAACGCCGTCCTCCGCCAGACCTTTTTCCGGAACAAGCTTGGTGTGGAACTGGCCTATGATCGTCAGAATTTTGATCGGGCCAGCTTTCAGCCGTACTTCTTTGAAGGAGCGAGCATCCTGGTGGACATGATGCAGACGAATTTTGATGGCACTCCCAACAAGAATTACGGGCGCCCCTATGTGGCGTCGGACTCGGGTGGAAGTGAAGGTGAGAATGACAGGGATGCCCTGCGAGCCACAGTATTCGGGGAGCTTGATTTCCGGCAGAACTCCAGATGGACCCGCTATTTCGGGCGTCACATTTTTACGGGCCTCTTGAGCCGCCAGAAGGAGGCATCCTTTTCACGGGGCTTTGGCGGGTATGCCTATGACTTCGCAGACATCAATCCGTACCTCACCACCCCCCTGGCAACCTATGCGGGGTATGGGGTCGTGCGTTACCTGGGAGATTCGATCGCCAATCTCTCCTCACCTGCCGGTGCTCATATTGGCAATGTCAAGGCCGCTCAAAATCCGGGGCGCAATGCGAGCAGCCAATATTGGGATGCCAAGAACAATCGATGGGTGACGATTACCCCAACGCTCTATAACTATGTCGATGATATCGACAAACTGTACAACAGCGCCGCAAAAACCAGGAGCGACACCAAGAGCTGGGCCTTCATCTGGCAGTCCTATCTGCTTAATGACAAGCTCGTCGGCATGCTCGGTTGGAGGCATGATCAATACAAGCAATACAATTCGGGTGCAGCCATCAAGGCTGCGACTGGTCAGGTGCTCCCGTTTGAGCCTTCCTGGGTGATGCCCGAAAAGACAAGCATCCCGGTGTTTGAAAAGACCTCGTTGAGTTGGAGTGTTGTTGGTCACACACCTGACTTCGCAAAGAAGTGGCTGCCGCGAGGAACGGATTTCAGCGTTTTCTATAACCGCTCAGGAAACTTCAAGCCCTCCGGGGTGGGGGCGGATCCCTACGGGAATGTCTTCGATCCGCCACAGGGCACCACGCGAGATGTCGGCGTCCGTCTCGCACTCATGGACAACAAGCTCAGCATTCGCATCAACAATTACAAGACTGCCATGCAGAACGATACCACGTGGGTCGTAAATGACTACTGGTACGGCAATGACTTCACGAGGTTCCTGAATGGTTTGAGACAATCCAACACTCCGGAATGGATCATCAACAAGTGGTTTGGCTTTCAACCCAGCGATCC
Organism: Verrucomicrobiota bacterium; assembly: GCA_963205455.1. Taxonomy (GTDB): domain Bacteria; phylum Verrucomicrobiota; class Verrucomicrobiia; order Opitutales; family Opitutaceae; genus UBA6669. The sequence goes on from CAUJJL010000050.1 coordinate 10,301, forward strand.
GCGTTATCTCCAGCCGCGAGCCAGCTGGACCTCGCAGCCCACGACCTTGAATCCGTCCCTGACGACGGCTGAAGCGACTGCGCGCACGGCATGGTTCAATGCCAGGACGCCGGAGGAATGGCTTACCAATCCGCTGGTTGACCAGGATCTGGTCAAAGCCTGGGCGATTTCTCAAAATGCCAGCAAGAGCTGGGTTGCCGGCACGCGCCCGCCGAACATCAGGAATGTCGCGGATATTGTATCCACCGGGTGGGAGGGAGAGATCACCTATAATCCCACCAAGAGTTGGCGCATGATCCTGAATGTTGCGAAACAGGAGGCCAGCCGAAGCAATGTCGGCAGTGACATGGCGACATTCGTCGCGAGGAATCTGCCGCTCTGGACAGAAGGCAATGGTGTCATAGCAAAAAACATGAGGGAGGTGGATGGCTTTGAGGATGTCACTCACTTTGGAAATTTCAGCACAACCTTGGGCACGCAAGGCATGAAGAATATCTATATTCCCTACCTGGGTTTTGCGGCGAGCGAGAGCACCAATGTGAACGAGCTTCGCAAGTGGCGCGCGAATTTTGTCACCAACTACGATTTCCGGGAAGGCAGGCTGAAGGGCTTCTCCATC
>CAUJJL010000051.1 GCA_963205455.1 Verrucomicrobiota bacterium
CGGACAATGTGTTCGAGCACGTGGTTGGGATCCTCCACCAGATCGCAGAACATCCAGTCGAAGACCGTACCCGCCTCCGGCGCGAATCCAAACGCATCGACGCGTCGGTGCTCAATGTTCGGGTGATCCAGCGCTCCTCCCTTGAGCGGTCCGTTGTCCAGCGCAAGGACACGCGCGCCGCGCTTTGCGGCACTGTAGCTCCAGCCTCCGGGCGCCGCACCGAGGTCCGCGACGGTCTCGCCCTCTCGCGGCTCGCGTCCGAACACGACATAGGCCTCCTCGATCTTCAGGTAGCTGCGGGACGGCGCCCGCTCGTCATCCGCCATCCGACGCTGTCCGTTGAGCCAGACCTCGCGAGCGGCAAAGGCACGGCCAAAATCAGTGAAGGCCACGACCCACCCCCGGTGCAGTCCCGGCGCACGCGGCCAGTCGGGCACGGCGAGCTTCGCCACGCGCGACACCTTTTTTCGAACGAGTTCGTGAAACGCCTTTTCCACACCGGCCACTCTTCGGCCCAAGCCCACGATTTCAGAGGGAAAGTCAAACACGCAAGGCCAGGGCTGCTCGATCCGCTCTCCGCGGAGACGCTCAAAAAAGAGCTCCGCGAGCCGCTGGGCGAGCGCATTGACCGACTCACCCGCTATCTCCATGGGTGCGATCAGAACCCGATGCGCAAACACAAGTTCGTCCGCGACACGTATCACCTCGGTGGAGGATGCGGTCCCTTCCTTCGTGGGCACTGCAGTATCAGCGATGCCTGCCTGAACCCAGCCGGGCCCGTCCCGCACCACACGAATTCCTCGGTCCTGCAGCTCCGCCGCGAGAAGGTCCTGAAACCCGGCCTGGCAGAGTGCGAGCATGATCGTGCGTGCCGATGGTCGGGGAACGGCACTCAAAGTCGCTGGAGGCCGAAGCCACCATCGACATCAAACACCGCTCCGGTCGAATACGGGAAGCGATCCTCGGCGATCGCCCTCACCGCGAGTCCGACATCCTCCGGACGCCCCCACCGCCGGATCGGGGTGATGCCGCGCTCATCGTGGAGGATCAGCTTGTCGTACTTCTCCTTCACGCCTCCGGTCATGTCCGTGGCGATGACACCGGGGCGGATCTCATAGACGTTGATGCCATCGTTCGCCAGGCGATCGGCAAAGAGCTTGGTCATCATGGCAAGGCCCGCCTTGACCATGCAGTAGTCGCCCCGGTTGATCGACGCCGTGTAAACAGAGATCGACGTGATATTGACGATGCGCCCGCGAAACCCGTTTTCATCCGGAGCCTGCGAGAGAAACTGTTTCGCCACCAGCTGCGTCAGGAAGTACGGTCCCTTCAGGTTGATCGAAAAAAGGCGGTCAAAACTCTCTTCACCGGCATCGAGCAGGTCCGCCCGCACCTTGGGCGCCACTCCGGCATTGTTCACAAGCAGATCGAGCCGACCAAACTGGCGCACGGTCTCGGCGACCAGACGCGTGCGGTCCGCGGCCAACGCCACATCCCCCTGCACCACAAATCCGTCTCCGCCCGCCGCACGCACCAGGGCGAGCGCCTCCGTGGCAGCCTCGACGTTTCCCGCGTAATTGATGGCCACGCGATAGCCTGCCTTGGCGAGTTCGATGGCGATGCCGCGTCCGATTCCACGGGACGCTCCGGTGACGAGGGCGGATTTCTTCGACATAGGCGGGTGACCGTGCCCCAACCCTCGGGTGCATTCAAAGCAAAAGCCTCGGCGGAGCGTCAAATTGGCAGACATTTGCAACCATTCTTCATTCCCAATTTGAACGAGTTCGCTAAACAACGGTCTGCCTCCCATAGGCTGCACCCATTTCCATGAAAACGATCCTCATATTTCTCCTCGGCGCCGTGATCGGCGCTTTCGCCTTCAATCTCTATCGCGAAAAAGAGGCTCGCGAAGCCGCCGCAGCCTCGGCCACAGCGGCAAGCGCGCCCACCGCTCCTGTCGCACCCGTCGTCGCCCCGCCACCGCCACCCGCCCCGACGCCCGCACCTGAGGACAAAGAATCACGCAGCCTTCGCGAACAGGCGCGCGCGATGACACGCGATGCCAGCAATGCCATCAGTGAAAAACTCAAGGAATGGAAGTTGACGCCCGATGACATCCGCGAAGACCTCAAGCGCGGAAAGGAGATTGTCCGCACCCGCGCAAAGCAGGCCGGCGCGGAACTGAGCGACGCCCGTATCGTCACCGTCCTGAAGGCAAAATACGTCCTCGATCGCGACCTGTCCGCGCTCGACATCAATGTCGACGCCTACCGTGGACAGGTCACCCTCGACGGCACCGTAGCCAACGTTTCGCTCATCGGTCACGCAATAGCGCTGGCACTCGACACCGACGGGGTCACTCACGTCGTCTCACGCCTCAAGGTGAGTTCCCCGTAGATCCACGGCGTGCGGCCCGCCTGCCGCAGCGATTGATGCGCGCGCGGACATTTCGCCATTTTCTGCGCTTTCGGCTATGCGCGGCGACATCGTTTCGGATTGATTGGAACCGGCATTGCCTTGATCGAAGAACGTCTTCCTTCCTCAACTGATGAAAAAACTCCCAACTAAAACCATTTACCTCATCGCCAACGGTGACCTTCGCCAATCGGCCAACGAAATGTGCTGGCCCGCACAGGCGGAGATGGAAAAGAAGCTCACCGCAGTCCTAAAATCACTCGGCTACACGCTGCAGCGCGCCCACCCGTACGTGCCGGCGCTGAAACATGGCTTCATCGGTTCCCAGAAGGAGGGCATGCAGGTCTTTGCCGGACTCAATCCCAAGGCACCTCTCATCGTCGCTGAATCCGTGTGGCAGTACTCGCATCACATCCTGCACGGCCTTATCTCCCACCGCGGTCCGATCCTCACCGTTGCCAACTGGTCGGGCACCTGGCCGGGCCTCGTCGGCATGCTCAACCTCAATGGCTCGCTCACGAAGGCGCGCGTGGCCTACTCCACGCTTTGGAGCGAGAACTTCGAGGATGCGATGTTCCTGAACGGGCTGACTGCCTGGCTGAGGACCGGCATCGTCAAACACCGGATCCCCCACGTGCGTCCGCTCTCCCGCGCAAAGGTGCCGCCGAAGGCCCGCTCGATCGCACGGAAGATCGCCGAGAATCTGCGTCGCTTCAAATCGATCATGGGAGTCTTCGATGAAGGGTGCATGGGCATGTACAATGCAATCATCCCCGACGAACTTCTCTTCCAGACCGGCGTCTACAAGGAACGGCTCTCCCAATCCGCGCTCTACTACGGAGCGACGCAGGTGAGCGATGCCGAGGCCCGCGAGGTTTTCGACTGGTATCGCGCCAAGGGCTTCACGTTTCACTTCGGCAAGGATGAGGCGACCGAGTTGACGGAGCGACAGGTCCTCTGGCAGTGCAAGACCTACATCGCCGCGGCGCGCATCGCCGACGAATTCGGCGCCGAGACCATTGGCATCCAGTACCAGCAGGGACTCAAGGACCTGCTGCCCGCGAGCGACCTCGTCGAGGGCACGCTGAACTCGACGGATCGCCCCCCCGTGAAGCGCGCCGATGGAAGCATCATCCGCGATGGCGAACCGATTCCGCATTTCAACGAGGTCGACGAATGTGCCGGACTCGACGGACTGTTCACCGACCGCGTGCACAAGGCGCTTGGCCAGCCGCGTGCCAACACGCTGCATGATCTCCGCTGGGGCGACGCCGATGCCAGCGGCACCACGAAGGAATATGTCTGGGTATTCCTGATCTCCGGCAGCGCCCCCGCCGATCATCATGTCGGAGGCTGGGCTGGATCCGATTCGCTTCGCCAGCCGCCCATGTATTTCCGCCTCGGGGGCGGAAGCCTGCGGGGCGTCGCAAAGCCGGGTGAAATTGTCTGGAGCCGCATCTTCATCGAGAATGGGAAACTGAAGATGGACCTCGGACGCGCCAAGGCCATCGCGCTGCCGGAGGAGGAGACCCAGCGGCGATGGAAGGCAACCACCTTGCAGTGGCCCATCATGCATGCCGTCACCTACGGCGTCTCGCGTGATCAGATGATGGCGCGTCACAAGGCAAACCACATCCAGGTGGCCTATGCCAACAGCGCCCGCGAAGCCGACCTTGCTCTCTACACAAAGGCTGCACTCGCTGCAGAACTCGGCATTGAAGTCAGCCTGTGCGGGACACGCGCCGACGGCAAACCGTTCTGAGCAAGAGGATCCTCTGGAGGGGCACGCTTCGTCGTGCCCGGGCCCGCCCGGCGCATCACAACGCCAGCCCTTGGCCCCTTTAATTGGGGTCGTGTTTCGTTGTGACAAAGACCCTGTCTCAGCTCCTGACCCCATCTTGAATCGAACCGGGCACGACGAAGCGTCCCCCTCCAAGGTGAAAGAGATGTCAATCGCCTTTCCGCCAATCGCTCTGCTTCTGTATCCAAATTCCCACACTATTTGATCCAACTGACCAGGCACGCGTCGTCGTGCCCGGATCGGATGAATCGGAATTGAAAGTTCCGGCACATCTGCGCGACCAGGTGTTCGAATCAGACAACAGCGTCTCAAAGCACGTCACGATGCCCGATCATGGCGACGCCCATCCCTCTGATCGTTTCAATCCGCTGCGAAAGCCTGAAAAAATCCGTGGCAAGCAGGATTCGACTCCCTCAGCTTGCACCCTTCATCTTTCATTCCTCCACCGCGCTGTATGTCTGATCTTCCCTCACTTCCTGCCGAACCACACCCCGGACGCTACCGTCACTACAAGGGGAAAGACTATCGCGTCGAGGGATTGGTCCGGCACAGTGAGACCCTCGAGGTGCTCGTCCTCTATCGCGCCCTGTACGGCGACACGACGGCACTCTGGGTCCGCCCGCGTGCGATGTTCATGGAGACCGTCGTCGTGGACGGACGGATACAGCCTCGCTTTGCACGCGTGGACGATAAATAAACCAGGTCGGCCCGTTTCCCTCCGAGTCCATCTCTCCCATCACCGCCCTCCTATTGTAGTCGAATGCCTGCCCGCGCACGTCTCCTGACCCTCACTC
>CAUJJL010000052.1 GCA_963205455.1 Verrucomicrobiota bacterium
GGTGCTTTGTTCGGACGAGATTCACGCGGACCTCGTGCTCGATCCGTCGCTGCCGCACATTCCAACCGGCACACTGGGGGGAGAAATCGCGACGCGCACGATCACGCTGCTTGCGCCCAGCAAGACCTACAATGTTCCCGGACTCGGGTGCGCCCTTGCGATCATCCCGGATGCGAATCTGCGCAGGCGCTTCGTGGCAGCGTCCGCCGGCATCGTCGCAGAGGTCAATATCCTCGGCTATGCGGCCTGCGAGGCAGCCTACCGGCACGGTGAACCCTGGCGCCAGGCGCTGCTGGCGGCGTTGCGCACAAATCGCGACACTGTGATCCGATTCGCCGCGGAGCAGTTGCCCGGTGTGAGGATCGAGGCTCCTATCGAAGCCACGTATCTGGCCTGGTTGAATGTGAGGGAACTCGGCCTCAAGGATCCCATCGGCCATTTCGAAACCCACGGAGTGGGCTTGAGTGACGGACGCTTTTTCGGCGCCGCGCAAGGTGAGTACGTCCGCCTCAACTTTGGCTGCCCCCGAAAAACCTTGGACGAAGCGCTCGCCCGAATGGCCAAGGCAGTGCACGCCATCCGCCGCTGACGCCGAATGCAGAGCCCAGAAGAACTCTGGAACTCTGCAAACCATAGCCCCCTATCGCGCAGCCGTCACCAGGAGCGGTGGCAACGCAGCTGACTCCTGCCTCGCGGAACCGTTTCGCGGGCGAAGCACCTCAAGATTCTGCAATAGTCGATTGAGAAGCGGGCGTGGCGGATTTCCCAGCAGGGATACCTGGATCCAATTTTTGCTGTACAGGTGACCCGACCGGAAATTGAGCCAGATTCCCCGCTGCTCCAGCGCCTCGCCCAACGCCGTCGCTGCACCTGGAGCCTGTAGCTCCAGAGTAACCACCCCCGCGCCCGGACTGCTCTCGTCGCCGGTCAGGGTCCAGCCTTGCTCAAGCAACTGGCGGCGCAGCCAGGACGTGTTGCTTTGAATCTCCCGCATGCGTTCGGGCGTGACGGCGCGCAGAGCCACGCACAGCGCGTGCGTGAGGTTGGACGAATGTGTGTGGGGGACACTCGAGTTTTCGGCCCAGTGCCCAAGGTCGAGGTAACCGGGCAGCGTCTCCGCCGCGGTCTTCGGCGCGTAATCGTGAAAAACAAGCCCGAGACCCGGATATCCGCCCAGCCCTTTTCCGCTCGTTCCCGTCGCGAGATAGACATCGCTCAAATCAACCGGCACGGCCCCGAGCGAACTGACACAGTCAAGGCAAAGGCGGAGTCCCTTGCGTCGTGCAAAGGCTTTCAGCGGCTCAAGCTCATTCAGCAGTCCTGTCGACGTCTCATGATGCACCGCCCAGATCCAGTCACCCGGTTTCAGCGCATCGGCCGCCGCCTCCAACCGCTCCATTTCGAAGGCCGTTCCCCAAGGCTGTTCAAACACGGTGAATTCCAGCCGGGCACGCCGGGAGTCCGAGGCGAGTCGGTCCCCAAAGGCTCCATTGGTCATCACCACGCCCCTGCGTCCGAGGAGCGCAAGCTGGGCCGCGACCACTGCGTTCGCGAGCGAACCCGATCCGGGCATCACCTGAACGTCACGAGCGCCGGTCAACTCGCAGAGCTGTGCGCGCACGTGGCGCAATTCCGCCAGAAAAACCGGGCTCCGATGCGAAATTGCAGGTTCGCTGAATGCGCGATCGACTTCCGCGGTTGTCAGCACCGGCCCCGGTAGGAGATTGATGCCGTCGGGCGTGCTTCGGTTCTCCTTGAATGCCTCTCGCAGGACAAGACTCTTGTCGGTCGTGCGATTAAGCGCATCGAGCGTGAGGAACATCGGCTGGTACTGCGCGCCGACGGAGCCCACGAGAGGACCGAACGGAGCAAATCCGAGGTGCCGGTAAAGTTTCAGCTCACGCGTCGTGCCGGATATAACGGCAAGATCGTAGCCATCAGCCAGACACTTGCGGGTCGTAAATTCAAAGAGGGCAACAAAAACTGATGTCTTGCGATAGGCTGATTCCACGGCCAGCAGACGAACTTCGATCGGCCGTCTGCCGGTCGGCAGGTGTCGATCCAGTTCGGACACCTTGCTGTCGAGCGAGAACGGCCGCTTGCCGCGCAACGCCAGCATCCCCACAACCCGGTCTCCCTCACGCGCAATCACATAGCTGTTCTCCGCATGAAATCGGTCCACGAGCCGACCATCGCCGTTCGGCGCGTGCTGCGGTATTTCCTCAACAAAGGTCCGGTAATTGAGGCGATGAATTGCTTCAAACTCCCAATCCTCTGTCGCAAGTTTTATGTGTAAGGAAGACGGCGCACGCATGGTGGTGGTCGGTGGTGACACTCCAACAAAGACGAAAGCTCTATGGTTTGCCAGCCGGTAGCGATGCGTCTTTGCGAATGCCTTCGTCCGACGGGCCCTTCCCATCACCCATCACTTCCGACTTCAAATTGCCAAGGTGGGAGATCACGACCAGTACCGCGACACCCGCAAAACCCGCCACGACGAACGACGCCCGCCCAAGCAGGTATGCCACCAGGGGGCCGACAGCAAAGGCGATCATCGCACCCAGGCTGCTCCGGCGAAGCACCAGGCGCAACAAGCCGCACACAATGAGCAGGATGCCCGTCGTCACAGGTTCCAGCGCCAGAATCGCCCCGCATCCCGTTGCAGCGCCTTTCCCTCCACGAAAGCCCAATTGAACCGGCCAAAGATGCCCCGCGACCACAGCAGCGCAGGCGAGCGCAATCGTCGCGGGCGCACCCTGCAATACCTTGGCGAGAATTACAGCGATCACTCCCTTGAGGAGATCCCCTGCAAGGGTGAACACAAAACCGGTCTTCCCCAGAATGCGGCCAACATTGCGCGCCCCGGCATTGCCACTTCCCGTCGTGCGGACGTCACGGCCGGTCTTCAGTCGAACCAGGTAATAACCCGTGTTCAGGCACCCGAGTGCATAGGCTGCAAGGACCAGCCCACCTTGCCAAGCCGCAGTTGTTGTCAACTCCGCCGAAGCCATGTTCACACAGCCCCCCTCAAACGTTCGCGACTGGCGTCACAATCGTCGTGTGTTTGCATGCTGCTGGTCTGATTGATCGAATCCTTCATCGCGCTGCGATAATCCGACGTCCGGGGTACAGAAAAGTCTGGCAACCTTGCATCCGCGGCAACAGCGAAACGTGATGCGACAGCTTGGTCGCGCAGAAAACCTCACGCCACGTTGTTGGAATGCTCCGAGTCATCACGTGCTTCGGTTCACACTCTACCGCCGCCTGACTCGCGAGTCCTCTCGGATCAACGCAAGCACCTGTGATTCGGTTTTCCCCGATGACGCCCAGTCGCGCCCGAGACCGTTGTTGTGGCGATCGCGATCGCTTTCCTCCGTCGAGTTGGCGGAGCCTTCCTCGTGGGCGTTTGCAGCCAGCTCCGCGAACTCGGGTCCGTACATTCGGGTCAGCCAATAGCTCCACAGGACATGCCGTGTGGAGTCTTCGTTGTAAGTCTTGGCGCCTCGCGCGAGCCGACGTGCCGTACGTTCGGCATAGTCCTTCATCCGAAGCAGCATGGGAGCGCGCAGCGGGTTCACGGCAAGCAACTCGCGCTCGGCAAGCGTCAACGGCTGGGAATAGCGACGCGAAAGCGAGTCGAGATCCTGCCTGTTGATGCGCAGCCGCGTGCCGCCCTTTTCGCGTGTTGTCTCGAGCCGAACAGACGTCGGCACATGTTCCAGAGTGAAATGAAGCCTCGCGGACATCGACAGCCTTCGCGTCGTCAAACCCGTCCTCGCGAAAGCCAACAGCTCGGGCAGTTCGCGCCGGATGCTCGATCGCAGCGAGCCGCTGAACTCCACGTCAGGAAGCACCACGCTGCCGTCGTCAATGCGCTGGACCGGCGTGTCGAACTCACCGCCCGCGAACGGCACGTCCCGGGGGGCGTCGAGATGCAACTGCGACTCCACGCGCACTCCTTCGAGTTTGAGATCAAATCGAGGCGGAAACAATCCGCGCAGCGACGCCATCGCGGTCGGGATCTTGATGCGCATCGACTTTGGAGGTGATCCCTTTTCCGACGGCAGTCTCGCATCGAGGGAAATTCCGCTCCAGACCGCCGAGGCGAGTAGCGCAAATTCGGCTCCATCGAATTCGACGCGTTGAAGTGATCCGTGCTCCGCAGGGATCGACCTCATCAGTTTCGGCAGGGCAACACGTGTAGCACGGGTCAGTATCCATCCGCCCGCCAGGAAGGCGGTTGCCGCCAACCCGGCCGCCATGGCAAGCAGCATAAGCAGATACCAACGGATCGGGCGTCGTGTCCGCCCTGCCTTCGGACGGCTAGCGTCCATAGAGCTCGCCAAGCGACTTCAAATACGCCGCGGTTTGACCAAAGAGCGCGTCCAACTGCGCAGGGCGATAGCGCCACTGCCAATTGCCGTGCGGAATTCCGGGCGTGTTGAAACGCCCAGAGGCATCAAGGCTGAGCAGGTCCTGAAGGGGAATGACCGCAAGTCGGCAAGTGGAGCGATACGATGCCCGCAGCAGGTCCCACCCGATCTCACTGCCGTTCACACCGAGGTATCGCCGCACATGGTCGCGCTCGCGCTCTGACGCCGTCGCATACCAGCCGATACAGGTATTGTTGTCATGAGTTCCTGGATACACCACCGAGTTCTGCGTGTGATTGTGCGGCAGGTAGGCATTGCCGCTGTCAGATCCGAACGCGAATTGAAGAACCGCCATTCCAGGAAGACCTGTATCTGCACGCAACGCTTCCACGCTGGGAGTCAGATCGCCGAGATCCTCCGCGATGATGCGCGATTGAGGGAAGGCAGCCTTTATCGCACGGAAAAGGTCGATCCCCGGCCCCGGTTCCCAGCTTCCAACCCGCGCCGTCTCCGCGGGAAACGGAATCCTCCAGTACTTGTCGAAGCCCCTGAAATGATCGATGCGCACGATGTCGCAGAGCTCAAAAGAAGACCGCAGTCGCCTGAGCCACCAATCGTATCCGTCCCGCTTGTGCACGTCCCAGCGATAGAGGGGATTTCCCCAGAGTTGGCCGTCCGCCGAAAAATAGTCGGGCGGCACGCCAGCGACAGCGACCGGGCGGCAGGTCTTCGGATCGATTTCAAAAAGCGGCAGATTTGCCCAGACGTCGGCGCTGTCGAAGGCCACAAAGATCGGGATGTCGCCAATGATCTGAACGCCGCGCTCCGCCGCCGCGGCGCGGACGCGCTCCCATTGTCCGTAGAAAAGATACTGGTAAAACATGTGCGCGTCGATCTGCGGAGCGAGCCATGCCCGCAGCACCGATTTCTGCGCGGATGCGTGGGACCGCGTGTCCGCCGGCCACTCCGACCAGGGCTTGCCCTGATAGTGATCCTTCAGCGCTCGGAAATAGCCGTACGCGGGCAGCCAGTGCGCATGCTTTTCCTGAAAGACCTTGAAGTCCCCGTAGGGAAGGCGCGAGGGATCCTCAAGGTAGGCCTGGTAGGCCTCGCGCAGCAGCGGCCACTTCAGGGCATACAGCACGCCGAAATCGACACGTTCCCGGCTGAGCTGGCGCAGGGGCGAGAGCGACTCGCTCTTCAGCAGTCCAAACGAAACCAAGGCATTGAGGTCAATCAGATACGGGTTCCCGGCAAAGGCCGAGAAACACTGGTACGGAGAATCCCCGTAGCCCGTAGGCCCCAATGGGCAGATCTGCCAGTACTTCATTCCGGACTCCGACAGGAAATCCAGAAAGCGATCGACCGCTCCATCGAAGGTTCCGATGCCCTGATCGCCAGGGAGCGATGTCGGATGCATCAGCACGCCGGTGCCGCGCTCCGTCAGCCAGGAGAAAAGCGGAATCGTTTCATTCTCGATCGAAGAGGGCGAATCGGAAAGGTCCATAGGGCAAAGTCGTCAAATTTCGGGTTGATCGGCAATCCCGATGACACGGACCTCCCTGCATGGTGTCGCCGAGAATGCCCGCGTTGAGTTTCGTTTCCATGCGTGCTCCACCGCCGGTTCTGGCGCGCCGTGCTGTCGGCCTACATTGAGCGGGTCGTGGTCGACGGAGGCTGGGGCCACGTTTTGGCCGGAGAGGCAGGTGCCTTGGCCGCGGGCGGCGCTGGCCGCTGGGCGCGTGGCTTTTCACGCCACACCTTTCGAATAACCGCATAACCGAGGCATCCGCCAATGATCCCGATGACAAAGGCCCCCAGATACAGCGATATCACGCCTTCCCGGGTGAAGAGTTCGCGGGGCTGGGACGCCACGTGACGCCAGACTTGGGCGGGATTCATTCCACGGACGAGTTCGCCGACAAAATAACAGGCAGACAACTGGATCGGCGCAGTGAGGGGTGTGGACAGAAACTGCAGCGCAATGCAGAGCAGGATATTTCCTCGAACGCAGAGCGCGGCTATGACCGCAAAGAGGGATTGCGCAGGCAGGAAGGGCATGACCGTAATCGGAAACCCGACCAACCAGGCACGCGCCAGCGATTCATGCGTAGGCCGCCAGAGCTTCTTGTCCAGAATACGGTCCCCCAACCGGGAGTGGATCCATCCTCCCTTGAGCCGGCTGCGGGAAAGCCGGCTTCGGTGCATCAGCCGCAGAGCCCATAGCGGAAGCCTCATTGCAAAAACCGAACCTCCAGACCGCAGATAAGCCCTCTCTGATCCAAAAATTTCATCCTAGGTTGGGCGCGCGCAGTAATATGTTGTAAGTTGTTAATTCAGAATGACCGACTGACCGCTTCGTCCACAAGCAAAGCATGGGTCCCCTCTGCAGCCAGCCCGTCACCCCACAGACCAGCTTTCACGCAATCCGCGCCGGGCGCAACTTTTCCGTGGAAAATCATGTAGTTCCACATCCCAGCAGGAGGTTCTGAGGTGGCCTCAAACGCTCTTTCTTTCGCAGAAGACAGGGCAGGCATGGAACCTGCTTTTGCACGAGATCCACTCACCTCAATCGTCCAAACCATCATCATGACAACATTCCTCTTCCGCCATGCTCGATTCCTTTCGAGCCTGCTTCTCTTCGCCACTGCGATCGCAACGGGCAGGGCTGAGACGCCGGCCACCAAACCCGC
>CAUJJL010000053.1 GCA_963205455.1 Verrucomicrobiota bacterium
GAGTATCTCGCGTCGCTGGAGAAACGCTACCGACCGCTCCTTGGGCAGCGTCTGGAAATTCGTCCGCCCAGCTACGAGCGCGACGGGCTCAACAAGGTCTACGGTTCCCTCGACATCTTTTGTTATCCCAGCCTGGCCGCACGCGGTGAGGGACTCAGCGTCGCTCCGCTCGAAGCTATGGCAGCGGGTGCCGCTCCGGTGTTGTCGCGTCTCGATTGCTACCGGGACGTGATCATTCCAGGCAGCAATGGCCTCCAGTTTGATCACACCGCGCCCGACCGCTCCCGACAGTTGGAGGATTGCCTCAACCGGCTGCTCGCGGATCCGGAGTTGCGTACGTCAATCGCCGCGAGGGCGAAGGAAAGCGTGCGTTGCCACGATTTTGAGGCAACCGCCTGCGACCTGCTTGCGCACTTTGCGCGGTTGACCGGCCTGCCAGCGCAAACCTAGCTTGCTCAATCCCAGATGACCATTTGCCACATCGTTGCGAGCCTCGACCCCAGGCACGGCGGACCCAGCAAGGCTGTTCGCGCCTTGGCCCGCGCCCAGGCGGGACTCGGCAACCGGATTGAACTGCTGACCTCCGGCCCTGCCGCAGGACTCCAGGAAGAAGGCACGCTGACCGTGCGGACCCTGCGCGGCGGCTGGCCACGGGCACTGTGCCCAATCCCGGCTTTGAGATCCGCACTGGAGAACGCCCGCCCGGATGTCGTTCATGTCCATGGACTCTGGTTGCGCCCACTCCACACCGCACATCATTTTGCCAATCGCGCAGGCATTCCCCTGGTTCTGTCCCCTCGGGGCATGATGTCACCCTGGGCGTGGCGACATCATCGCTGGAACAAGGCCTTCGCGGAGAAATTCGTGCACCCGGGTGCGTTTCAGGCGGTTTCGGGCTGGCATGCGACCAGTGCAGAAGAGGCGCAGGACATCCGCGACCTCGGTTTCATGCAGCCCGTCTGTGTGGCGCCACTCGGAGTCGACGTTCCGGGCGAGGTCGAACTCGCAGCCGCAAAATCCCAATGGAATGAAATCTGTCCAGCCACCCAGGCACAGCGGACCGCCCTTTTCTACTCACGCTTTCACGGCAAGAAGCGCATCCTCGAGCTGATCGACCTCTGGATCGAACTGGCCCCGAAGGACTGGATGCTCCTCCTCGTGGGCATACCTGAGCAATACTCCGTCAGGGAACTTCGCGGCTACATCTACCGCTCCGGAGGTTCAGACCGCATCGAGGTGCACGACGGCGCGGGCAGGCCCGCGCCATATCCGGCGGCATCCCTGTGCCTGCTTCCTTCCCATTCCGAAAATTTCGGCCTCGTCGTCGCGGAGGCACTCGCCTCGGGAATTCCAGCGCTCGTGACTGACAGTACACCGTGGAAATCTCTCGGAGCGGAAGGAGCCGGCTGGTGCGTCCCCTGGACCGACTACCCGCAGGCCTTGCGGGAGGCACTTCTCGAGAGTCCCGAGCAATTGAAGGCGCGCGGCGAACGGGCCAGGGCCTGGGCCGCTCGGGCGTTTTCGTGGTCGGTCGGAGGGCGTTTGCTCGAAGCGTTTTATGCGGGGCTCCGGCACGCCCGCGAAACGGCATCATGACGCTGCGGAATCTCCTGCCGCCCGTCCCTGCCACGCTCTTTCTGCGATCGCGATGGGCCATCGCCCACGCCGTCCTCGTCGTGCTCTCCGCCTCGTGGATGTTCGGCGGCAAGATCTGGTGGTCAAAACCGATTCTCTGTCTTCTTGTCACTCCCTCCCTCGCAATTACCCTCTGGGAATTTCTTGCGCGCCGAAGGCGCACGGAACCCGACAGATTCACGCCTTTCCGCTGGCTGCTGCCCATGGTCCTCCTTGCAGCGGGGATTTCGGTATCCGCCTTAATTCCCAATCTCTTTCCGCGCACTTTCGGCGACGAAACCCGATGGTTCGTGCGTCCCCTTTCGCCCCTGTGGCCGGGCAGCCCGGACGGCGCAAAGACGCTCCGCGAACTCTGGCTGCTCTCCGGGTGCTACCTGACGGGCTTCAATCTCTTTGTCTGCGTCCGCTCCCGCCACGGTCTGCGCATGCTTCTGCGCATCCTGGCCGCCAACGCCTTTGTCCTGGCGGTCTTCGGCACGCTTCAGAAACTGATGTCACAGGACATCTTCTTCGGCCTGCAGCACGCCCCGACGGATGCCTTCTTCGCCACCTTCGTCTACCACAACCACTGGGGCGCATTTTCCATCCTGATGGGTTCCGCCTGTCTCGGGCTGGTCTTCCATCACGCGTTTCACCGCGAGAGCCGCTACATCGTTGATTCTCCCGCGCTGCTGTGGATCATCGCGTTCTTCTTCATCGCCGCAACCATCCCGCTCAGCACCTCCCGATCCTCAACGGTCCTCATCACTGCGCTTCTCATCGGCGCACTCTTTCACGGCATCGTCGAACTCGTCCGCCATCGCCACCGGTCCGAACGCCGCGCATGGCCCGTCGTGCTTCTCACGATCCTCATCGTCGGCGGCGGCGTGGCCGCGATCTACGAATTGGGGGAACGCACCATCATCGATCGCCTGAAAACGACGCGCGAACAATGGGCCGATATCGGAACCGACGCCCATGGACCTCGGCGCTCCGTGCTCTATCGCGACACGCTTCACATGGCCGCGGACAAGCCTGTGTTTGGGTGGGGACTCGAAAGCTACGAACGCATATTTCCCCTTTATAACTCCACGCCCAGAGGACCGGCCGACCAGCTTCCGATCTTCTACCAGGAGGCGCACTCCGACTGGCTGCAGTCGCTCGCTGAAATCGGCATCGTCGGAACTGCCTTCCTCGCTATTTCCGCCGTGTGGCCGCTCTGGTTGATGCGTCGGCGCATTCGAGGTCACCCCGTAGCGATATACCTTCTGGCCGGATGCACGTTGGTCGCGCTCTACGCATCCGTGGAATTTCCCTTCGCCAACCCTGCCGTCGTCGCTTCGTGGTGGGTTCTCTACTTTGCGGGCCTGCGTTATGCCGCCCTCTCGGAGGTCCGCTGATGTTCTCGGTGATCATCCTCACGCTCAATGCGGAAGCGACGCTCCCCGCCTGCCTGGCATCGGTCAGGGGATGCGACGACATTCTCGTCCTCGATTCGGGCTCAACCGACCGTACACCCGAAATCGCCAGGAGCAACGGGGCTCGCTGGCTGGTGCATCCCTTTGAGTCCTTCGCACTCCAACGCACCCACGCCGACAGGCACGGTGGCTGCAGGCATGCCTGGGCCTTCCATCTGGATGCCGATGAGGAATTCACTCCGGAACTCTTCTCCGAATGCATGGCCTGGGGTGACCCAGAGCATCTCGACGGCGCCATGGCCGCACCGCGCATGATGTATCGGGAAAAATGGATACGCCACAGTACCGACTATCCCGTACCGCAGGCGCGTCTCGTCCATCGCGAACGTTTTCGCTGGGTTCAATCGGGACACGGACAGCGGGAGGCTCCGGGCATGCGCATGGGACGTCTCCGCTCTGACTATCTTCACCATTTCATGTCCGCCGGGGAGGCAGCCTGGCTCCAAAAACATCGCGGCTATGCACGGCTGGAGGCGGAAAATAACTTTGTCACCCCATCGGGTGAGGGCCTAGCCGGAGTATTCTCCGCAGATGCTATTCAACGGCGCCGTGCACTCAAACGATTGAGCTACCGGCTGCCCTTTCGCCCCGCTCTACGCCTCGTTTATCAGTATCTCCTTCGCGGTGGGTTTCTCGACGGGGCACAGGGTTGGCGTTACTGCCGCCTGCTGGCCCGCTATGAGTCCTTTGCGTCGGAGGCGCTCCGGGAATTGAAGACACAGCGCCTCAAGTCCGCACGCATCGGGTCGCTGAAGCAACCGTTGCCATGAATTCCGCCCGACGCCACGCGATCCTTCTCTTCCTGCTCGACGCTGCGTCGCTCGTGCTCGCGTTCAATGTGCTCGCCTGGCTGCGCGGCATATCGCCGACCGGGCACTGGCTGCTGCTCCCCCTCGTCGGCCCGCTGATCTTTCTCACGATCGCGATTCACCTGGTCGACGGCTACAAGGAACGCACCGACATGCTCAGCCTCGATTACACGAGCCTGCATGCCATCGCCGTCGCCGCGGCAACCGTCGCGACGCTGCTGCTCACCTTCGCCGTGATTCCGGCCAACTTTCCCCTCCAGGGCAGCCGGCTTGTGATCCTGCTGGGATTCGGCGTCACGCTGCCCCTGACGCTCGGCTGTCGCCGCTTCCTGCATCTGCGCTGGCTGCGGCGCCACCGCCTGCGCCATCTCCTCTACATCGGACCGCCCTCAAGCTGCGAAGCGTTCCACGGTGAATGCGCCCATCATGCGTTCGACAGGAAGGTGATCTTTGCAATCTCAGGCGACGGCTCCGTTGCCCCGCCTCTTGCGGGCTCACTTGAGGTCCGGCCAATCCAGGAATGCCTGGTTGCGATCAAGAAGGGCGAGATCGACGTCGAGGCAATCGTTGTCCCCGATGCCGCGTTCGAACTGCCACCCGAACTCTCTGATGCGCTGCTCGGACTCTATTTCAGCGGAGTCCCCACCTACACGGTCGAACTTTTCCATCAGATCTATTGGCGAAAAATTCCCCTCGTTCAGCTCAACCAGGCATGGCTTTTTCGCGACGGATTCCAGATGGCACGCGAGCCGGTCTTCGTCCGCCTGAAGCGTCTGTTCGACATCCTGATCTCCGCCCTCGGCCTGATCCTCGCCGCGCCGGTCATCCTGCTGTGCGCCCTCGCGATTCGCATCAGCGACGGCGCTCCCGCCTTCTTTCGTCAGCGGCGCGTGGGACGAAACAGGTCGCGGTTCATTCTCGTCAAACTCCGCACGATGCGGGAGGCCTCCGCCCATGCGCCCTCCGTGTCTGATGACGATCGCATCACACCGATCGGGCGATTCCTCCGTGCGACGCGACTCGACGAGTTGCCGCAACTCTGGAACGTGCTTCGCGGCGAGATGAGCCTCATCGGTCCCCGGGCCGAATGGGAAGAACTCGTTGATTCTTACGAACGCCAGATCCCCTGCTATCATTTCCGACATCTCGTCAAGCCCGGCATCACCGGATGGGCACAGGTCAATCATCCCTACGGAGTCACGCTCGACAATACCATGCGCAAGCTCGAGTACGACCTGTACTACATCCGCCACTTCTCCTTCGTCCTGGACGCCTCCATCCTGCTAAAAACCGTTCACATCATGCTCTTCGGAAAAGGTCGTTGAACATCGCCGACCAGGTCCGGTCCAGGCACCTCAGTTCAATCGACTCACCTGACAATTGACATATCCTCTCGCCTGACAATTGGCACATGCAATCACTTGATCATCGACACATCCATCAGCCCGACGATCGACACCTCCACCCACTTAATCATCGACACATCCACTCACCTGACCGTTGACAGATCCATTCAACTGACAATTGACACATCCACCCACCTGGAGGGGCACGCTTCGTCGTGCCCTGTTCGAGGATCGAACAAAAATCAAGTGAATCCATCCCCTCCTGAGACATGAGCGGGATGAATAACCAATTGCACGGCGAATTCCAATGGCGCGACGTTGCGATGCGAAGCGCGAGCCCGGGCACCTCTGACCTCTGACTTCTGACCTCTGACCTCTGACTTCCGGCCTCCGACTTCCACTCCATGCATTCCGTGCACTCCGTGGTCAACATTCTGCTTTTTCGATAGCCTCAACCCCGCACTTTTACCACAGAGTGCACAGATTGCACGGAATCAGCCCTGGATTCAGACGCGCGGCCCGTCGGCTTGGGAACTAGGCTGCCCCAAAAAGTAGCGGGATCTTCCAGATCCCGTGGATCGAAACTCGGGAGCTGGAATTTCCCGCTACTGACCTTTGACCTCTGACCTCCGACTTCCATTCCGCGCATTCCGTGCACTCCGTGGTCAAAATTCTGCTTCGTTTGGATCTATCGCATTGGCGGAGCAAGGTTGCGCTCCTCCAACGGATCTTCGATCAGGTCCAACTCGATCCGGACTTCCCCTTGAGAGGTATGCTACAAAAACGCGCTCGCGTTTGACGATTGGCAAAGCGACGCGAAGGCGCTTCTTGACATGAATCGCAAATATGCGATAATCGCTCAAACTGATTCATGCCTTCCATCAATGTCGTATTCTACCAGGACCGCCCTGGGGATTCTCCAGTTGTTGATTGGCTGAGAAA
>CAUJJL010000054.1 GCA_963205455.1 Verrucomicrobiota bacterium
CTCCACCGAACAGGTATTCCGGTTGCTCCGCCCCACGTGGTCCGACGCAGCCGAGAGGGACAAACTGAGAGCGGAGTCACAGAAACGGATCCTCGAGATGCAGGTGAGGCGATGATGACGTCTGTCCCCGTTCTTCGTACCAGTCACCCGGCGCCCGCACGGTGTCGCCGCTCCGCGTTCACGATCATCGAAGTGCTGATCGCACTGGCGATCATTGGATTGATCATGATCGCGATGAACACGTTTGTGTTCTCCATGGGAGAACTGTGGGGACGGGGGAGCGAGGTGAGGCTCTTTGACCTGCATGTGCGCAATGTTTCGCGCTTTTTGGAACGTGAGCTTCGTTCCGCAACGTTTCCTCCCAATGTCGCAGTGGGCACGAATGCCGTTTCGGTGCGGGAAATCAAGTCGGCATCCGGTCTCGAAAGTCCGCTGCTCACGTTTGAGCTCCGTGAGGGTGGGCGGCTGATGGTTTGGCCCGAGCACGCACTACCCGAAGTGAGGTGCTCGCTGGCAGTGAGGGATGGGGAGGGGTTGCTGCTCCTGTGGCATTCGCAACTGGAAAAGCGCTTCGATGAGGATGCACCGCGGGAAACGACGATTTCCCCTTGGGTGGCATCGATGGCGTATGACTACTATGACGTGGACTCGAAGGATTGGAAAACGGAACGAACCCTGCGCCGGACAAGCGGACTGCAGGACGGATATGATACACCCCAGCGACTCCGCCTGACTTTTCGTCATGGAAAATTGACGGAGGAATCCATCGTAAGCCTGCCGCAGGTGGGAGAGGGCCTGCCCCTGTTTTGAGCACGATGGGAACACCGGACACATCCCTGCCATCGTTCGGGCGCACACCCAGGGCGTGTCGGCTACAAGCGCGCCGTGGCTGTCGCGGCACCGTTCTGGTGATCGTCCTTGTGACGATCGTCTTCACGAGCGCTGCGTTGTTTGCCTTCATGGAGAAGGCGAGCGGCGATCTGCTTGTGGAAGTGCGCGAATCCGATGCGCGTCGTCTCAGGACGGAGGCCATGTCGGCCCTCGAAACCGTGCTTGCGGTGCTCGAGGAATTCCGGCGCGTTAACAACGGCCTGCGCAGTCCTGCGGAGGGATGGGCCGATCCACTGGGGTTTGCGGGGTATGATGCCGGGCCGGATACAGAGGTGCGCGTCGAATTTGAGGACGAGAGCGGCAAACTTTCGTTGCCGATGCTGGATTTTACGGGACTGACGCAGCTTTTCGCCGCCTGGGAAATTCCGAAGGCGGATGCAGAGAAACTCGCGGATGCGCTGCTGGGGTGGATGCGTCCGGACTACGTGCCCTCCTCCGCAAGTTCACCTCGACCTGAGGACTATGAACGGGGAGAGCTTCCTTTTCTGCCGCCGGAGCGGTCGCTCAGGTCCTTTTCTGAACTCAGGGCCATTGAGGTGGCTCGGGATTTTTTCTTTGATGAGGCAGGCGCTCCGACCACCTATTTTCAGCGCTTCAAGAATGCCGTGTCACTTTACCAGTTCAGCAAATCCAATCTCAACGGTGCCTCGGCCGATGCCATGGCCGCGTTGGGTCAGCTCGATCCCAACCAACTCCAGCGCATGGATGAATTTCGTCGCGGCTTGGGATCCTATGAGCGCGACGGTCCCGGCTTCTTCAAGTCCGCCGCCGATGCGGCCAGGCTGCTCGGTCAACAGGCATCGCCCGATGCCTTCGGCGTTGAGATTCAGGCCCTGCGCATCCGCGTGACAGTCTTGCGTGGTGCCGCGCATTACCAGGTGTCGGCGGTCGTTGCGCCCCCGGGCGGAGCGCAACTCGTGAAACCGGGCATTGCGACTTCAACGCGTACGGGCAGGGGATCAAAGGCCGGAGCCAATTCCGAGCCTACTTCCACACCGACCCTCACACCCGCGCGAAGCGGGCGTGATGCAGGCGCCTCGAAAAAGCTGAACTATCCGTTTACGCTCTTGGAAATCACTGAAAACGTGGTGATGTCCAGCACACACGCACCCAACACCGACCTCTAGCATGCCCTCCGCGCCCGAAACCCTGCCCAATCTACCAGCGGAGCAAACGAGCACCGCACAGGCGGCACGCCGCGTGATCCGGCTACCTGATTCGCGATTCTTTGTCAGGACAATTGCCGTTGCGCCCGAGGCCACGGCTGCCGAGGTCGCGTCCCAGGTGGAACTGGCCCTGGAGGCCTGTTCACCGTTTCCTGTTTCACAACTTTACCACGGGCATTTCTGGCTTCCGGGAGAATCCCAGGCGCTCGTCTATGCCGCCTATCGCCGACGGTTCACCGCGGATGAAACGGACGCCTGGCGGGATGCGGATCTGGTGATGCCCGAATTTGCGAGTGTGCTGGGCCTCAAGCCTGAGACCGGCTCAACGGTTCTGATCAGCACCGAAAACGGAATCACTGGCGTGCATTGGGGCTCCGTCGGCACAGTGCCTTCTCGCATCCTCGCGGAACCGGTTTCATCGGAGGCCTCAGAGGAGGTGCGTATGGCCGTGCGCGGAGGCATGGTGCGTGCGCTGGGCGGAAGTTTGCGCGTCATTGAGCTTGCGTCGCCGGTGCCGCTCGCGGCGGGCGACGATCCCGACGCAAGGGACTATGACTTTGTGGTCGGCGAGGGCCATGCGAAGCTTCCGGCGGCAGTTCTCGACGCCGTCGACGTTCGTGACAAGGGCGATCTCGTTTCGCTGAGAAAATCCCGGTCGAGGGATCTGCTCTTGTGGCGGATGCTCCTGGGGCTTGTCGCGCTTGTCCTGCTCGCTGGAGCGTTGGAAATCGCACTCGTGGGATTGAAGTTCTGGCAAAAGACACGCGTGCAGCGTGTCGAGGCCCAGCGCGGCGAAGTGGAGCAGGTGATCAGCAACGACACCCTCACTCGGCGCATTGCGCAGCTCTCGGAGACGCTTCGACCCTTCGAAATGATCGGCTTCGCCAACGACAAACCCGAGAGCGTTTATTTTCTTTCCACCGAGGCGCGTGACGTGAACGTCCTCATCATAGAGGCCACGACTCGGAATTCCGCCGACATAGGCACCTATGAGGCCACGCTCAGGGCTAACCCCAATTTTGAAAGCGTGGAAATGACGCCGCCCGCTGAACGCGATGGCGTTTCGACGTTCCGAATCACCCTGAAGTTCAAACCCGAGGCGTTCCGCGCGGGAGGATCCAAACCATGAAACGGTTGCGACATTTCTTCTTCTCCCGGCAATTGCGCGAAAAGGTGCTGCTGCTCGCCTTCGTGCTCCTCGGAGTCGCCATCTGGATTTCCGAGCTGAGCGACCGGATCGCTATTCGGATTCGTGAGGTCAAGCTGACATCGATGGAACTCGACATGCAGCAAGGTTGGCTGTCTCGGAAGGCCAAGATCGAATCTGAAGCGAGAGCGGCGTTGGAGAGCTGGGATCCGAAGAAGACGTTCAGTGCCGTACGACTGAACAGCGAACTGTCGGGCATAGCATCCAAGGCAGGCATCCGAAGCGGTTACTCCATTGAAGCGGTGCCCACCAACCGCACCGGAGGATTTGGAACCCTGCATACCGTCCGGTTCATCGCTCGGCGGGTGGATTTCAGTGTCCTGGATTCGTTCTACCAGGAACTGGTGAAGCGTGCGCCGTATATCGGCTTGGAGAGTGTCACGCTCGCGGCAGATCGATCGAATCCACACCAGCTAAACGCCAATTTTCTGGTGACCTCGGTCGAACTCACGCGATAGGAGAGGGCTCACCACTTGCATGCCCTTTTCGCGGTGAATACCTTGGCAATCGACCTCTCCACGAAGGACATCAGGCGAGCGCCATTGCGACGGCTGTCATCGTTTTTGTTCAGCGATCAGGTCTGCATGGGTTTCAAATCGGCAGTTCGTTTTCGCGGGAAGATACTTCCGGTGATTGTCCTCCTCGCGTTGAGCTGTCCGAGGTCCGCGCGTTCGGAGAACTCAGTGCGCTACAAGTTTCAATCCTGGCAGGAGGATGCCGGAAGGATTCGTGTCGATGCCCACTATGCCATGATAGAGTCGGACCTGCCAGCGGAGACCAAGCTGAAGCTGATCGGGCTGGTGGATGCGATTGCGGGAGCGACTCCGAACGGGCAGCCTGTTCAACCGGGTGACTCCACTGTACCGCTGACCGATTTGACCGACCGGCGCAAGGCGTGGTCCCTGGATGTTTCGCGACCCTTCGGACGAATTCAAACCGCACTGACTTACGCGCAGAGCCGCGAGAGCGATTACGTGTCGAAGGCCTGGGCCTTGAATACGCTGACCGATTTCAATCAGAAGAACACCACGCTCCTGATCGGATTCGCACAGGCCGACGATGACGTTACTGCCAAAGTACTTGGGACCGCGCGGGCGAAAAAGAGCAGGGATCTTGTCATTGGCGTCACGCAGCTCTTGAGTCCGCGAGCGTCTGTCACGCTCAATCTCACCCGGGGCGATATCGACGGCTATCAATCCGATCCCTACAAGGTGATTCAGAAGAACACCGAGGTGGTGCCGGGATTTTTCCTGCCGCTGACCTATGCGGAGAACCGCCCGGAAGATCGGAGGAAGTGGATTCTGTTTGCATCCGCCAATCTCGCGTTTCCGGCTTTGGACGGGGCGATGGAGGCAAGCTATCGCGGCTTTCACGATGATTGGGGCACGGACAGTCATACGTTCACCGTCGAGTGGTTCCAGTCACTGGGTCGAGGAGTGACGGTGCGCCCGCTCGTCCGGATGTATCGGCAATCGGCTGCGGACTTCTATCGTCTGTCGCTGGATGGTTCATCCATCGTGCCCGGCCCATCGGCGCAGGGGCACGCACCTTATTTTTCCGCGGACTACCGATTGTCGAAGATGGATACGTGGACTGCGGGTCTCAAGGCAGTCTGGTCCGCAATTCCGGGAACGCTGACGATCGATGTCGCCTATGAGCGGTATACGATGAAAGGACGGGATGGCGTTACCTCCGATAGCGCCTATGCTGATGCGGATGTCCTTACAACGGGGCTTCAGTTTTCTTGGTAGCATCCTATCTCGGAAGTCCGTCCATCCTGCGCTCCGCTGCACCGCCTCATGATCCTTTCTTCACAACAGCGTGACAGTCTTCGGCCCAGTGCAACGGGGCCTGCGGGGACACTGCAGACCTTATCCTGGCGCGCTTTGGGGACCGACTGCAATCTGCAGTTTGTCGCGCCGGACATGGCGGCGGCTTCGGCGTTTGGTACGGCTGCGCAGCAGTGGGTCAGCCGGTTTGAGCAGCGCTATTCCCGCTTTATTCCGAGCAGCCTGCTGAGTCGCATCAATGCGGCTTCAGGAAAGGAGTGGGTTTCCATCGATGAGGAAATGGAGCAGATGCTGAATCTCAGCGGCTCGCTGCATTTCATGACGCAGGGCGTGCTGGATGTCACCAGCCTGCCGCTGCTTCGCCTGTGGGATTTTCGTGCGGCGACACCGCAGATTCCGACCGAGGAAGCCATTGCCGAGGCGAAGAAGCGGGTGGGGTGGGCGAAGGTGCAACGCTCCCCGGGAAAGGTGTTTCTACCCGAGGCGGGGATGGCCCTGGATTTTGGGGGCTGGGGCAAGGAGTTCGCAGTGGATGCGGTCGCACAGCTTGCACCCGCCCATGGGATAACGGCGCTGCTTGTGGATTTCGGACGCGACCTTCGTGCAATGGGTCTGCCTCCGGGAAAACCTGCATGGCATGTCGGCCTTGAGAATCCCGAGTCACCCGGAAACTGCTGGGGCAGCATTGCGGTGACGGATCGGGGCGTGGCGTCGTCGGGTGACTATGTTCGCGGGTTTACCCATGAGGGACGGAGGTATGGCCATATCGTGGATCCCCGCACCGGCTGGCCCGTGTCGAATGGCTGCCTTCAGGCGACGGTGATTGCGCCAACCTGCCTGCAGGCGGGAGTGCTTTCCACGGCGGCATTCGTTTTGGGAGCGGATGCGGGGATTCGCCTGATCCAGGAAACCTTCGGTGCGGAGGGCTGTCTGCTTACGACGCGGGCACGCCATCAAACCCGTGGCTTCTTTCGCTATGTCGTAACGAACTAGCCGAGTTCCGATTTCCCATGATAACAGCCCTGACCTGGCATCGTTTCCGTTACCTGCATCTGCCCGCAGCTCTGCTGTCGTTGCTGCTCCAGCGCGCTCCGCTATTGCGGCTCTCGATGGGATCGGAGTCAGGGCTGTCAAGCACCGTAGCCTCGATTCTGAGGAGTGCGTTTGCTGCTGCCGCGTTTGGCTCGTACCATGCACTGGCTGGTGCGACCCAATTGACGACAAACCCAGCGCAGCCGGTCTCAGGCACCGTGGGAGTGCCTCTCACGGTCGTGTTTGCGTTTACAGGTGGCTCCGTGACCACCGGTGGATCGTACGAGGTCAAGGGACAGTTTCCTCCGGGAATGACTGTCACGAATCTGCAGGGAGATCTTTTGAATGCGGATTTCGGCGAACTCAAGGGGACACCCACGACGGCGGGAAGCTACACTTTGAGCATCCGCGGGTTTTCCGAACGAAACAAGAAGGGCGTCGGAGGCCAGGTCACCTTCCCGCTGGGGATCACCATTCAAGCCGCATCCGGGGCACCTCCGGTCATTGTGAAGTCGCCGGTTTCTCAGAATATTGTGACCGGAAGCACGGTCGCGTTTGAAGTGTCGGCAACGGGGACGGGCTTGACGTATCAGTGGTTTCGTGACGGGCAGGCGGTGACGGGTGCGACGTCGTCACTGTTGCTTCTTCGAAACACAACACCGGCCCAGGCGGGGAACTACACTGCCGTTGTGAGCAATGCCGGCGGACAGCAGACCAGCGCCCCGGCGCTATTGAGTCTGGTGAGCTCGTCAACACCGGGGCGGCTGATCAATCTTTCCGTGCGCTCCTTTGCTGGTCTGGGAGAGCAAACACTCATCGCCGGATTTGTACTGTCCGGCAGCGGCAGCGATGCCTTGTTCCTTCGTGGCATCGGTCCGAAGCTTACAGCATTCAATGTCCCTGGTGTGCTGGCGGATCCCCAGCTGACGCTGTTTGATTCGCAGCAGGTGCCCGTTCAGACGAATGACAACTGGAGCGGCTCCGATGGGCGCACGGCGGGTGGATTTGAACTGGACGTTGGCAGCAAGGACGCCGTGCTCAATACGGCGCTTTCAGCGGGGGGTTATACGGCGCAGGTTGCAGGCGCGGCTGGCGCGGTGGGCGAGGCGATGGCCGAAGTGTATGAGCAGCCGGGTCAGCAGAGTGGTCCAGTGCTGGTGAATCTCTCCGCGCGGACCCAACTCGATGGCGCGCGCACGCTGATTGGAGGCTTTGTGATCAACGGCACCACGAACCGGACCGTGCTGGTGCGTGCGATCGGACCCGGGCTGGCGGATTTCAATGTCCCCGGCACGTTGAGCAATCCCCGGATGGAGTTGTACCGCGAGGGCACGAAGCTTGCGGAAAATGATGATTGGGGTGGTGGCGCTGGACTTGTTGAAGCGATGGCACAGGCGGGCGCGTTTCCAATCAACAGCGGCGCGAGCAAGGACTCGGTGATCGTCGCCACGCTTTCACCCGGTGCCTATACGGCCAATGTCACCAGTGTGGATGGCAGTTCCGGAGTGGTCCTCATTGAAGTCTATCTCCTTCCCTGATCTACGCAGAGGCGTTCGACCCCGGAGTGCAAGGAATCACAGGGTGTTTGGGATCCGAGAAACCCAGCCCAACAGCCGAACAGCCTATTGACGTTGTTCCCAATCTGGAGGGGCACGCTTCGTCGTGCCCGGTATGGAATCGTGAGTCGCCAGCGCCTGCGTGAAGAGCGACGTAGTGCCCGTGACGTGAGTCACCGCCTGATGCGCGTGGCTCTGCAGTTCTACTGCGTTGACGATACCAGCTATGGCGGCCAGCAGTGCGCCGCCCCAGCATGCCCAGCGTTCCAGTCTGTGGATCATTTTTCCACCGCCATAGCCGGACGATCCCTGTTCTGCAATTCTACTCGCGGGAGGACGGCGGGGCGGGAAATTTGGGGAAGACACTTGACAGGAGCAGTCGGTTTTCATCCCTTTGGATGTTAATTGTGAATAATTATTCTGGTTTAACTTAGCGTCCATTCGCCGTCCCAGGCCCCTCCGATATTAAACCCGCCCTCATTGTCCGTGGGAATCCGGGGAGCCCGCCGATTTTTTCAGCATGAACATGATATTCGAATCCTGTTTGGCTACGCTAACGAAATCTCCGGTTTCCGCTGGGAACGTCGGCCGGCATCACAACTCCTTGTTTCGCGGGGTCGAGGCGCTGGTGGTTCTGTTGAAGGCGCACCGCTCGCTCGGGATCACGCAGATTGCCGCGGCGCTGAATCTGCCGAAATCCACGGCACACGATCTCCTCGCCGCCCTGTGCGAGCTGGGATTTGTCGAACAGGACGACGAGACCCGGCGCTATGCGATCAGCCCGCAGATCTTTCAGTTCCTGAACCTGTTTTCGACCGAATACGGCGCGAATCCGGTATTGAAACCATTTCTGCGCGAGCAGGCTGCAAGACTGCGCGCCAGCGTGGTGATGACTGCGTTGCGCCTGAAGACAACCTATGTGTTGTGTGCGAGCGGGCCTGAGGCGGATACGTATTTGCTGGGGGACAACGGGCCGGCCTATTCCTCGGCCTGCGGCAAGATTCTCGTTTCGCAGTTCGATGAATCCGCATGGATGGATTATGCGTCTCAGCCGGAAGACAAGCCGAGCTCCCCCTATTGCAAGCTCGACCACGGACAGTTCTTCCGCGAACTGCGGTCCGCGCGTGAGTATGGCGTCGCGTGGAGCATTCGCGAGCGTCAGGCGAGCCTTTGTTCGGTGGCGGCGCTGATTCGTTCAGGGGCGCGTCCGTGGAGCCGGGCGATTGGCATCATTCTGCCCTATCGAGAATGGGTGGTGCGGGATCGCGAAGAACTTGCCGCCCAGGCGAAGGAAGTGGCGGAGCGGATTTCGGATCTGTTGGTGTCGTAGCCTGGCCGCGGCCGTTGTCCGCCAAGGCGAACCGATGTGGCTCCAAAGGCATTGGATCGGTTGTATTGGACCGGCGGGAATGATGAGTTGCGGAGGCCGCGCCCCTGCCGGGCGAGGTTTTTTTCCCCAACCATGACCTATCATAAAGCTATTTCCTTGCGGCGCGTATTTTTTACGGCGGCCTGTTCATTGCTTTCGTTTGCCACCGCGGCCTGGGCGCAGCGGGTGTCCGACGCGTCTGCCGCTACCCCTTCCGACGACGTGATCGAGCTCTCCAAATTCGAGGTTTCGAGCACGGCCAACCGCGGCTATGTGACCACCTCGTCCATGTCCGCCTCGCGCATCGCGGTGCCGATCACCGAGCTGCCGGCCTCCGTGGTCGTGATCAATGAGAAGCTCATCGCCGACACCGTGGCGGTGGAGCTGCGCGATACGCTGAGCCTGGTTAGCGGCATTCAACAAAGCGCGCCGCCGCAGGGCACCAACGAAATCTCCATGCGCGGCTATACCATGGTGGGCGCCCAGCGCGACGGCGTGGCGGACTATCTCCTCTCCACCGGCGCCGAGGCCAGCGGCGGCTTCGACTATGCGCTGGCCGAGCGTATCGAAATC
This sequence comes from Verrucomicrobiota bacterium, assembly GCA_963205455.1. Classification (GTDB taxonomy): domain Bacteria; phylum Verrucomicrobiota; class Verrucomicrobiia; order Opitutales; family Opitutaceae; genus UBA6669. The sequence goes on from CAUJJL010000054.1 coordinate 9,585, forward strand.
GTGAAGGGCCCCTCGGGTGTGCTTTACGGCGCCCACAACCCCGGCGGCATCCTGAACATAGTCAGCAAACGCCCGCTCCAACAGCCGCAGACCAAGATCACGGGGATGATCGGCTCCTATAATTCCTATCGCGCGGAGCTGGACACCTCCGATTTCTTCGATGCCGACCATCGCTTCGGCTACCGTTTCGTGGCGGTGCGGTCGGATACCGATGGCATCGTGAACGACCGCCCCCAGAAAGGCGATGGCCTGATCGCGATGAACCCCAGCCTGTCCTTCCGCTCGAAGGACGGGTGGTATGTCTGGCTGTGGGCGGCGATCATGCGGGACCACCGGAAGACATCCACTTATGGCGTGCCGGTGTTGCCGTCGGATCCGGCGGTCAACTATCCGTCTCGTCCTTCCGCCACCGGCAAGCCGCTCTACGAGGTGCGCTACAACCACATGCTCAGCAACCTGAAATGGACAGACGCCGACATCTATGAGGCGGGTGTTAGCAAGACCTTCAACCTTGGACCGGTGCGCATGGACATGCGGTTGCTCGGGCGCGATTTCACCTCGCAGGGTGAGGGCGCGAGCCGCATCCGCGGGGTGGACGCCTTTGATGTGCTCATTGACAAAAGTAAGAACATCATCGGCCGCGATTTTCGAGCGGTGCCGATTTCCGCCGCGGAAGGCAAGGTGGGGATGATGGGGCGCGAGGCCGTGCGGTATGATTACCAGCCGTTCAAAACCACAGGGCAGCTCGGTTCCGCCGATTTCAACTTCGGCTTCAAGGTGGGTCCGGTGCGGAGCCAGTTGCTAGCCTATGCCACCACAGGTCGTCGCAAGGCGCTGACAAACGTCTCGAACTACGACATCCGCAATACGGCCACGCTGAGTTCGCTCGGCTATCCGACCATCGGGGGCCGGGTGATTGTCGTGGAATGGCCCAAACCGGTCTATGTTCCGACCGTCCAGCAGATGATCCAGCTTTCGGACACGCGAACCGTCGGTCGCGACACATTGAACAAAATCGATGACTCCAGCTATGGCGCGATCGAGCGGCTTTCGTTCTTCGACGACCGCATTTTCCTGGTCGGCGGTGTCCGCCACGACGAACTGGACAGCAACACCATTGTCTACACCAACGGCATCCAGAACGGCATGGTGTTCTCGACGACAAAAAATGACGACAGCACCAACACCCATTCGCTCGCCGCGTTGGCCAAGGTTTACAAGGGCGACAAGGGCGAGGGTGCGCTCTTCATCAACAGGAACCAGACCTTCATTCCCGTTTACACCATCGACCGCCGGCTCGCCACCTTTGGGCAGAAGTATCCCAACCGCATCGCCGACAACGACGAGTTCGGTCTCAAACTCGACCTGCTGCAGAGCCGGTTGGTCGCCACCGTGGCGGTATACAAGACCACCGAGACCAACGTGCTCGTGACCGAGAACGACGAGACCGGCACCATCACCGGCACGCCCTCCACCTTTTACCAGACTCCCATCGGCACGCGTACGACCAAGGGCTGGGAGGTCGACGTCAACTTCACGCCTTATCAAGGCTGGGAGGTCATCCTCGGTTACTCAAAAGCTGATCCCCGGCTGGAAAACGGCACCTATGCGCAGAAGATCGCCTTTAACACCCTTACCGCCGCGGTTCGCTACGAGGTCAGCCGCGGGCCGTTCAAGGGCCTCTCGGCCATGTGGCAATACAACCAGTGGGGTAAGAGCTGGCTCAGCAGCCGTTCCTACTGGGTCATCCCCGGTGGTGATCTCCACACCCTCCTGCTCGGCTACCAGATCAACAAGAGATGGAGCGCCCGCCTCCGTGTCGAGAACGTGTTTGACAAGCTCAGTGTCTATCCCAGCACCAACGAGACTGCGCTGGATATCACGCGCGACCGCAACTACCGTCTCGGAGTGACGTATGCCTTCTAAGCCGTTGGTTGCACCCGTGGAATGACAGTGAGCGCCATGCTGTTTGCTGGAGTCGCGGCCCCCCCCGCCGAGCCCGGCAAACGCGCGCCCTATGCGAGTGCGGCGATCAACGAAGCCGGTTGGAAAAAATTCGACCGGACCAAGGCGGCCGGCCTTGTCGGCATGGCGCTCGAACGCTCGCAACGCGGGCCCGCCTATGAGATTGCCGATGTGGATGACGACGACTTGATCGATGGCCAGACCGCGCTGGCCGGCATTGTGGCGCTCCGAAAAATGAAACAGACCGGCCAGCCCTTCTTTCTCGCAGTGGGTTTCAACAAGCCGCACCTGCCGTTTGTCGCACCCCGGAAGTATTGGGACCTGTACGATCGTGCCACCCTGGAGGTGGCCAGAAACACCACGCCGCCCGAGCGGGCGCCGCTGGCCATGGACGAGGGCGTTGAATTCTACACCTACACCGACGTGCCGGCAACGCGGCCGGTGCCGGACGAGTATGCCCGGATCGCGCGCCATGGCTACTATGCGTGCGTGAGCTACATGGATGCCCAGGTCGGCCGCGTGCTGGACGACCTCGAGCGCCTCGGCTTGAGCGACAGCACCATTGTGGTGTTCTGGGGTGACCATGGTTTCAAGCTGGGCGAGCATGGCGGATGGGGAAAGCTGACGAATTTCGAACTCGATGCGCGGGTTCCGCTGATCGTGCGCGCGCCCGGCTTCAAGCAGAACGTCCGTCTTAGGGGCCTGGTGGAACTCGTCGACCTTTATCCCACGCTCGCGGAACTCGCGGGTCTGCCCTTGTCGGCGCATCTCGAAGGCACGAGTTTCGTTCCGTTGTTGCGGGACGCCGGCCGCCAGTGGAAAAAGGCCGTTTTCACCCAATGTCCGCGCGAGGGGTGGATGGGTTATTCGATGCGCACAGATCGCTACCGGATCACGCGATGGACCAAGGCCGGCGAGACCGACATCATTGAACTTTACGACCACCAGTCGGACCCCGCGGAGGACAAAAATCTCGCGGGCCTGCCGGCCCTTGCCACAGTCCAGCAGGAACTGCTCGCCCAACTGTAAGCTGGCTGGCGGGCCGCCCGGCCGGCAAATTGATCGCGATGTTTCCGCTTTCTCCAGCTGGGTATCATAAGCGCCGCTCACCTCTCTTTTAGCATGAACAATCCTTCCCCCGTCCAATCCATCGCTGAACCCGCCCGGTCCGTGCCGGTGCCCGCCGAATACGACGTCCTCGTCGTCGGCGGCGGCCCAGCCGGCCTCACCACCGCGCTCGCTGCCGTGGAGGACGGCCTCAAGGTCGGCCTGATCGAGAGCCGGAGCTTCCTCGGCGGCAACATGACCATTGGCCTGCCCGTCCTCGGCTTCCTCGGGCAGAAGAAAAACCAGATCATCAAGGGCCTCCCGCAGAAGTTCATCGACCGGCTGCGCGCGGTGAACGGCGCGAGCGAGCACCGCTGGTGCCCGCTCCACATGGGCATCACCCTCGTCGAACCCGAGGCGGTTAAAAATGTCGCGCTGGAAATGCTCCTCGAAGCCGGGGTGGAGGTGACGTTCCATCTTTCCTGCGCCGGCGTGGTCATGGAGGGAGACACCATCCGGGGCGTCATCACCGAGAGCAAGAGCGGCCGCGAAGCTGTGCTCGGCAAGGTTGTCGTCGACTGCACGGGCGATGCAGATGTCGCCTACCGCGCGGGCGTGCCCTGCGAAAAGGGCAACCGGGAGAATGGCGGCATGCAGCCGCCTACGCTCATGTTCTGTCTCGCCGGCGTCGACACCGAGAAGCTGCGCATGAGCATCGCGAATCACACCCGCACCTACCTGACGGACTTCATCCCGGCGGAATATTTCGGGCAGAACCATCAGTTCATCGTGGTCGGCCTGCGCGAGTTGATCGCCAAGGCGCGCGCCGAACGCGGCCTCGATATCCCGAACGAGCGCACCATCATCATCACCGGCCTGCGCGAGGGTGAGGTTTGGATCAACATGACGCGCGTGACCGGAACGGACGGCACCGACGTGCGCAGTCTGTCGCGTGGCGAGATCGTGGCCCGCAGACAGATCAATGACATCCATACCTACCTGAAGAACTACGTGCCGGGATTCGAAAAATGCTATTTCACCAAGACCGCGCCTTTCCTCGGCATCCGGGAGACCCGCCGCATCGTCGGCCATTACACGATGACGCAGGAGGATGTGCTCGGCTGTCGTCACTTTGACGACAGCATTGCGGTCGCGAGCTATCCGATCGACATTCACCGTCCTGGCGACGAGGGCTGCACGCTGATCTGGTGCGGTGACTGCTATGATATTCCGTTCCGCTCGCTGCTGCCGCAGAAAGTGAAAAACCTGATCGTTGCCGGCCGTTCCATCTCGACCACACACGAGGCGATGGGGGCCATCCGGGTGATGGCCACGTGCATGGCGATGGGCGAAGCTGCCGGCCGGGCCGCCAAGCAGGCTATCCGGGCGGGCGTCGCGCCCGATCAAGTGGATGTCAGAAAATTGCAGGCGGAGCTGCGGGAGCACGGCGCCTACCTGCGCGAACCGCAAAGCTGATCGCCCATCATGATCCGGCGTTTCCTCATTCTGCTTTTCGGCGGCCTGCTGGCTGGAGTGGGGGCCGGTGCGACACCTCCGGTGACCGTCCCTGCGCAGCCGAACTTTATCGTCATCTACACCGATGACATGCGCGCGGACGGACTTGGTTTCCTGGGCGGGCACGTCCAAACGCCCCATCTTGACCGGCTTGCTCGACGAAGCGTTTATTTCCCCCAGGCCTTCGTGGTTTCTGCACTGTGCTCACCCAGCCGGGCACAGCTGCTGACCGGTCGCTATAGCTCGCAAAACGGCGTGGCGGAGCTTCCCGCGGAGAAGCCCGGCGACACCGCCCCGCGAAAGACGCGCTTCAACGCCGACGAACCTCTGCTGCCCGCCTTGCTTGGGGCCGGCGGGTATCTGACTGGCACGATTGGCAAGTGGCATATCGACAACAAGCCTGACAGCTGCGGCTTCGAGTATGCGCGTTATGTTTACGGGAATGGCGACTATTATGACCAGACCTTCATCGATGAAAAGGGCCGGGAGCATCCTACGCGGGGTCATGTCGAGGTGGCGAACGCCGCGTTCGGCCATGAATTCCTTGGGCAGGCGCGCGCGGAAAACCGCCCGTTCTTTCTTTTCTACAACACACGAGCACCGCACATGGACAGCCGCTACGAATGGCCCTCGGCAGCCGCCACGCGCGAGCGGCATCCGCCCGCCTCGTTTCCGCTGCCCGCCACGCTGGACGGTTCGCTCGCCGGAAAGCCCGGCTATCTCGAACAAAGTCGAAGCCGCACGCAGGCGCTGCACTATGGCTACCGTGATCCCAACCGCGTCCGGCAGCATGAAAGCGAGTACTACAGCACGATCGCGGAACTCGACACGGCCATCGCACCCCTGCTGGACGAACTCGAGGCCGACGGCCTGCTGGCGAACACCTACATCATCCTGATGGGGGACAACGGCTGGTTCATCGGCGAGCACTTGTTCACTAGCAAGGTGCTGGCTTATGAGGAATCCATTCGCGTCCCGCTGCTGGTCAGCGGGCCCGGCATCGAGCCCGGTGCTTCGCCGCAGCTCGCGTTGAACATCGACATTGCGCCGACCCTGATGGAGTGGGCCGGGTTGCAGGTTCCGGCCAAGATGTACGGTCGCAGCCTGGCCGGTGCCGCGCGCAATCCCTCCACGGCTGGTCGCGATGCGTTTCTTTATGAGATGGCTCCCGCCTCCGACACGGCGCGCAATCCGTTTATTCGCGCGCTGCGGACGGACCGCGCCAAGCTGATCCGCACCTACCAGATGGGCAGCGAAACCCAGGTCGACTTTGTCGAGCTTTACGATCTCCAGTCGGACCCCACCGAGAAGCATAACCTCGCCACCGATCCCGCGCATGCGGCGCTGCTCCAAAAGCTGAACCGCCGGCTCGATCGGGAAATCGAAGACGTGGCCCGCCGCCGATAGTGTCATTCCTATGCCTACCCGTCGTGATTTCACCAAACTCGCCTCCTTGCTGCCGCTCGCCTTCACGCGCGGCTTGGCCGGCGAAAAATCCACCGTCTCGGTGGCGGCTCCTGAAACCGGCACCTTGCCGCGAGGCGTCGACTACGTGCCGACCACACCGTTTGACGCTCCCGCCGGTACCTGGAGCCTCGTGGCGATTCCCGACAGCCAGCATGACGCCGCGTTTTACCCGGAGGTCTTCCAGCGGCAGATGGAGTGGATTGCCGCGCATAAGGACAGTCATCACATCAAGATGGCGCTGCATGAGGGCGATGTGACGGACGACAACGGGCTCCGCCAGTGGGGACGCGTGCGGAAGGCGATGGACGCTTTGAAGGCGGCGCGCGTGCCGTACTCCATCACGACGGGCAATCACGACGTGGAAGTCGTCAACGGCAAGTCGGTCAGTCGCGTGACGAAGCTCAACGATTTTTTCAAGGAAGCCGACTACGGCGACAGCCCGGCCTTCGGCCTGCAACAGCCGGGGCGCGTGGAGAACAGCTGGCATGAGTTGGACTCGTCGTGGGGCCGCATGCTCGTGCTTTCGCTCGAGTTCGGGCCGCCGCGCGAGGTGCTGGCGTGGGCACGGGGGATCATCGCGGAGCGCCGGCCCAGACGCACGATCCTGCTGACGCACGCCTACCTCTGCGCGGACGGCACGCGCTATGACTACGATGCGAAGGGCGATAGCCAGTCGGCGACGCCGCGCGGTTATCCGATCTCGGGCATCACGGACGGCGAGATTGTCTGGCGCGAACTGGTTGCCAAGGAGGACAGCCTTCGCCTGGTGGTCTGCGGCCACACGATCGGCAACGGTGCCGCCTACCTGGCGAGCCGGAACGACGCGGGCAACACCTGCCATCAGGTGATGGCGAACTACCAGATGCAGGTGCGTCCTGCGCGCGGCTATGGCAGCGGCGGCTTTCTCTTGCTGATGCGCTTTTTGCCGGACGGAAAGACCATGAGTTTCAAGACGTATTCGCCTTTCTATAATCTCTGGCTGGGCGGCCCGGCGCAGGAATTCTCCGTCGATTTAAGCTGATCGGGGAACGGTGGTAGCCCCGCCTCGGTGAATCGCCGAATCCAAGGTGAGCAGCGAAGCTGAGTTCACGAGCTCATCGCTCCACTGATGGAGAGAGCAAGGTCGAGGGAAATATCCGCCCAGTCGCTCCCGGCTGGCGGCGATTGCGGTGTCGAAATGTGTAACTCCGTGGGCCATGGCGTAGTCCTTGGGCGAAGAGCCAGGCAATTGACGTCGAGTCCTGATTCTTTACACGAGCATGTTTGCGCACTCTTTCCCGCTTAGGTCGGCCCGAAGACGTCCAAGCGTTCTTCATGGCCTAATCGAGATTCACCCTTTGCTAGGGGCGGGCGCGGTGTGGGCCTGCACGGCCGGAGAAGCTCACCCTTTCGACTGGAACACCCTCGGGAATTTCTTCTTGCCGCGGCTCTTGGTCAGCCGGTAGTAAACCAGATTCGCAGAATTCCGGAGCAATCCGCGAATTCCCGGTTCTTTCCAAAACTTCGTCGTATCTCGCTCCTGCAGTTCACGTTTCGCGTGTGCAAATGAATGGAGTGGATGGCTTTCAACTTGTTCTATGTTGTCACGGCGCTGCTTTGAAGAGAAA
>CAUJJL010000055.1 GCA_963205455.1 Verrucomicrobiota bacterium
GAAGGAGCACTACGTCGTGCTCAACCAGGGCGAGGGCCATTTCGGCATCCATACCAGCGCTGTCCTGCTCGATCCGCTCAAGACCTTCGGCACAAATGTCATGCTGGAGATCTACAACACGGGCGACCAGCCGGTGGTGAACCCCCTGGTCTCCGTCGAAATTTTCCGCGCTCCCCCGCCCACCGATCCGGAAACAAAGTCCATCGCCAAGCGGCGGACCCGCCTGCTTTCCACCGTCACGGACATCTACCAGTGCCTCGACGAGAATCCCCCGAAGAGCACCGTTGAAGCCCGCCCAAAGACTACGATCACGGTACGCGGGCAGAGCGCCCTGATGGAGAATGCCTGTCTACTTTTTCAGGCAGGCAATCCACCCAGCCTGCGTGGCAAACTCGCAGAGACACGGCTCGACGCCTGCGGATACAAGACCATCGTGCAGGCACTCGACAACGCCCCGCCGGACGCCGACACCCTGCTCATCGACTATTTCCCAAACCTGTTCGAAAACATCGAACTCCTCACCCGCATCCACGAGTTCAAGCTCAAGCGCATCGTGTTCCGCAAGCCGTCGCGCACTCACGGCTTCTTCCTCTCCAGCAACGCCCACAGCCGCCTGGACAATTTCTACGCCATCGGTCTCGACGTCTACTGGTTCAACCCGACGATGGGCGACTTGTACGTTCACACCTACAAGAAAGATCAGGGATTCTTCATCCGGGAGGAACTGGTGAAGCGCTTTGAGGGCGCGACGATTCTCGCGTTCTATGGAAGCGCCGCGGGACTCGACGTCGAACAGACGCGCAGAATCTCAACCCTCATCGACACCCTCACCGGCTTCATCGGTCCCAACGTCGGTGTGCTCACCGGCGGTGGTGGTGGTGTCATGCGGCTCGCCACCGACCAGGCGCGCAGCCAAGGCGCGCTCACCGGTGCATGTTTTCTCGAACTCGAGGCCCAGCCTCCCGAACTCGGCGTGGATTTCTTCAACACCTTTCAGGAGCATTCCCGCCACTTCCGCCAAAAGTGGTTTGAAGTCGCAGATTTCTGCATCTTCAACGTCGGCGGCGTCGGCACGCTTGAGGAGATTGGAATCGAGCTCTGTAATCTCAAACTGGGAATCCGCCAGCGCGTGCCCTATGTCTTCTTTGATTCGACCTTCTTCGCCGACCTCCGTGGCCAACTGCAGGAAATGGTCCGCACCGGACGGGCTCCGGCGTGGATGCTCGACTACATCCTGTTCTCGGACGACCCCGACGAGGTGGTCGCCTTCTACCGCAAGAAACTTCAGGTTCTCTGAGCCTGCGGCTTCGTACGTTTGCACATGACCGCCCTCCCACGCTCAGTCCTCGTTGTTGGTTCAGGCGGCCGCGAACACGCCTTGGTGCGCTCGCTGCTCGCATCCCCTTCCGCACCGCGGGTGATCGCCGCGCCCGGCAACGCAGGCATCGCCGAATCGGTAGCCTGTCACCCCGTCGCCGCGGATGATGTGTCCGGTCTAGTCAACCTCGCCCGAAGGGAGCGAATCGAATTCGTCGTAGTGGGACCGGAGGTGCCGCTCGCATTGGGCCTGGTCGACCGACTGCTCGAACTCGGCATCCCCGCCTATGGCCCGAAGGCGGACGGCGCCCGTCTTGAGGCCTCCAAAATCTACACGAAAGAAATTCTCCAGAAATACCGGATCCCCACCGCACCCGCCGCGTTCTTCCGGATTGCGGCGGACGCCATCGCCTACATTCGCGCGAGACCGGCGCCCATCGTCGTGAAAGCCGACGGTCTCGCGGCGGGAAAGGGCGTCGTGGTCGCACAATCCCATGCGGAGGCCGAAGCCGCCGTGCACACGCTCCTCGCTCTGCCCTCGAACGGCGCTGATGGGAAAATCCTCGTCGAGGACTGCCTGACCGGGGAGGAAACGTCCATCCTCGTGGTGGTTTCCGGACGGGACTATGTCATGCTTCCGTCGTCACAAGATCACAAACGTATCGGCGACGGCGATACAGGGCCGAACACCGGGGGCATGGGCACCTACTCGCCCGCTGAAGTCGTGACGCCCGCACTGTGGCACCGCATCGAAGCCGAGATCGTCCGCCCATCCGTGGAGGCGATCGCCTCTGAGGGAATCCACTTCTGCGGCACACTCTTCATTGGCATCATGCTCACCGCGGACGGACCCAGCGTGCTCGAGTACAACACCCGCTTCGGCGACCCGGAGACCCAGGTCGTCCTTCCGAGAATCGAGAGCGATGTCCTCGCTCTGCTTTGGGCCGCATCCAGCGGAACCCTGTCGCAGTTTCGACTCCTGGTAAGACCGGAATCCGCAGTTTGCGTCGTCATCGCCGCAAAGGGTTACCCCGGCTCCTATGCGAAGGGCGATGTCATCACTTTCCCCGCCAAACCACCACCGGGCGTCACGTTTTTCCATGCCGGTACCACGCGCAAACCGGACGGCAGCATTGTCACCGCGGGAGGTCGCGTGCTCGGTGTGACAGCCCTCGGGGCAACGCTCAAATCCGCAGCCGACGCCGCCTACCGCGCCTGCAGCGAGGTAAACTTCAATGGCATGTATTTCCGGCGCGATATCGGCGCCCGGCAGCTTCGGCGATCATGACGCTTCTCCAATTGCACAAATCGATCACCCACGGGCTCTGCCTGCTCGCAGGCCTGCTCCTTTGCGCCCCCGCCGTTGGACAGAGTTCCACCCCCGCGGATGCGTCCGACGGCATTTCCTTGATCAGCGGGCTCGTCTACAAGCGCCTGCAAACACTGCCTTCGGCTTCTGCCAAGATCCCCACGGGTGCGGCCGTGATCGATCTGCGCGGCACGCGCATCGCGTCCCCTGAATCAGTCACCACTATCGGCAACTGGGTGAATAGTTCGGCCCATCTTCCGCTTCGCCTTGTATTGATCGACTCGACAACTGCCGCGGAAATCGTGCAAAGGCTGGAAGGAAGGCATCGCTACCTGATCACCCTCGGCGCCGCCTCTCCTGCCATCAGTCCGGACGTCGCGGTTGCAACCCCGCTGCGTGCGGATGAGCAGGCGCGCGATGCCCTGGAAGCCGGAACGTCGCCTCAGGAGCTTCTGCCCTCCAAGCTCGACAAGCGACGTTACGACGAGGCCGCCATGGTGCGAGACCATGCCAATGGCGTTCCTCTTCCCGATTCTCCTCCGGACCTGTCGGATCCGGAGGAAAAAGATGCCATCGCGCCACCGGCTCCATCCACCGACAAGGCGTCACCGTCTCAATCGTCGCCGCCGACTCCAGTCCAGGACGCCGTCCTCCAACGGGCCATTCAACTCTACGAGGCACTCGTTGCACTGAAGCACATCCGAGAAACCTGATCCCCTTCCCTTCAATCCGAACACAGGCGCAGGGAGGGAGAGAATTGCCTTTCCGTTCAAATCGTTTTCGTTGACCCAGCTTCGTATGAATTCCGCCGGTTACGTCATCATGATCTGCACAGCCAACATCTGCCGCAGTCCGATGGCGGCTGGCCTGCTGGCGCATGCCCTCGCCGCACAACCCGAGCCTCTCCGGTCGATCAAGGTCATTTCGGCAGGAGTATCCTGCCGTGCAGGGGAAACCGTGTCGCCCAATTCAGTGACGGCCATGAAAAAGGTGGGGATCGATATTTCGGGACACGAGAGTCAGCCGCTGACCCAGGAACTCGTGTCCAATGCCCTGGCGATCTTCGGCATGACCGAGACGCACCGCACCGTCGTCCAGCTCCAGTTCTTTCCCGAACCCGGAACCCTGTTTCTTTTCAGGGAATTTCTGCCCGAGGGAGCCCATCGCGAAATTGCGGATCCCTTTGGTGGACCGCTCTCCGAGTACGAGACGAGCCGGGATGAGATGGTGGAGGCGATCCCTTCCGTCGTGGCGTTTCTGAAGGAGCGGACATCCCGAACCTCCTAGGTTTTTTGGTTTCCGAAGGCAGGGTTTCGTGTCTTGCTGAGCCCTTTTCCCGGGCCGCCGTCGAAGGCCCGTCTGCCGTAGCCTCGCCACTTTCCCATCACCATGCTCAACACCCAGCCTCTCGCAACGGTTGACCCAGAAATCAACGCCGCCATTTCGGCCGAGTTCGCCCGCCAGCAAAGCCACCTGGAACTGATCGCCTCGGAAAACTACACGTACCCCGCCGTCATGGAGGCGCAGGGAAGCGTCCTGACCAACAAGTACGCGGAGGGCTACCCGGGCAAACGCTGGTACGGCGGCTGCGAACATGTCGACAAGGTGGAGTCGCTCGCCATTGAGCGCGCCAAGCGCCTCTTCGGCGCAGAGCACGCCAACGTGCAGCCGCATTCCGGCGCACAGGCCAATTTTGCCGTCTACGCGTCGGTGCTGTCGCCGGGCGACAAGGTTCTCGGCATGAATCTCTCGCACGGCGGGCACCTGACCCACGGCAATCCCGCCAATTTCTCGGGCAAACTGTATCAGTTTTTCCAATACGGCGTGCGCGAGGACAACGGCCTGATCGACTACGACGAACTCGCAGCGGTCGCCAGGCGCGAGCAGCCGAAAATGATCACTGTCGGAGCCAGCGCCTACTCGCGCACGATCGACTTCGCAGCGATGGGCGAAATCGCCCGAAGCGTGGGGGCCCTGCTGTTCGCCGACATCGCCCACATCGCGGGGCTCATCGCCGGCGGCGTACATCCCTCGCCTGTCGCCCATGCGGACTTCGTCACCACAACAACCCACAAGACACTGCGCGGCCCCAGGGGCGGACTCATCCTGTGCAAGGCCGCACACGCAAAGGCAGTCGATTCAGCCGTGTTTCCCGGCGCCCAGGGTGGACCGCTCATGCATGTGATCGCCGCCAAGGCGGTCTGCTTCAACGAGTGCCTCAAACCCGAATTCGCCCGCTACGCCCAGCAGATCATCAGCAATGCCAAGGCCCTCGCCGGGGCGATGATGGCGAAGGGTTACAAGGTGGTATCCGGCGGCACCGACAACCATCTCTTCCTCGTCGATCTTCGTCACAACCTGCCGGAGCTCACTGCCAAAAAGGCCCAGGAGACGCTCGATCTGGCGCACATCACGCTTAACAAAAATACCGTCCCGTTTGAAACCCGCTCGCCCTTCCAGGCCTCCGGCATTCGCATTGGAACACCGGCGATGACAACGCGCGGCCTGACGGAGCCCGACATGCCCTTGGTCGCCGAAGCCATCGACATCGTCCTGAAGGCGGCGGGCACTCCAAATGAGGCCGCAGCCCTGGCCGATGCCCGCGGACGCGTCGACCTGCTCGCCAAGCGTTATCCGCTTCCGTACAAACGGTAACAGAAGGTTCAGCCTCCTCCGGAGACCCCTGGGATGTGGATGTCGTCCATCCCAGGCAGAGTCGGAATCTTCAGTTCTGAAGCAACTGCCCAGATGTCCCATTGGCCATCGATATAGTTGCGATTTGCAGGGAGCGGACACGCCTGCACGAACAGATACCATTTGCCACCAATCTGATAGCTGGCGGGCGTGGCCACATGGTACAGGGCGTCGTCGCGATACAATCCCTTCCACTTTGTCTGCAGGACCGTATCGACATCCAACTGTTTCCAGCCGCGATCGGGATGCCTGCTCACCGCGACAACGGGACGCCAGCGCTGGCCCTTCGAAAGGCCAACTTCGATGAAGAGCACGTACGTCTGACCGATTTTCTGTACCTGATGCCACTCGTAGTAAGCATCGGGCGTTGACTCAAAAATCTGCCCCATGCCACGGGGATCAGCAGTGTTGAAATGCCGCTGCCACGTCTTTCCGTCGGTCGATGTCGCCAGGCGCAATCCCGGCAGGGTGCCATCCTTGCCCCGGTAGGAATAATACATGTACCACATCCAGGTACCGGGCTTGCTTCCCGGCTCACGCCAAACGGCCGATTGCGATACCATTTTTTCGTGAAACGGTGCCGCGGGCTCGGGTGCGAGGATGGGAGCATCCCCGTGGCGTTTGATGGTGTCTGCATTTATCGAGGCATAGCCATCGCCCACCGGCGTGATGGCCAGACCGATGTGATCCTGAATTCCACCTGTCGTGGCCGAGTAGTAGATGTAGTAGGCATCCTCCTCCGGAACATGGAGAACCGCGTCGAGCCGCATCGTTCGTGCGTCCCACCCGCGACCGCTGGGGCCAAAGATGGGATTTCCTTCGTCCTGATGCCACGTGAATGGATCCGAAACGTCCGCCCACGCCTTGCCGACCTCACAGAGCACACGGTTCGTCTTCGGCACCCCCGAATAGAACATCACGAGTTTGGAAGGATCGCGCGGATTCGGCAGGATGCAGGCCTCCTGAATCTGCTGGGACTGCCATGCCGCATCCGAACGACTGATGACAATCCGTCCCCTGACTTCGGATGGCGTGGATTGGGGCGAAGAACCCGCGCACAGACCTTCGCTAGCCAACAAGATCGGCGCGGTGCACAGCGCGATGACACGCATGCACCAAGAGGGGCGAAAAAGGCGCCGAGCCATCAGGGAACCTCGTATACTTCGATGAGCGCAACACCCTTCACACCGGCAACCGCAGACGAGACCTGGGCAGTGTACGCACCGGGAGCGAGAGTCAGGACGATTGCGGAATCCTTGCTGCCGAGAGGTAGCGTAAAGGCTCCTGTCGCCGAAGCCGCCTGCGAATTCACCAACGCCTGAGCCGAGTCGGCACTCCAGTTGTCGTTCTCACCCAGGAACGTTTCACCCGTGAAAACCTTGAGTACCGTGTCCGCAAGGAAGCCCTGGACACCATAGTCGCTCAGGGTCGGACCAATGCCGCGGATCAGGACCTTCTTGGGCGCGTTGCCCGACACGATGAATCCGCAAATCAAGGTTTCCTCCCCAAACCCGGCCTCATTGCGGACGGAGACATTGATCAATCGCTGGCTCTCCAATTGGGGATTCGCGCTCGCATCGTAAACTTCCGCAAGCGCAATGCCCGTGCCGCCGCTGATGTGCACCGTGTAGCCGCCAGGATTGAGCGTGACAAGCAGGGCCGAATCGGCCGAGCCCTCGGCCAGCGGAAATGCGCCCACACGAGCAAACGCCGTCCTCACATCCGAGAGATTGGGCAAGGTCCCCCACCCCGTGTTCTCTCCCACCTTGTTCCCGCCGTTGAAGAGCTGAACCGTCGGAGTTTCAAGAAATCCTTGCACACCGTACGGCTGAAGGCCGGGGCCAACTCCGCGCACGAGGACAGTCTTGGGCGAGTTTCCTGTAATCACAAAGCCGGTGATCAGCGGATTCGCCCCTCCATTCGCCTTCGAACGAGCGGACACATTGATCAACCGGTCGTTGGGAGCGATCGATGAGCGCACCCCGGCAAATGCAATGGTCGGCAGGCTCTGCGGCGCAACCGTGCTTGTGATCGATCCCGTAGCCGCATCCAACTTGCCCTGCACGACCGTGCTGCCCGACGTAAACGCGAACGTGCCATCCAGAGCCAGCGTCGTCGTACCGGCTATTCGGCTGAGCGGAAGAATGCCCAGCACAAGAACCTGGTTCTGCGGGCCCACCGCCACATAGGTGGTTCCCTTCGACGACCCCAGCGCCGCCAGTTGGTAGAATCCGGCAAACGGCGCCTGGGTGCCTTCTGTCGACAACAGCGGCGCATTGAACGTCTGCCCGATCGGCTCGATCGTGCCGGAGAGCACTCCGTTGGAAATCTGACCTGTGATTGTCAGCGGTATCGGTGTGCCGCTGCCTACCTCGACGGTACGCGTGAACGAGTTGCCCGTTAGCGTGAAATCAACCGCGGTGTTCACCAGTAGCGTAGGCGCAAGAATGAGCAAGGTGCCCTGGTTGGACGACGTGCGATACGTGGCACCGATATCGCCGTTTCGCGTTCCACCGGCGCCGCTGAGCACGGCGCCAAAATAGGTCGAGGCGCCAGTCGATGAGACCGCGATCGACAGCATGACATCGGCCGCAGGAAGATAGGTTGCATTTCCCGCCTGGCTCAGCCGCAGCACAACCGTGCCCGCCGCACCCGTGAGCGTGACCACATTTCCCGACAGCGTGGCAGGGCCGCTCACAAGGTTGATCGACACCGGCAGCCCCGATGTCGCGGTCGCAACCACGGTGAAGGGTGCCGATGTCGTCAGCTTGTCGCCCGGCGCCACCGCATTGATGGATTGCGCGGCGCGGTTGCTCGATCCGGTCGTGCGGTCGACCAGGACCGCGTTGTAATTCCCATCGCCCACCTGCTGGGCACGGACCGTGACAAGCGCGCCGTCATTCACCGTCAGCAGGTTGCCTGCGATCGTCGCATTTCCGGAAACAACCGAGAAACTCACGGGAAGCCCGGAACTCGCGGTCGCCGACAGAGGCACCGGCACACCGATCGTAATCGAGGGCAGGTTGAATGTCAGGGTCTGCGAATCCTTGGCAATGACGAGCGTACCGGTCGCCGTTCCGCCAAAGTTCGGATCGGCGGAAGTCGCCTGCACCGCATAGGAACCCGCATTGGTCGGCGCAGTCGCGCTGCCGTCATAGGTGAACAGCAAGGGTGAACCCGAGGGCGTGGTCGTCGCGCTGACGGGTTGGGGCTGACCGTTGTAGACGCGACTCAACCCCTCGAGCACGATGGTGAGCTGCGAAGCGGAAACCGTCAGCGTTCCGTTGATCAGATTGGTGAAGGTGTAGTTGGAAGCCTGGAGCGAGCCGATTTCGACGACGATGGGATACGTGCCAATGTTGCTGGTGGCCGTCGCCGTCGTCGACAGGATGGGCGCGCCGAGCAGCACCGCGGAAGTCTCCCCGTTGACGAATCCCGTGATCGATGCAGTCAGCGTTGGCGTCAGCGTATTGTAAGCGCGTGACTTGTCGTCCGCCTTTACCGTGAGCACCGCCTTGCTGACCGTCAGCGTTCCCGGCGCCATCACAAAGGAATAGTTCGCCGCCGCAAGAGTTCCAATAGTGCTGGTGATTGGAAAGGTTCCAACAAAGCTGGCAGTGGTCGCAGTCGTCGTCAGCGAAGGTGCACCGGTGATGCCCGACGTTTCCAGGGTTTCCCCACCGACAAAACCCGTCATCGTTGCGCTGAGTGTCGGATTCGCGGAGCCATAGGGCCGCGTCTTGTCGTCCGCCTTCACGGTGATCACGGCCTTGATGACCGACAGCGTGAAGGAAGAACTCG
>CAUJJL010000056.1 GCA_963205455.1 Verrucomicrobiota bacterium
CCCTACCCGGAATCCCATGCTTCGACGATTGTTGAGGTGGGCAAGGGGCATTTGGTGGCGGCGTGGTTTGGCGGCACCAAGGAACGGGCGCCCGATGTCAGCATCTGGGTGGCTCATTTTGAGAACAATCGCTGGTCGGAGGCCGTGGAGGTCGCGGATGGACGCCAGTCAAACGGCCCGCGCCTGCCCACCTGGAATCCTGTCCTGTTCAATCCGCCGGGCGGTCCGCTGGTTCTCTTCTACAAGGTCGGGCCATCGCCGAGCGAGTGGTGGGGGCTGATGCGCACCTCTGACGACGGAGGCAGAAACTGGAGCGTGCCACGCGCTTTGCCGGATGGCATTCTTGGGCCGATCAAGAACAAGCCAGTTCTCCTGAAGGACGGCACGTGGCTTTGCGGCTCCAGCACCGAAGGCACACCTGATGGCTGGCGTGTGCATTTTGAAATGACGCACGATCGGGGCGTGTCCTGGGAGAAAACGGCGTCGGTGGACAAGGGGCCGGGCTTGGACGCGATTCAGCCCAGCATTCTCTTCCATGCCGATGGCAGGCTCGAGGCATTGTGTCGAACAAAGCAGGGCACGGTGGCCATGACGTGGTCGGCCGATCGGGGAAGGACCTGGAGTGGTCTCGCGGCGACAGAGCTCCCCAATCCGAATTCGGGTACCGATGCCGTGACACTCAAGGACGGGCGGCAACTCATCGTGTACAACCATTCCGGTCATCGTCCGGACGAGCCCGGAAAGGGCAATCGCTGGCCTCTCGATGTCGCGATTTCTTCTGACGGGATCGCCTGGAATCGGATTGTGACCCTGGAGACGGAACCGATGGTCAGCGGCTATTCTTATCCGGCTGTGATCCAAACTTCGGATGGGCTTGTGCACATCACGTACACGTGGGGACGCAAGAAGATCAAGCACGTGATCCTAAAACCCTCGAGCCTGCGCTGATTGCGCGGCGCGCGGGTTTCAAAGCGTCGAAGGGCTTTCCAGTGTCGGATCGTGCGTGAATCGCGCGAGCGCGGCGCGAAGGTCCGAGAGCAGGATCGGCTTGTTTAGGAAGCCGTTCATGCCGACATCCAGGCAGCGCTTGCGATCGCCGGGGAGGACGTTTGCCGTCAGGGCAATGATCGGAAGTGGCGCCATGCGGTCCGATGTTTTTTCCCAACTCCGGTAGAGGGCGGTGGCCTCGCAGCCGTCGCGCTCGGGCATCTGCATGTCCATGAGGACGACATCGATCTCCAGATTCTGCATTCGCTTGAACGCCTCTATGCCGTTGACCGCGAATTCGGCCTCGTGACCCAACTGACTGAGCATGGTGCGGAGCAGACTGCGGTTGACCGCGTTGTCCTCGGCGACGAGCACATGCAGGGAGGAATGGGGAGGTGTGGGGTCCTCCGAGGGCGGAGCTTGCTCGGGTTCGAGGCTGCGACGGATTTCGGCCTCGAAGGAAAAGGCAAAGGCAGTGCCCATCTCGGAAGTGGATTCAAGCTGCAGTTTGCCGCCCATTGCGTTCACGAGCCGCGAGCAGAGGGCGAGTCCCATGCCAATACCGCCGTGCAACCGGGTGCGGGAATCGTCGCCCTGGGTGAACGGCACGAAGAGGCGAGGGATCAGGTCGGGTTGGATGCCCGGACCGGTATCGTGAACTCGAAATTCGAGGAGGACATGGTCTGGCTGGCTCGCCGGGCGTGCCGCGATCGTGAGTTCGACGGAGCCCGATCGCGTGAACTTGATGGCATTGGTGAGCAGATGAATCAGAACCTGGCGCAGCCGGGAGGCGTCCAGCACCACAATTTCTGGAACGCGGGGCTCCATTCCTGATTCGAGCCGGAGCTCCTTGCTTTCCGCGAATGCGGCCATGGCTGAAACTGTATCCAGAATTAGACTACGGATTTTAACCGGCTTGGGATGGAGATCGAGTTTTCCGTTCTGCGCCTTTTCGTAATCGAGAATGTTCGTGATGACGCTGAGCAGCGTCTCGCCGCCCGCGGCAAGCGAATCCAGCCATGTCACCTGCTTCGGCTCAAGGGGAGTGGATCGCAGAAGGCTCGTGTAGCCGAGCACCGCATTCAGCGGGGTTCGGATTTCGTGACTGATGTTCGACAGAAACCGGGATCGGGCGAGGGTGGCGGCCTCCGCTGTTTTACGCTCCTCCAAAAGGTGCAGCGCCATCGTGCCAGTGACACGCGCGAGGCGGGCGACTTCGTTTTCTCCGCGGAACAACTGGAGTTCGCGCGCGGCCTTTTCATTTCCCAGTTGCTCGACGGCGGAACGAAGCGCGCGGATGCGCCGGACAAGGAGTCGCTCGCCCAGGATTGCCAGAACTAGGGTCATCACGGTGCCGCCTGCGATGGCGGCAACCGCGAAGCCACGGATCGAACCGCTTTCGCCGATCAGGTATGGATACAGGACGTCACCGTATGCCATGATCAATCCAACGAGCGCCGCCATAGAAACAATGAGGGCGAGCAATGCCGTGGTGCGCCAATTCATGCTTGGTTGAGACTGCGTAAATCGGCACATGCGCCATCCATCTTGATCAAAAGCGGCTGGGTTTCATGGAAATCACATATTATATAACATCATGCCGGATAACACCCTGGATTGCGATCGGGCCTGCCTTTTGCCCCAGCGCAGTGTTGTCGACGCGCGGTGCTGCCAATGATTGACCGGTGGATGGGCGCTCTTAGGTTCGCCCCCTGTGTCGTCTCGAAACCTGCGCCGCTCCAATGAAAGAGCCTCATGCAAGGGCAAGCGGCGCTATCGCACCGAAGGCGAGGCGCTCGAGGCTGCTGCGTTGGTCGGGGTTGAGCGCCAGCGGGTGGCGTACCTCTGTCCGGTCTGCCTCTGCTGGCACCTGGCCACGGCGCGGAAGCCGAAGGGCGCCGACTGGCGACACAGGCGCTGATTCAGTTTTGCGCGGACAGGGGATCCGTTCCGTTGATGAATTCCTCGATCGTGGAATAGCCGTCCTTGTCACTGTCGATTGAGGCGTCGGCAGGGTCGCTTGGATTCAACTGGTGACGGGTTTCCCAATCATCGGGCAATCCGTCCCCGTCCGCATCCGCGTACGGCGTACCTTTGTATGCAGGGTAGCCACCAACCTGTGACGGATCCGTGATGATGCCTAGGTCAACCAAGTGGATGATTTCGTCGATCGATTTGTCGCTGTAGCGGACCGCCTTGTAGGCCTCACGCGACCCGTTGAATGGCCCGCTCGATACCTTGCCCGTGCGCACATCCTGGACGATGCGCAGGTCGACGGCATCGCGCTTCGGGCGTGTCGCACCGGCAGATTTCAGCACGGCTTCATAAGCCTCTCGGGCAGGAAGAATCGTCAGTCTTGCGTGGGGGAAAGGTTTGTCCTGGCGAATGGTCGGCAGCACGGTGGCGATGTCGGCGCGTGACTCGGGTTGCACACCGCCGTCCCAGTTGTCCCTTGTGACGCGCGCATTGCCCTCGACCACATTTCCATTCACGAAGGCCTTTCCGAAATGATCGAACACTGTCTTGCTGCGTTCCGACTCGGGCTTCAGGAGACGCCAGGAGATGGGGCGTCCGACGGGTGTTGCGGGGCCGGGTTTGAGGTAATTGTTGATGATATTGAAAAAACTCCGGTGATCACCGCCATCGATGGTACGGTGAACCCAGTTGAAGAGTACATTGTTCACGAAGGTGAAATCACCGTACATTCCGACGCTGGGATTGCGGCCGGTGTTGTTCGCCCAGAGGTTGCGATGAAACGTGCTGTTTAGTCCTCCAATGGTGCTGCCGAAGGCGTGATGGTAGGTGTTGAGCCCTTCGCTGAAGATCGAGTTTTGTATCGTGATGTTGACCGTGGGCAGCTTGAGCTCGGGTCCTCCCGACGGAGGCTGGTACATGTGGCGGTACATCGACATGTTTTCGTCGAGTCCCCAGGAGGCGGAAACATGATCGATCATGATGTTGCCGATGGGATTCCCGCCGAGGGAGTCATTGCGGTCGCCGACCCAGGTTTCGCCGCGTCGGAAACGCATGTGGCGGATGATGACGTCATGTGTTTCGAGTTCCACCGTGTCGCCCGCAATGCACACGCCGTCGCCGGGAGCGGTGCCGCCGGCGAGCGTGACGTAGGGTGCACGCACGCGGATGCGGCTCTTGAGTCGGATGATGCCTGCGACATTGAAGACGATGATGCGCGGTCCCCCTGCTTCGAGCGCCTCGCGCAACGTGCCTGGGCCCGAATCCTGGAGGCTGGTGACGACGAAAATCTTTCCGCCCCGGCCGCCAAAGGAATACATGCCGCCTCCTTCCGCGCCGGGAAACGCGGGAATGTTCGCCTGGGGAAGGTCCTTGGGTTCTGCGGCGGCTGGAAGGTAGGGTTTGCCCCTTCCTTCCCATGCCCGGATTTCCTTCAGCGCTTTTTCGAAAGCCCGGTCGGAGTGGGCGTCTGCCGCGGCTCGCCGGGCATCGGCTTCATGCTTGATCTCGGGGCTGATATACGGGTACTGGGCACTGCCGATAGTAGCGAGAGAGGACAAGGCGGCGAACAGCAGCGCGAAGGAGCGAAGAGGTCGCACGATTGGGAACAGGAGAACGGGTCTCATCGAGATGGGATTCCGGCTGACTTCTTTCGTGCGAGCATGTCGTGTTCCGCCCGCTTCATGTCAATACCCGCGGCTGAAAGGTAGTTGTTTATTCGGCCCTTGTATTTGCCAAAGATCGCGTGCTTTTCCTCCGAACTTCCGCCGTCCATGGCGAGTTCCCGTGCTTCAGTGAGCCAGGCGAGTATCTGTGACTTTTGTGCGGCGGTGAGGTCCGGCAGCATTTCCTGATATACGCGAAAGGTGAGAGGGAGCACACGGTAGGTCATCCCGTCCTTGACCTGGTCGATTTGCGCGGGAGTCAGATCGCGCGCGAGTCCGGCGAGAAACTGACGGTGAAGTGTACCTTGTGCTTCGAGCGCGCGGGACTGTGCGGCACGGACGCCTTCATCCGAAGCAGTCTTGTCGGTTGAATGGAGATTCCGCGCGGCCTGCAACTCAGCATCGCGAACTGCGTGAATTGCGCTCAATTCGGCGTAGTGCCTGGCGATCAGGCCACTGATCTGTTTGGACACGGTCTCGCCCTCCAGGTTCATTTCCCGCACCAATCGTTCCGCGCGCTTCATCTGTGAGGGCGAGGGGACCGTTTCGGCTGCGACCATCCGGAAAAGGATGCAGCCTGCGATGAAAACGAAGCCTGCCATTCTTAGTTTGTGCGCTCGCATGAAAAGGCGTGATCAGAAGCGTGCATTGAGTCCGACGGTCCACGTGACACCAAACTCCCGCCAATCGATCACTTGCGCGTATGAGGGAAGGATTCCCTTGTCATCATGCCACTCGATCTTGCGCTCGGAATAGAGGATGTCTTTTCCGCTCAGAAAAAGATTGTATCGCTTGCTGAGGATGTAGTTCAGGTTGAGATCAACGCGAGTTTCGGCGGGAGCGATGCGTCGGATGACGTTTCCGTCGGCAAGAACGATCTGTCCGGAAAGCTCGTTGTCATTGCGATACGTGGCGCGGAGCTGGGCGTAGAATCGCCTTCCGATATACTGGAGCCCGGCTCCACCGAAACGATTGGCGGTGAGCGTGATCGTCTTTACGCTTGGTGTGAAGGTGACGGGGTTGCCATTTGGACTCGTCAGCGTGACGGGTTCTGCGGCGGCAGGTTTTGCGAGTTCCTTTGCCGAGAAGGTGACAAATCCCTGGAAATTCCTGCCCCAGCGTCCGAGAAAGGACAGATCGTGGATGACCTGGAACTCAAGGCCCTTCGTGGCCTGCTTGCTCTTGCTGTTGGAGGAAGTGGTCAACCGCCAGTCCTCGTAATCTGCGGGATCAAGCCCGAGGATCGGGAGGACGGTGTGGAAGACCGGTGAGTCGTCGAATGAGGAGAACGTGACGACCTGGTTCGTGACTGACTTGTGGTAGCCCGCGAGAGAGATCTGTCCGCTCTCGCCGAGTCGATAGGAGATCTCGAAATCCCAGTTTTGGGATGTCTCGGGTTTGATCTGGGGATTGGCGACAGAGATTGTTCCGCGCGTGCCGTCAGCGGCGACGGGAACCGCTTCGTTGACGACGAAACTGTTGTTGCCGGAGACGAGTCCCTGGGTGGAGTTTTCCAGATCCGGCAGCTTGAAGGAACGGGAATAGGCGATTTTCAGGTCGAGTTTGCTCGTGAGCTTGAATTGCGTGTTGAAGCTGAACGAGGGGTCGCCCTTGTACTTGGTGTCGACTTCGCGCAAAGGCTGCAGGTTGAGTTTGCGCGATTCGAGGGAGG
>CAUJJL010000057.1 GCA_963205455.1 Verrucomicrobiota bacterium
GCTGGCGCACGGCGGGTGAGAGCACTTCGGGAGCACTGATCAGCCAGAGAAGAGTGCACGTATCCAGAAGGATCACCGGGCCTCCTCCGGCCATTCGTCTTCACTGGCTCCTTCGGTGGGATCAAAGCCGGGAGTAAAACCCACACGAAGACTGGGTTTGGGGGTAAACCGTGAATGCGTCGCGGGAGGGATGGCCCTGAGCTCGGCGACGGGTTTGCCGTTGCGGCAAATAACCACTGCTTCGCCCTTTTCCTCTACCGCTGCAAGGAGCGCGGAGAGCTTGCTCTTGGCTTCATGAGTGTTGACGGTGATCATGATGGACTAAGCTAGACTAAGTTTGTATAGGGTCAATCAAATCTGGGTTCGGCGGATAGAATTATTAAATACTAATAATAAACTATTTATATGATTAGTGGTGCAACTTTCGATACTGCAATGAGGAATCCATCAAGGCTTAAATAGCCTAAGTGCACTCGATATTTAACTGCGATGTCTATTTAATTGCATTTTGATTCGAGCCCCATATTCTAAAGCTTTAGCCCAAACAATGGAGTCATCTTCCCTCGTGCTCGAAGCCTCTTCTTCTGCGGCAAGCTCGACCTCCTTTCCCATCTGCCTTCCCCGCCTATCCACTCCGTTCCGTGAAGAACCTGTTGTGCTCATGACGTCGCCAAGTGTGTTCGCATTCCATCGGACCTGGAAGCCGGAATCGGGCGTGCAATGTCGGCCGATCGAAGGAAGCACACCGGCGGAGTCGAACTTCGGGCAGTGGACAGACAGGATCGCATCGCGCATGGAGAGACCATGACTCCCGGCTACACTTTCCTGGACGCCGACATGACCTACGCGATTCCGGCGGATCGATCATCGATTGAAATCTTTGTTCGCGGCACAAACCGCACCGACCGAGAAGCGCGAGTTCATTCCTCCTTTCTCAAGGATTTAAAAGCGGGTAATCGCGACAGGCCTCTTCCGCCATTTTCATCGACGATCACGAGGCTGTTTTCCAGTTGTCTGCGTGAACCGGGCGATCATGATTCCATCCATGACCAAGCTCGCTGAAATCCAAGAGGCCATCCGGAAACTCGAGCCCAAGGAACAGCAGCTGTTGCGGCATTGGCTCGGCGAGACTGCCGAGGAAACTCCTGAGATGCTTGCAGCCATCGACGAGGGCTTGTGCTCGTTGGCGAAAGAGGGAGGCGTGCCCATTCGCGAAGCGCGTCACCACCTGCGGCAAGTGATTGACACGTAACCCTATGCAAACCCGCTCCTTGACTTATCATTCCGGGATCGAAAGTAACGCGGTTTAGAATTCCTACGGACTTTGGATGGGCGGCAGATTTTTGGGTGGGCACGATGGGGTATGCAGGAGAGTGGAAAGCCCTTGTGTTGGCGCTTGTCATTTCCCAATTCGGAATGATACCCATACGGGATCACTTCCCGCGATTCTCGGCTAAGAATTGCGTTTTCAACTCCGCGTCTCAACCCCGATCAACCCACTCCCCACGCAGTTTCCGCGAACATTGCGCCATCGGAAGTCACCCAGGCGTTGCGGGCGGACGGCGGTTGTGAACCGACGTCCTGGCGCCAAGGCCTGAGGCCTGTCGCGGCTGCTCTGCTCCTGGTTTCATTCCATGAACTCGCTTTCATTCCAGATTCGCGCCTCCTGTCTTTTCGGCGCGCTTGTCCTGTCCGCCTTGGCCCAGGCCAAAGTCGAGTCGGTCGTCATTCTGCCTCAGGGCCAGAATCTCGTCTCCCACGGAGCCCAAGCCGTCAGCAATCCAGGCCTGCACGCCTTGATCACGTCGCCAAAGGGCAGTCGGCAGGTCTATCTCTTCGATGGCGTGGAAGGCCAGCGTTTCGACAGGGTCACTGATCCCGGCCACAAGGCGGTTTCCCGTGACGGCAAGCGCTACGCCTACTCGGTGTTTGTCGGCACCGACGTCATTCTTGTGCTCGACGGCAAGGAGATTGCACGCGCTCCGGCGAATGGCAGCCTCAATCCTTTCCCGTCGCCGCTCTTCGGTTTTTCCCCGAGCGGCAGGCGGTTCTGGTATGTGACCGCTGCCGAGGCGGGCGGTGTGCACAAGCTCGTGGTGGACGGCGTTGCGAGTGATCCGACAAACGGCATCACCCAGGCCCCGCTGTTCAGTCCCGACGAATCGCGCTATGTGGCGATGTTTACCAAACACGGCGAACAGCGCGGATCGCTGCTCATGGTCGATGGCAAGAACGTGGGCTTCCAGGGCGACAGGCCGCAATTTTCTCCCGACGGGAAAAGTGTCCTCACGATCGGCCACGCGCCCGACACGGATGTGCTTCTGATCAATGGCAAACAGGCCTCCCGGGCGCCGCTGATCCACAGTGTGCATATGTCCACGGGCGGGCTGAATTTCCTCGTGATCAGCGGGAGCCGCGGCACGCCGGGAGTTTTTCTGGGCGCCGGCGGTAAGAAGATCCCGGGCAGCGACTGCGACTCGATCGACAAGGTGGTCTTCAGTCCAGAGGGCAAACGGTACGCGGCGCTCTGTACGGTCGGAGGTTCGAAGAAGTTCGCGCTTATCGATGGGAAGAGGGGACAGCTCTATGATCAGATTGAGGAGCTGCAGTTCACTGCGGATTCCGCAAAGGTCATCTACCTTGCCCGATCCTACTCCGCGGGCGGGCAGTTTCTTGTCGTCGATGAGGACGAGTCCGACGGCTATCAGGCCATCCAGCTCGTCATGGGCGCTGGAAAACGCATCGGCTACATCGCCCAGGCCTCGGGGCAGCCCAACGCGAGTGTTGTCGTCGACGGCAAGGCGACCTCAGTCCGCGGGGCCAGCTATCTCGGCTTCAGCCCCGACGGCAGCCACTACGGTTTCAATGGCTTTGCCGGAGGATTTCTCTCCCTCTATCTCGACGGCGTTGAGCAAAAGGGGGTGAACGTCTATGAAACAAACTTCAACGACGGTCAAAACAAGCCGCGTTTCCGTTTCAGTCACGATGGGAAATATGCCGCTCATTTCGGCTCTGTAAACGGCGACACGAGCAAGCAGGGCCTCGTCATCAACGGCAAGCTCGTCGATCCGATGACGGCGCTCTACTGTCTCCCGTATTTCACCCCGGACGGCAACCACATCATCTATTTCCGCTTCATCCCCGGAGGGGGTTACGAGGTGATGGTGGATGGCAAAGCTGTGGAGAAGATCACGAGCATTCCGAATCTCCAGACGCCCTACGAGATGGGCGCCGACGGCGTGTTCACCTTCATCGCGATCGCGGATGGCGCTGCAAAACGTTACCGGATCACCCCCGACGGCAGCACCAGCATCGCCTCAATGCTGGCGAGTTCAGGGACCTCCGCCCGCATGCGACTTTGATCTGGCAGGCTACACGACGCAGGAGGTGCTGACACGATGTCTCTTCCAACCCAATACAATCCCTCTTCCACGCCTATGAAAACGCTCACTGGAATCTCACTCCTCACCGCGCTGTTCGTATTTGCCCTTGCTTCGTCGCGGGCGGCCGAGCCCAAAGTCGAAGAACTGGTGGTGGGGCCCGGCAATGAAGGCGGCAGTTACATTATTAGTCCCCAACAGGTGCGCGTTGCCCACATCGCTTCAAAGGGCACACGGATGGCGGTGGTGGTGGACGGGGTTGAGGGGCCTGTCATCGACGAACTGATTGGCGGTGGTCCGATGCTTCCTCCTTCGCCAAACAAGGCGCCCAATGTCTACCGCTCCCAACATACTTGGAAGGGCATCGCAGGCACGCCCAGCGCTGTACTCTTCAGCGTGGACGGCCGACATTTTGCCTATATGGCACGGCAGGGAAACGACTACATCGTGATTCACGACGGCAAGGAGATCGGCCGCGGTCCGCGCCTTTCGCTTGGGACCAACTACAATCCCATCGCGATGTCTCCACTCGGCAAATATGTCACGTGGGGCGACATGAAAACCGAAAGCAGCCGTGGCAAATGGAGGCTCTTCGTCAATGGCAAGCCCGGCCCCGAGGCGGGCCATCAGGATTTCCCCATTGTTTTCAGCCCCGATGAATCACGCTATGCCTACAACGCCGCCACAGTGGAGGACTACAAAAAATCCGTGCTGGTCGTCGACGGCAAGGTCGCGAGCTATACGGGCTATTCCCCGCAGTTCACCGCCGACAGCAAGCGCCTGATCACTCTGGCGCCCGGCAATACCGTGCTCGTGGACGGAAAACCCTTTGGCGGATCCGGCATCTCGGTTGAAAAGGTCGTCACCGGACCGGTTGGCAGCCGTTACGCTGTCATCATGCGCAAACGGGTCGTGAACTACGAAGGTGTCGGCTCACTTTGGCTCGACGGCAAGGAGGTCGCAGGCACCGACGGTGCCATGGACATTTCGTTCAGCCCCGATGGCAAGCACTGGGCGCTGCGGTGTCGGAATCCCGAGGCAAAGAGTTTCTTTGTGGTCATTGATGGCAAGAAGGGCAACGAATACCAAACGGTTGCGGACAAG
>CAUJJL010000058.1 GCA_963205455.1 Verrucomicrobiota bacterium
G
Organism: Verrucomicrobiota bacterium; assembly: GCA_963205455.1. Taxonomy (GTDB): domain Bacteria; phylum Verrucomicrobiota; class Verrucomicrobiia; order Opitutales; family Opitutaceae; genus UBA6669. Next base: position 2 of record CAUJJL010000058.1, read on the forward strand.
GAAGTTATGTGATGGAGATGTCGACAGGTGCCGATTCCCCCGCGGATGCGAAGGCGCTCACGGGCATTTTAACCGCGAAAAATGGCTGGCAGGCAGCGCCGGGTGGACCGGCGGGCATTCTTGTGAATGTGCCGTTTTCAACTGCGAAGGCCGCATCGGCCAGCGCGACGAGTGCGGTTGCTTCCGTGAATGCTGGCACTCCTCACTCGGGAGGCGGCGGATCCGGCTCCGGCGCCACGGGCGGGGCCTCGGGTGGGGGAGCGAGCCTGATCGGTACCCTGTTCCTCGCGTTCATGGGAGGTTTGGTGCTCAATCTCATGCCCTGTGTTTTCCCGGTGCTGGGCATCAAGGTGCTTGGCTTTGTGAATCAGTCCGGCAGTCACAAGGCGAAGGTGGTTCAACATGGCCTGGCCTTTTCGTTGGGAGTCCTGATCTCCTTCTGGGCACTTGCCGGGCTGCTGCTCGCGCTGCGTGCGGGCGGCGAGCAACTCGGCTGGGGCTTCCAGTTGCAATCACCCGCGTTCGTTTTTGGCATGGCGGTCTTCCTGCTGATTTTTGCGCTGAATCTGAGCGGGTTGTTTGAGGTGGGACTTTCAGCCACAGGTGCCGGTGCGGGTCTGCAAAGCAAGGAGGGCCTCAGCGGATCCTTCTTCACCGGCATGCTTGCCACCCTCGTCGCCACGCCCTGCAGCGCGCCCTTCCTGGCTCCTGCGCTGGGCGTAGCGCTTGCATTGGCTCCCGGCGAATCGCTGCTCGTCTTTACAGCCATCGCGATCGGCCTGGCGCTGCCGTACCTGCTCCTGTCGATTTTCCCGCAGGCAACACGGATCCTGCCGCGTCCGGGCGCATGGATGGAGACGTTCAAGCAGCTCATGGCCTTCCCGCTCTATGCGACGGTCGCCTGGTTGCTCTGGGTGCTCGCTGCGCAGACGGCCGCGGATGAGAATGCACTGCTGATGATCGTGTTTGCCTTTGTGCTGATCGCCATGGCGGGATGGGCCTATGGACGCTTTGCGCAGCCGCACGGAAAAACGGCGAGGCGCGTCATCGGGGGCGTGGCCGCTGCAGCCCTCCTGGTTGGAGGAATCTGGCTCGGCTGGCCGCGTTCGGCGACCGCGCAGGTGGCGGAAGGCGGCAAGGCGGGATACCAGGTTGTCTGGGAAAAATGGAGCCCGGAGGCAGTGGCGGCGGCCCAGGCGGCCGGCAAGTATGCCTATGTGGATTTCACGGCGCGCTGGTGTGCGACCTGCCAGACCAACAAGGCAACCGTATTCACGTCGAAGGACGTGCTGACGGAATTTGGCCGACGCAATGTGATTCTCTTTAAGGCCGATTGGACCAACAAGGATCCGAAGATCACCCAGGAACTCGCGAAGTGGAATCGCTCCGCGGTGCCGTTCAATTTGATTTACGCGCCTGCCTTGAAGGACCCGATCGTATTGCCGGAACTGCTCACCGGCGGCAAAGTGCTGGATGCGCTCGCTGAAATTTCGTCGCGTGCAGATGCGGCGGGTTCCGTGAAGGGCCGCGCGGTGACACAGCTCTAGTCATTTCGAGCGTACCCGTTGTGGCTTGTCGGTGTTGTTGATCAGACAGGAGCCGGTGGCATCGTCTGAATTCGGACTTGGGTTTCGGAAACCAGGGCATACTCTGGATCGCATGACCCTGTCTCCTCTGTTTCGATACTTGTATGCTGGAGTGCTCGCTCTTGCGCTGAGCCTGGGAACAGTTTTCGCGCAGTCTCCTGCAAACGCGCATCCCGCGATTGCCGGGTCGGCAGCAAAGACCGAATCCAGATGGGCGAAGGAGATAGCGGCATTTTCCAAGGCGGATCTTGAGACTCCGCCGCCCGTGGCGCCGATCGTGTTCACGGGCAGCTCATCGATCCGCCGCTGGACCGATCTGACCCAGGATTTTCCGAATCACCGCGTGCTGAACCGTGGCTTTGGCGGCTCGCAGTTTTCGGACATCCGCTTGTTTTTTGAGGAGCTGATCCTGCGTTACCAGCCGCGTCAGGTCGTCCTGTATTCAGGAGGCAATGACATCAACGCGAAGAAACCGGTCGAGGAGGTCTTTGCGGACATGAAGGCCATCGTTGAACGGATCCACCGGGAACTTCCCAAGGCGCGGGTCGCCGTGATTGCCGTTGCGCTTAACCCGCGGCGCTGGGAGCAGCGTGATCAGGTGGTCGCGCTCAACCGGATGATGAAGGACTACCTCTCGCGGGATTCTCGCGACACTTTCATCGATGTCGTGCCTTCGATGCTGCAGGCGGACGGCACGCCGAAACCCGATATCTTTGTCTCAGACAAGCTCCACATGAACCGCAAGGGGTACGAACTCTGGATACCCCTCGTGCGACGGGTGCTGACGGCACCATGACCTCGGTCGTCACAGGCTAGGCGTTGCGTGCGATTTCGGCGGCAATCGGTCGTTTGAAACGAGTTCCCCGCAGGGAAACCACGGCTCGAAGGGTGACCGAACCGAGAACGATCGCGCCGCCCACAAGCGCGACGGCGCTTGGCTTTTCTCCGGTCATGAGAAGTACCCACAACGGATTGAGGAGCGGTTCGATGACAGGTATGAGCACGGCTTCGAGAGCCGTGACGCGCTTGATGGCCTGCGAGTAGAACCAGTAGGACAGTCCGAGTTGCACTGTTCCAAGTACAAGCAGCGCACTCCATCCCGTCACGGAAAGCGCGGGGGCCGAAAGGAGTGCCGGGATGCCGATGAGGAACGCGAGCAGGTTTCCAAGGATGATCGAATCGATGGGTGAGCCTTCCCTCTGTTTCCGCATGAACAGGATGAGCAATGCGAAGAGAAGTCCGCTCAGCAGCGCGATCAGATTCCCCGTGAGGCTGCTGAATTTCACGCCGTCGTAGACAAACACGCCCATGCCCACGAGGACTGCGGCGATGGTGAACCAATCGCTCCGTGTGGCCTTCTCGCCGAGCAGCCATGATCCCAGCAGGGCAATCCATACAGGGGCTGTGTACTGGAGCAGGATGGCGTTGGCCGCAGTTGTGGCCTTCGTCGCCATCACGAAAGTCAGGGAAGTGGTGGCGTACGCGATGGCCGCAAGCACCTGCCAGCGCGACCAGTGGATTTTGATGCCCCGATTGATGGCGAGGAGGAAGAGCCCGGCAATCAGCCCTCGTCCGCTGACTACGGCAAGCGGTGACCACGTGAGGTACTTGATGAGCAGGCCTCCAAGACTCCAGCACAGGGCAGCCATGAAGAGCTGAACGATTGCGCGAGAGTGTGTGGCATCGGGCATGCGTCGCGATACAAGGCGAAGCGGTCCGCGGAAGAAAGCCAGTAAATGCCGACCCTGCCGCTAGGCCGCGGGATTTTTCCACCGAAAGAACGTCAGGAGAAGGATCTGCAGATCCAGCCAGAGCGACCAGTTTTCGATGTAATAGATGTCATGCTGGATCCGCCCGGCGATCGAGGTCTCGCCCCGGAGTCCGTTGACCTGCGCCCATCCTGTCATGCCAGGACGGACCAGATGACGCGGCAGGTAATGGGGAACCACATTGGACAATTGCTCCACGTGATGCGTGCGCTCGGGGCGCGGGCCGATGAGGCTCATGTCGCCGCGGAGCACGTTCCAGAATTGGGGCAGTTCGTCGAGATTCCAGCGGCGCATCCAGGCGCCGATCCGCAGAAGCCGGGGGTCTCCCGCGCGTGTGCTGACCTGGGCGTGATCCTGTGCCGCGGCATCCGGAGCCATGCTACGCAGCTTGTAGAGGATGAACGGCGCGTGCCGCGCGCCCACGCGTTCCTGGCGAAAAAAAACCGGGCCGTCTGGTGACTCCCGTTTCACGAGTGCGGCCAGCAGCGCGATGACGGGAGCGGAAAGAATCAGGCCCATGACGGAACCCGTGACGTCGATGAAGCGCTTGGCCAGGCGATTGAGGAGACGGTTGATCGCAAGATCCTCGATGCCGATGATCGGCACGCGTCCGACCGTTTGAAGGCGCAGTCCGCTGATCAGGATCTGGAAGGACGAGGGCACGACCTTCCATTCGATGTAGGCCGATTCGCAGGTCTCCACGACGAACCGCAATTGCTCGCGAGGAAGATCCGTGCGTGATGCGATCAGCACGTCGACCCGTTCGGAACGGAGAATGCCTGGGAGATCATCAATCGATCCCAGGCAGCGTTCGTCGCAGGGCGCGTCCCCCTCGATCCGGATGCAGCCGATGAAGGCGAGCGGATGGACAGGCGTCATCTGAAGGTCACGCACCAGCGTCGCGGCATCTTCGTTCCATCCGAGCACCGCTGCACGCTGGCGCAGCCGGTTCACGAGCCTGGAGCGTGTCAGGGTGTAGTAGACGATCGTGCGCCATGCGTACATGAGCACCAGAACGGCGGCGATTGCGAGAATCACGAACCAGCGGGAAACCGGAGGCTCGAATTTCAGCACGAGCGAAAGTCCGAGAAACGCGACAAGCCACAGCACCGTGCCCTTGAGGATCAGGTTGAGCGACTGAAGCCGGCGAAGGAGCAGGCGCTCCGTGTACAGGTCGAGTTGGACGTACGCGGCAATGAGAAAAAACGTCCCGATCAGCAGGAGTGGAAGATACTCGATGAACCTGGCATCAGGCACAGGTATTCCCAATTTGCCGATCGGCGAGGCATAACGCAGCGCATAGGCGGCGCAGAAACCTGCAAAGGTCATCAGCGTGTCGCCGATGAGCAGCGCCAGCGGGAGCCAGACGCGGCGAAGCCGGTGGGATTCGAGCGCCTGGGTCATGGCGATTTCGGAGGAGCAGCGCCAAGCGAAAGCTTGAGCAGGAGTTCACCCTTGACCCAACCCGGATTCGGCAGCGCAGCGTTGATCTTCGGAGGGAGGGCAGGTGTGGCCATCAGGTTTACATCGGCAGGAGGCCTGCCTTCGGGAAAGCCCATAAGCACGCCGTAGCCGGGTCGGACCCGACGGAACGGTGACGCCATTGAGACCGTGTGCAGGCTTGTGTCGCTCCACGCAGCGAGGATGGTGTCGACTCGTTTGCCGTCAATCTGTCCGGCCTCGGCCTGGGCACGCAGGAAATCCCGGGCCAGCGCATCCGTGCGGGCGGCAATGTCCGCGAGCGCGGGTTCGCGGAAGAGCGGCTCAAACGCCTGACGAGGATCATTGACGCGTTCGGCGGCGAATGCGGCCGCGGCGCCGGCGGCATTGTCGCGGGCCATCCGCGCGAGGCCGAGTCCCGTGTGAACCCCGATGCGATGGGGCGCCAGCAGGGCCGCCGCGAGAAAATGCTTCTCCGCTTTCTCCGGCTGACTTTCGAGATAGAGCCAGCCGAGATTGTAGTGCGCGTATTCAAGAAATGGATTCCGCTTCAGCGAGTCCTCAAGCGGTTTTATCGCGGCGACTCCCTTGTCGGCAAGCGGCGGCTGATTGCCGAACGGCTGGCCGGTCGCGAGCCAGGATGCAAGGACATGGGAGGGGTAGGTCGCATCGGGTACCGCACGGTCCGCGCGCATCAGCGCCTCCCGAAAGCCGGACGGGTCGCGGTGGGCCACACAGGTGAGTGCGTCGGAGTACGCCTGACGCGCGAGCTGATCGCGAAAGATTCCCGGTGACAGCAGCAGCAAAAGGGCCCCTGCGGCAAAGGCCGCGAATCGACCGATGGACGACGGAGTGCCTGCGGGTGTTTGTGAAAAGCCCGTCGCTCCCAGCATGGCTCCCGCAATCAGCGCCATCGCCGGAATATCGAGCGAGTGATCGAAAAAAGAGTATGTTGCAAAGGCGACAAGCCCGCTCGCGAGCGAAACGGTTTCAGGCGGACCCAAGGATCGGTATCCGGATTCAGCCAGCCGCTCGGAGGGCCGGAACAAACGGATCAGAACTCCTGCCGCAATGAGTATTGCCGCGAGCGTGCCCGGCACGCCGAGCGTGGCCCAGGTCTGGAGCAGCGAATTGTGGACCTGGATGACATTGTCGACATTTCCGGCGACCGCTGCGCGAACCCAGGGGAAAACCTGGGGAACCATTCCGGGGCCCCATCCGAGCACCGGACGTTCGAGGCCGAGGGCGACCGCCGCCTGAGACATCCCGAGTCGCTGCTGATTGCTCTCGCGTGCTGTCGCGCCCCAGCGTCCGTGTTGAACAAACTCCCGCATGCGAGGGTTGGAGGCGATGCCGATCGCGATGAGCAGAGCCACGCCCAGCGCTGCGACCAGCAGTTTTCTTCGGGAAATGCGCCCGCCGACTCCAATTGCCAGAAACACAAACGCGGCGATCCCTGCGACGAGAGCCACTAGGCCTGCGCGACTGCTCGTGGAGAAGAGCACGGCCAGGCTCGCAATGAGACCTGTGCTCCAGCCGATTCGTGCCCATCGATGCGAAGCGCGTGGCAGGCAGGCGCCCATCGCGCCCATGGCAAGCAGGGAGAATGCGGCGACATAATTGCTGTGACCGAAAGGCTGGTCGTTGCGCGACTTCAAGGCATCGGTGAAGGACTGCCCATCGGCAAAGGCCGGTCCCACGCGCGTGGTGATCCAGAGCTGAAGTGAAACTGCAGTCACAACTGCACTGAAAAGTCCGATCGCGATGAGCCAGTGTCCGCGCCATTTTCCCGCGAGCGCGGAGTGAAAGGCAAACGGGGCCAGGCAACCCGCCAGAACCGGAAGCGCCGCAGGCACAGCGATGCCGGGCAAGAAGGAGGTGAAGGCGGAAAGAACGGAAACGAGACCGAGAAGTGCGAGGCCGAGGCCTGTCAGGGAGGTGATCAGTCGACCATGCGCAGCCAGCGCGCAGCAACCCGCCAGAATCCAGCTTGCCCAGGCGAAAGTCGTGAGCAGGGACCATGGCCAGACCTGCATCCGGCTGGTCGAGGGTGATGCCAGCGTCACGATTGCCGTAGCAACGATGCCCGCACCGGTGCAGATCGCACCGAAGCGGTCTAGACGGGATGGTGTGTCGTTTGCGGCAGGCAACATGCTCAACACTCGGAGTTTTGCCTCCAACATGAAGGGCTAAAGACGAAAAACCTGCGACAAGCATGAGGAATCCAGCCCATGCGGCCGGATTGATGCCATTTTCTGGATATTGCCGGGCTGCCGCCTCCTTGACGCGCCGAGTGCATGCCCGACATCGTGAACAAATGCAGGCAACCCCGTCGCGTGGGAAGAAATGGCTTTTGCTAAAGCTTGGACTCGTAGCCGCTGTTGTGGTGGCTGCGGGGCTGTTGCTGCTGCGCGGAGTTGATCTGAAGGGCATGATCGATCCGGTCATGCAGTACATCCGGTCGGTGGGACCTTGGGTTTTCTTTGCGGCGATGGCGGTTCTGCTGGCGGTCGGGTTTCCATTCACCGCATTCTGCCTGGCTGCCGGGACCGCGTTCGGTGAGCAGCTCGGGATCCACGGCATTCTGGCCGGCGCAGCGGCGACAGTGCTGATCAATGTCACCCTGACGTATTGGCTGGCCCGATACGCCTTGCGCCCGCTGCTGGAACGCTGGCTGGGCCGACTCGGCTACAGGATTCCGGTGGTCGATGCGGCTGATCAGGTTGAAGTCACGATTCTCGTGCGCATCACACCCGGGCCGCCCTTTCTTGTTCAGAGCTACTTGCTGGGTCTGGCACAGATACCTTTTCGAAAATACATCCTGCCTTCGTTCGTCCTGCCGATGTGCAATGCCGCAGGCATCGTCATCTTCGGCGACGCGCTCGCCCAAGGGAAGGCAAAGTGGGCGGTCGTGGGCATCAGCCTGTTGATCGCGGTTGGATTGGGAGTGCACGTGCTCCGCAAGCACTACGCGAAACGGAAACGCGAATCGCGGGCCTCGTAGGCCATCGGCATGTGGCAGTTCCGGAGGAGACAATGATGGCAGAGGGTGGCGAACTCTTTTCAGGACAGGATCGGGTTGCGACGGTTTCGGAATTCACGCGACGTGTGAAGGGGCTGCTCGAGTCGCAGATTCCTCCCGGCTGGGTTCGAGGCGAGGTCTCGAATCTGAGGCGTCAGTCTAGCGGGCATGTCTATTTTTCCCTGAAGGATGCAGGGGCACAGCTTTCCGCGGTGCTCTTTCGCGGCGACGCGCAGCGCCAGTCCGTCGAACTGCGGGACGGGCAGCAGGTGGTCGTGTTTGGCGAGATCAGTGTCTACGAGGCCCGCGGGAACTATCAGTTGATCGCGCGCGTGATCGTCGATGATGGGGTGGGGAAGCTGCAGCGGGAGTTCGAGGCGCTGAAACGAAAGCTCCAGGCGGAGGGGCTCTTTGAGCGGGAGCGCAAGCGTGCACTTCCGGAGATGCCGCGCACAGTGGGGTTCATCACCTCTCCCACCGGTGCGGCGGTGCGCGATTTCATTCAGATCCTCCGACGCCGGAATTGGCGCGGACGTGTGGTCGTCCTTCCTGCAAAAGTGCAGGGCGTGGGCGCCGCTGAAGAGATGGTGGCGATGCTCGGGCAGGCGGCGGCGATGGAGCTTTTCGACATCCTGGTGATCGGGCGCGGCGGCGGCAGCCTGGAAGACCTGTGGGCATTCAACGAGGAGGTGCTCGTCCGGGCAGTGGCGGCTTCACCGGTACCGATCATCTCCGCCGTGGGACACGAGATTGATGTGACCTTGTGCGACTTTGCGGCCGACGTGCGTGCCGAAACTCCCAGCGCCGCGGCGGAGTTGATATCGAGCCGCTTCGTCGCCTGCAACGAGCGCCTCGGCCAGGCGGGGGAAGCGCTCTTGCGGCGTGTGGAGAGTGAGTTCTCGATGCTGCAGCGTCGGGTCGAGCACCAGCGTGCGCGCCTACGGTTGTTGTCGCCCACTGCTCAGGTTGAACAAGGCTTCCTGCGTCTGGATGACCTGGCCAACAGGCTTGCCGCAACCGCGCAACGCCGAATCCAGGAGGCGCGCCAGACTTTGTCGGATGCCTCCCACGGACTCGCCAGGCACTCGCCGGAATTTCGCGTGCAACAGGAGTCCCACCGGCTTCTCGGACTCTGGAAACGCCTTCAGGCCGCAAGTCCGAAGTCGGTGCTCAATCGGGGCTTCGTGATCATGCGGGATTCAAGCGGAGCTCCCCTTCAGCGTCGGGTGGAACTGATGTCCGGCGCCAAGGTGACCGCGGAATTTGTCGACGGCACGGCGCACCTGACGGCGGAACGCGGGCCGTAGCTTGGAAGCAGAGCGGCGGCCGACAATGGGACTCCGGCAGTGCGAAGCCGACTCTGGGTTCACCATTCCCAGCGCAAACCGCCGCGGAGGCGTCGTGGTCCGTCGAGTGTGACAAGACCGTCCGAGCTACGACCGGTTTCGATGTCGCGATCGAAGGCATTTTCAACCGCCGCTGTGAGGGTGAGTCCGGAATTCACCCGATAGGCCGCCTGCAGGTCAGTCACGGTGAAGGAAGCCAGGCGTAGGGTGTTTTCGTCATCTTCGAACTGCGATGCGACGGAGCGAATGCGAACGTCAATCGACCAGGCGCTGCTCAGGAACCAGGAGGCGCCTGCGGTGAGGGTATGACGTGGCACCTGCGCGAGTCGAAGGCCGGTCAGAGTGGGTTGCGCGGAAGCCTTCTCCACCCGGGTATCGTTGAGCAGGAGATCGGCGCGAAACGTGAGCGAGGACAGGGCGCGCCATTCCACGCCTGCCTCGAGACCGCGCACGCGGATGGCATCGAGGTTTTGGCGCTGACGACTTACGAGGGAAGGCGTGCTGCTGAGCGTCACGTTGGCGACCGCGTCGTTGAGTTCGTTGAGAAAACCGGTCAGGCTGAGTCGGAAGGTGCCGGGGTTGAAATCGATGCCGAGTTCCCCGCCATCGACAGACTCGCGGGACAGCGCGGGATTCGCCTCAGTATTCACATTCCTGACACGGAAGGGTCGGTGATATTCGTTCAGGGTCGGCACCCGGAAAGCATGGTAAACGGCAGCCCTCCCGTGCAGGGCGGGAATCCCAAACAGGGGGCCGTTTACGCCGAGTCGCGGACTGAATTCGGTCCCGGAGTCCGTCGAGAAACGATCGTCGCGCACAGCCGCGCCCGTGAGGAGATTGATCTCACGGCGATGGCCGGCGCGGTTTGACCAGCGATCGATACGGGCTGCGATGGACCCGCGCCAGTCGGCGATGAGCGGGCGATCGTGGGACGCAAAAATGCCTGCAAAGACCTGCGCGCCCCCGGCAAAACGGCGACGCGTGAAGCGGGAGGCGGAGTAAAGGTACTCCTCGCGCGTTTCGCCTTCGACCCAACGTGCGTCGAGTCCGCCGGAGGTGCGAGCACCGCCGGAGTGGGTCCAATTCAGCGTGAAAGCGGCGCCCGCTGCCGAAGAGGGAACCGAGTATTGGTCGTTGGCGGGTGTTTCGCTCTGGCGCAAGGCGTCGACGGACGTGAAGGTGCTGTTGAAACCCTGTCGCTGACCGTACAGTACGGCAGACCATTGAGGCCCGGTGGAGGGATTTCTGGCGATGGTGGCCGAGACCATGCCCTCGCGGGTCGCATTCTGCTGCAATGGTGTGCCGTTGCCGCGGTCCTCGCGAAATCCGCGTGCGGCAATCTGGAGGAAGATGTCGCTTTGCAGCGGTTGCTTCCAGGTGAACTGAACGAGTTGGAATTCAGAGTCGAGCCGGCGGTCGATTGCCCCGCGCTGGTCAGGCCCGACCGTGTAGAATCCGTCGGTGGAAAACGCGGCGGCATCAAGGCGCACGGCGGATCCGTTTGCCAGCGTCTGCGTCAGGCTGGTTTCACCCAGGTAGGTTGAGAAGTCGCCGCCGTTGATTGCGAGACTGCCTTCTGACTCGGTCAATGGCCGGCTTGTGAGGGCGAGGGTGCCGCCGAGTGCGGCGTTGCCCCAGATGCCTGATCCGCCACCTCTCATGATTTCCGCTCCTGCGAGAGAAAGTCGTGGCACCTTGTACCAGGCGACCCAGCCGCCGAAGGGATCGTTGAGGGGGATGCCGTCGAGAAGGACCAGAGAGCGGCTGGCGCCGCTTGGTCCAAGGCCGCGCAGCGAGACGCCCTGGGCGGTTGGATTCGCGGTCAGTCCGCTGCTGCGGCGAAAGAGACTGAAGGCTGCGGATTCGCGCAGAGTTGCGTCAAGGGTGAGCGCGGGTGAGGCAAGCATCCGTTCGCGGGAAAAGAGATCGACCGTCACCGGCAATTCATCGACCGGAGTTGGCATCCGGCTTGTCGAGATCACCATTGGTGAAAGCCGTGTCGCTTCGCTTCGAGCGGGTACCTGGCTTGTTTGCGGAAATGCGGATGAGGCCAAAATCGTGAGCAGGACTGTCGCCACGGTGTGTGTGGCAATGGTGGACCTCATGGGCGCGAACGAAATCTGCATAAGGGGACAAGCGTAGCCGAAGGTCGCGGAAACGACAAGCGCTACCCGGTGTGTCGCTTGACTCGCGAGGCTATGGTCCGTCCTCGAGCGACTCAGTCGAAATACGTGAGCGGAAGCTCGCGCCATTTCCCTGGGGCGAGATCACCCAACGTCAGATCTGCGAAACTTTCGCGGTGCAGCGTGAGCACGGTGAGACCCTGTGAAGCAAACATGCGGCGGACCTGGTGGTAGCGTCCCTCGGTGAGCTCAAGAATTGCTTCGCGCTCGCCGGTGATTTCAAGCCGTGCGGGTGCGCACGGAGAACGTTCACCTTCGAGGGTGAGTTGTCCGCTGGCGAAGAGATCGATCAGTGGCTGGGGAAGACTGCGGTCAACGCGCGCGTGGTAGCGTTTGGCAACGTGATGCTTTGGAGAAGTCAGTCGGTGCACAAGTGGTCCCTGGTCGGTGATGAGCAGCAGACCGGAGGTTTCCTTGTCGAGTCGCCCGACGGTCGTGACCTGGGGCGAGCGATCTCGCCAACGTTCCGGCAGGAGGGAATAGACGGAGGGACCTTCGCTGGGATCGTGCGAGCAGACCAGTCCGACCGGCTTGTTAAGCATGACCAGGATACCGTCCGGATGATCGAGAGGCTGCCCGTCGACCAACAGTCCCGCCGAAGCCACTTTCTGTGATGGATCCGTGACAGGAATACCGTCTGCGAGCACGCTGTGAGACTTCAGAAAATCCCGCGCGCTCCGTCGAGAGCAATAGCCGAGATTTGACAGCAATTGATCGAGCCGACGCAGCATCGTGGGCAAATGGGATGGCGGCTAAAGGCGTTCGTCCAGCGAAGCCATCAATGCCTGGGCGGCGGGTCGCTTTCCTGACTTGCACTCGGAACAGTAGCGGCTGACGCCATCGGGAGCGCCCATGTGCAAGCGTTCGCTCAGCCAGCGATTGCTGACCGTGGTGTGAGACCTCAACCAGGCTGCCAGGGCCACTTTCCAGTCGGCCGACTTGGGTTCAAGTTGGGCTGATTCGAGGTTTCTGCCCAGTTGTCTGGCGCCTGAATGGAGAGCCCCTTCCCACTTGGTGCGGGCGACCTCTGCGAGTTCCGTGCCGCCCCAGTCCTTGGCCAAATTCTGTTCCTGCAGGTCGAAGCGGCGCTGTCTGCGAAATGTCTTGCTTCCAAACAACCAACCGCGGCCGATTCGGTCGAAGCCTGCATCGGCGCGAAGCTTCGACTCATTCATCAGGCGCTCAAGGTAGCTGTGGTACGTTTGCCAGCCTTCGGGGTCATCCCCTGCACCTCCCAGTTCTGAGAGCCATGGCTGTGGTGTCAGCGCTGGCGGGCGGCCCGCCTTGTCCATGCGCCTGTAAGCGCGGTAACTGCTCCAGCGGAAGTCAGCGAGTTGTTCGATGGGCACCAGGTTTTCCTGGACCGGGTTCAGATGAAGATGGCAGGTCAGATGCAGCAGGTGGATGCCTGGCTCGACCAGGATGGCCTTGTATCTTCCCTGGAAGGCTCGACCGCTCTGTTTTCTGAAGCGATTGAATCGATTGCTGAACGCGCTCTGCAGCCAGTGAACACCTTCGACGAGATTGCCCTCCGGCGTCTCGATCGCCAGGTGATAGTGATTCCGCATCACGCAATAGGCGTAGACCTTCCATTGGGTTTGTCTGCACGCCTCCCACAAACAATCGATGAATGCCGCAGCCGCTTCGGGCGTGCCGAAGATCCTGTCCCGAAGGTTTCCGCGATTCATCACATGATAAATCGCGCCAGGAAACTGAACGCGCGGAATTCGTGCCATTAAAACGCAGGAAACTGTTTTCGAATGACCGGCGAACTCCAGCTACCGGAGTTCTTGATGTTGGAGTAAACGGAAGGCATCAGTCCCTGAGGATGGTGATCTAACCACCGTCATTGGGGGCTGGCTCCTTTCGAATTTCAACAAGAATACCGTCGGCAAGCAGTTTCTCGTAATCTGTCGGCGCAACTCCCAGTTCGTGCAGCAACGCTCGGTTGTGTTCGCCGAGGGCGGGTGCGGGAGTGCGTATGGATCCGGGAGTGCCGAGCAGGCGCGGGACGACAGGGTGCATCGGAAGGGGATTCACTTCCGCGTCCGGGTAGTCTGCCACGATTTCACGCTCGATGAAATGGGGGTCCTGCAGGATCTGGGAGATGTCGTAGATTGGGCCGACCGTGACACCGGCGCTCTCAAAAAATGTAAGGTTCTGCTGCTGGGTATGCTGACCGATGAATGCGCCGATGATGGCATCGAGATCTGCCGCAAACTTCACGCGTCCGGCATTCGTCTTGAAGCGGGAGTCGTCAATGAGTTCGGGACGACCTATCGCGCGGAAGATGCGTTCCGCCATGCCTTGGGTGGAGCCTGACAGGGCGACGTACTTGCCGTCGCTGCAGCAATAGACATTGCGCGGAGCGGAGTTTGTGGAGCGACTGCCGGTCCGTGGCTTGACCTTGCCGGTGAGGCGATAATTGGCGGCTTGCGGGCTGAGAATCGCGAACAGGGGATCGAGGAGGGGCAGGTCGATGACCTGTCCGCATCCTCCATTCTGTTCCGCCGCGCGGAGCGCTATCATCGCGGCGGAAGCGCCGTACAGGCCGGCGACGCCGTCGGCGAGATACATGGGTGGAAGAACCGGTTCACGATCGGGGAATCCGTTGAACGATGCGAAACCCGACATGCCCTCAATGATCGTGCCGAAACCCGGGCGCTGGCTGTAGGGTCCATCCTGTCCCCATCCCGAAATTCGAACGACAACCAGCTTGGGGTTGAGTCCGTGCAGGATCTCTGGACCAAGGCCCATCTTTTCCAGAACGCCCGGCCGGAAACTTTCGATGAAGAGCTGTGCAGTCGGCACGAATCGTCGAAGGAGGGCGATCGCCTCTGGACGGCGAAGGTCGAGCGCGAGGCTCTTTTTGTTTCGCGAATAGATTTTCCAGTGCGTCGAAACTCCGCCCGTCTGCCATGCGCGGAGTGTATCGCCCTCGGGCGGCTCCACCTTGATCACCTCGGCACCGAAATCGCCGAGAATCTGGGTCAGCACATTTCCCGCGAATAGCCGTGAAAGATCCAGGACGCGGACACCGCTGAGTGGCCCAGTCGCCTTGGGTGTGTAGTCTTTCTGGTGGAGCGACATCAGGATGCAGGCGGATGCGCGAGCGCAAGCACTGCCTGTGCGCGTCGCAGAAACGGTGCGTCGATCATCTTTCCGTCGACAGTGAATGCGCCGTCGTCGGTACGCCCCGCCGCATCGACCACGCGACGTGCGAATGCGATTTCGGCTGCGCTGGGCTGGAAAACCTCATTGGCGATACTGACCTGGCTGGGGTGGATGCAGGATTTTCCTGTGTAGCCAAGCCGCCTTGCGGCACCTGCCTCGGCACGAAAGCCGTCGGCATCCTTGATGTCGCCGTACGCGGTGTCGCAGGCCCAGATTCCCGCTTCGCCGGCGGCCAGGCGGACCATGAGCTGCACGTGTTGCACTGCGGACGGGTCCCTGCGGTCGATGCCCAGGGATTCAAACAGGTCACCCAGCCCGAGTTGCAGACCGACCACACGCGGATCGGCCGCTGCGATTTCAGCGGCGAGGCGCAGGCCACGCGGTGATTCGATATTGGCGAGGATTTCGATTGGTCGGGAGATGTCGCGGTCCGACTCAAGCCGCGCGAGAACCTGCGCGACAGCGCGGATGTCGTCGGGCGATTCGACTTTCGGGAGATTGAGCAAGTCGAGACGCTGCAGGGCGACCGCTTCGAGGTCCGCGGAAAAATGAAGTGTGCCGAACCGATTGACGCGTACGATGATGGTTTTTCGCGAAGCGAGAAATTCGGAGCGGGCAAGCGCCGCGCCGACGTTGCTCCGGGCAATCCCCTTCTGGTTTTCTCCGACCGCGTCTTCGAGATCGAACGACAGAGCATCGGCCGGGCCCGCGAGAGCCTTTGGAAACAGCTCGGGCCGGGAACCGGGGACGAAGAGTTTGCTGCGCATGACGCCTGGAAGGGAGAGGTCAGCCGGCGTCCGCAACGCAGCGGAATCCAAGCATTCCGCTTCTATCCCTGCCAGGGGACATGAGCAGATACCTGCCGTGCTGATCGAGTTGATAGGCCTGGGGAAAGTACCAGTGGGACGTCTGAGGCTGGTACGCGCTGCCGCCACGCACTACGGCGGAACGCGTGTGTTCATCGACGAATTCGTCTGTCCACTGCCAGACGTTGCCAACCAGATCCATCACGCCGAACGGACTGGCTCCTTCCGGGTGGGCATCGACGTCGTCCGGAGGAAGAATCGTGCGTCCGCGGTTGGGCTTCGGCATGCATGCGGGATTCCAGTCATTTCCCCATGGGAAGACGCGACCGTCCGTCCCCTGGGCGGCGTACTGCCATTCCCATTCATGGGGCAGGCGTTTCTGCGCCCATGAAGCGTAGGCCCGCGCGTCTTCGAGCGACACCCATGTCACCGGCTTGTTCTCCCAGCCTCTGGGAGGTGCATTGCGTTTCCAATGGCGGAGAAAATTGTGATCGTCTGCAGGCCGGTAACGAGCGGCATCCACAAAACGCTTGAACTCGGCGTTTGTCACTGGGTGACGGTCGATATGAAAAGCGCGGATCCTAAGACGGTGAAGGTGGGCGCGCCGCGGCGTGGGTTCCCAAGGATACTGGACGTCATTGCCGTTCCACGTGAAGCCCTCAATCGCGACCCCGGTCACCTTGAACTCAAATTCGCCGGTCGGAATCGTGATCATTCCCTTGGGGGCTTTGGAAAGGCGTCTGGTCGCGGCGATCGCTGTCATGCGCTGTCGGAGTGGTTTCCATTGCGCCGACAATCTCTGGAGCGGAGTGCGAGTGATCGATCGCCTTTCCTTCAGGAATGCGGCGAGCTTCGAGATGCGTCGACCTGGCTCCACGGCGAGGATTGCGCCGAATCCTCTCGCCTCCAGCGGAAACGCAAGATTGGCCTGATCGTTTTCGATACGTGCGGTGATTTCCTTTCCGTGCCACACGTCGTAGTACTTCCTTCCCTTGATGTGCGCGATGCGAAGCTGGTCGCCGTGCAGGGCATACTCGTTGCGGTTCACCACGGTCCAGAGCGTGGCGTCGCTACCGGGAAACATCGACGCGAACACATTGTGCTGGCGTGTCAGGGCGTAGGGCTCCCAGTCGCTGCTGACGAGCAGATCCGGGAAGCGGCGGTAGAGGTGAGAGATGCGGTGGAGGGCAGCGGCATCGCGTGGCGTGAGCTGGTTCCAGATTCCCCAGATGTTCTCCCATGCGTTGTAACCGGTTCCGTTGAAGAAAATGTAGTGGAAATCATTGGTGCGATCGCGTCCCCAACGATTCTCCGTGTTTGTCATGTGGCGGGGTTCAAGCCATTTCAACTTGGAGACGGGAAGCGCGACTTCGGTCGGCAATTGTTTGCCCCAGCTTTGCAGGTTCCACGCCAGGGCTTCGTCGGAAAGCGGGACCGCTTCGGGTTCGAACACCAGGGGATGACCCAGTGATTCAGCGGCGTCATAGAACGCCCGTGGCACACCACTGTAGGTGTCACCATTCACCCCATCGGCCCCGATCGCCTTCGCGAGTCGTGCCACCGCCTCCCAGTCGGGTTTGCCCGCCGGGCGCGTGCCATTGTCCCAGGGCATGGTGGGAATGAACACACGTACTCCACGGCGATGAAAGGCCGCCACCACCTTCTTCAGCCCTGGCAATCCTCCCGGGAGGTCGGCGGCGTGGTCGAATTGATTGCGGTCGTCGATGCCGATATTGGGATAGACATACCAGAGGAGCACGCTGTCGATGCCTCCGTAGCGTCGCTCCAGGTCGTCAAGATAACGATCGACCGTGTAGCGCCGAGTGACGGGATTGTAGAAATAGCGGTCCTCGACCATCATCTGGGCGTGGATGAAGTTTCGCTGCGTCCATTGGAATTCAGGACGCTCGTAGTTGGCCGCGGAGTAGCCAATGCGCAGCAGGTGTTCGTCGCGCCACTCTTTGAAATCCCGCCGCCCGGCGGCCGCCGAGGCGTTGATGTCCTGTTTCCACTGGCCGATGGTCTGCAGGGGCCATCCGGGCATGCCTGCCGGGAGCGGAAGGTGCGGTCCGTTGCGCGCGTGGGAGAGCTGGAATTCCGCGATGCGCGGAGAGGGGGCGGTTTGCTGCTTGCGACTCATCGCTGAGAAAAGGGGCGGCGACAGGATGGCAGGGTTGACATGGGAATCGACGAAAAACCGGGCGATGGATGAGGATTCATGCCCAAGTGGAGCAAACGTTTGCCTTGCCTGGCTGGACTGTCGATTCAAATCGTGCCTTGCCTGAAGCGCGACCGGTCCCCACGTTGGGCCGTAGTTTTCCGCGGATGCGTCCGCGACTTTCCATACCGATGAAAAAGAATGCCAGTCTGGTTGATGTGGCCCGCAGGGCGAAGGTGAACATTTCCACCGTCTCCCGCACGATCAACCAGACGGGCAAGATCGGCATGGATACCCAGGAGCGCGTGCTTCGGGCCATGCGTGAACTGGGATACAAGCCCAATCGGGTCGCCCGCCGACTGCGCGCCCGGGGCAGCAGCAGTTTTCTGCTGGGCCTGATCATCCCGAACATCCAGAACATCTTCTTTGCTGATCTCGCCCGCGGCGTCGAGGACGTCGCCTACCGGAGCAATTACGCGGTCCTACTCTGCAACTATGATGAGGATGAAGCCAAGGAACGGTTTTATCTGGACGTCATGCAGCTTGAGTCCGTCGACGGCATCATTCTGCCACCCATCCACGAGGAGGATCCCGCGGTGCTCCAGGTGGTGCGCAACGGAACGCCTGTGGTCTGCGTGGACCGCAGCCTTGCGCGAGGCGGACTCGACAAGGTGGAGGTCGACAACCATCTCGGGGCGTTGCGCGCGGTGGAGCACATGATTGCGCAGGGGCATCGTCGCATAGGTCTGATCGGCGGTCCCGCGGATTCATCGACGGGCAAGGAACGGACGCGCGGCTACAAGGATGCGCACCTTCAGGCCGGGCTTCCGCTGAAGACCGAACTGATGCGCTTTGGTGACTTCAAGCAGGAGAGTGGCAGGACACTTGCCCATGAACTGCTCGGCCTGGCTGATCCGCCCTCGGCGCTGTTTGTCTGCAACGGACTGATGACCGCGGGAGCGCTCGAGGCGATCGCGGCGCGCGGCCTGAAGATCCCGCGGCAGGTGGGCATCGTGGGTTTTGACGAGCTTCCCCTCGCGGAGGTTTTCAATCCTCCGCTGACCGTGGTGCGTCAGCCCGCCTACGAAGTGGGAAAGTGCGCGGCCGAGCTTCTGCTCAAGCGCATTGAGGATGGGCAGCGGCCCACGACGAGCCTGAAGCTGCATCCCGAGCTGATCCTGCGAAAATCCTGCTGAGCATCCCGGAGCCGGAGAAAAGTTGCGCTTGACGTCTAGGTTGAGCAAACGTTTGCATCACCTGCACCCCAGACTTCTTCCCTCATGCCTACATCCCCGGTCGTCGTTGTCGGCAGCATCATGCAGGACTTGAGCCTTGCATGCGCTGAGTTTCCCGTGGCCGGGCAGACGCTTCTGAGCAAACTTTCCTCAGGGCAGGGGGGCAAGGGTTCGAACCAAGCCATCGCTTGTGGGAGAACCGGGGTTGGCACGACTTTTGTCGGGGCGATGGGACGAGATGCCTATGCGACGCAGGTCGCAGCCTTCTACCGGCGTGAGGGCATTGGCTGCCGGATCGCCTTGAAGCGCGGTGTGGCAACGGGCACCGCGATCATCCTGCTGAACCGGCGTGGACAGAACATGATCGTGATCGAGCCCGGCGCCAATATGCGGCTGGCGCCATCGGATATTCCCGCCGCGCTGCTGCGTCGGGCCCGCGTGGTGGTGGCGCAGCTTGAGGCAAACCCTGTCGCCACGGCCCATGCGTTGCGTACCGCGCGCCGCGCGGGTGCGATGGCGCTGCTGAATCCCGCGCCGATGCGCGATGATTTTGACTTTGGGCTGCTGAAGCACGTGGATATTCTTTTGCCCAACGAGAGTGAATTCGTCGCCCTGGTGAGACAGATGCCCGGGATTCGGATGAGGAATTTTAGCGAGAAGGCATTGCATCGCATGCGACCAGCGGCATTGCATACGCTGTGCCGCCGCTTTGGCGTTCCGACGCTGATCATCACGCTCGGCTCCAAGGGATGCTTCATTTCCCAGTCGAGGGGGTATCATTCCATTCCGGCCTACAAGGGACTCAAGGTTGTGGACACGACAGGCGCGGGTGATGCCTTTTGTGGAGGCCTTGCCGCCGGCCTGGTGCGGCACAAGGGAGATGTCATTGCAGCGGCGCGGCTTGGCACTGCTGTTGCCGCGCTTTCCATTGCAAAGGCGGGTGCCGCTGCAGCGATGCCCACGCGGACGGAACTGGCACGCTTTCTTAAAAAGCGCGGACCGGCATCCTAGTCTCCGGACTGCTCCGGAGCGAGTTGCAGCCAAGTGAGCCTCCACGTTCCGTCCTTTCGTCCGCCCGCTTCGTAGTAGGGAAGAAATGTGAGCGGCGGCCGGTATCCCAGGTGGAGCAGGACCGGGCGTGCCCCTCCGTCTGGGCGTGCATCGCCAAGCTCAAGCAGGTCCGGTGTCCCGAATGAGGGCAGTCGCACGGTTTCCTCGATCTTGAAGCCATCAATGAGTCCCGTCGAATAGACCAGCGGGCCGCAGGTGATGGCGGCGTACTCGAAGCGCAGGACTTCCTGAGCCACGGGGGAGCCGTCTGGCGCGCGCGATTCCTGAACATTGTGGTTCAACCGGCGATGCAGGCGCGGCTTAATCGGAAGGTGCAGAGATACGATATCGCCCTGGAGCCAGAGTCTCTCAATGCGTGTGTACTCACCTGGCAGGAGGGGCGCGGGGTGCGCGACACCATTGATCTCCAGATCTGCGCCTTCAGCCCAGGAAGGAATGCGCAGATTTAGTCCCCAAAGCGCCTCGCGTTCGGGATGCACGCGAATTTGCACAAGGCCGTCCCATGGATAGCGCGTTTCCTGGGTGAGTTCGACGCGTCCTGCCGAAGTGGACTGGAGCATCGCTCTTCCCGGCCCGTAGAGATTCACGGAAATGTCCCCTTCGGGCAGCATGCCGTAGGCGAGGGACGGCAACTCTTCGAGGGCCCATGGACCGCTCGATTTGCAGCAGCGCCAGTAGGTCGTGAAGACGCGTCTGCCGTTTGGAAACGAATAGTAACACCAGTTGTCCCCGCCTGGGGATTGTGCCCCAAGCAGGTCGTTGTACGCTGATTTCTCGATTTCCTCGGCGTATTTTGCAGCGCCGGTGATGGCGAGCAGTTCCCGGTTCAACTGGATCCACGAAAAAGTGGAGCACGTTTCGACGTATCCGTAGGGGCTGAACACACCGGGCGGATTGAAGACTTCACGTGAACGATGAGCGACGCCGCCCCAGGGCCCGCCACCGAGGGTGAGGTGGTTTTCACGGATGCTTTTCCAGGCAAGTTCGACAGCGCGGAGGTATTCGGGCTTATGGGTTGCGCGGTGCAGTTTGGCGAGGCCGACAAGATTCCAGCAGAGTTGGTAGGCCTTTCCCGTGGCGACATGGGCGAGGTCGGTGCCTGCAAGGATTTGGGTTAGGAGTTCGAGGGCTGGAGCAACGTTGGCCTGTTGAATGATGACTTCGGCCAACTCCAGGTATCGGGGATCTCCCGTGACGCGATGGAGCTCGACGGCGGGGTCGAGAAGCACTGTGGCTGAGAGTCCATGATGGTTACCCAGTGACGTGATGTTGATTCCATCCCTGACGATGGTCTGCCAGCATAGGTCCCCGATACGTCGGGCTGCTGAGAGGTAGTCGGGCTGCGAGAGCACCCGCGAGGCTTCGAGCAACCCCAGGATGAGGTAGCTGTGGATCCAAATGTCCCAGGTGCGCTTTGCAGGGGCACCGTCCCAGGTGCGTGGGGCGGGACCCTGGACGCAGGTGAATCGTCTGCTTTGAGCGTAGGTGCCGAGATAGCCATCCGACTCCTGCTGGCTTACAAGGAAATCTGCCACACGCCGGAGATTGGACCTGAGGTCGTCGTCACCCGTGCGTTCAACCGCAAGGGCTGCCGCGCAGAGCCATTTGCCCGCGTGTTCGCCATACCAGTCACCCTCACAATTGTGTCGCCGGTGCTCCGGGCAGAACAGGGAGATGGGCCTGCTGTGTTCGTCGCGGATGAAGTGCAGCAGGTGAGCCTCCTTGCTGGACGCCAGTGCCGAGCCGAGCAGACCGTCGAGCGAGATGCAGGCGGGGGAGGGGTAGTGCATGGAGGTAAGAATGGACAAGGTACGACAAAAAAGTTGACACGCGCGCGCAAAGCCAAAAGGGTGGCCGTGCAAACGTTTGCCTGACAAGCAGACCTTGCCCTCAATAACCCCCCTGCACAAACCCAAAGTTTCCCGATCGGGAGCCCTTCCCCCCTTCATCTCCTGGCCAGTCCCGATGACTTCGCGGCGAATTCATCCGAAGGCCAAAAACCAAGCAAACGTTTGCTTAACCATCCCATGAAAACCCACACTGACCGCCTACCGTCCGCAGCGACCCTCCCGTTGCTGCTGTTTGCCGTGCTCGTGCCCGTTGCCCTCGCCCAAACAACTCCCACAGGTTCAGGAACCGACCGGAACGCTGACAAGGACAAGGAGGAGAAGGCGATTGAACTTGAAAAGTTCACGGTGACAGCCGGTTACCGTTCCCCCAAGGCTATCGACCAGATCCCTGGGGCAATCAAACTCATCACCTCCGAGGAAGTGTCGCAGACGAAACTGCTGACGGATGACGCGACCGCCGTCCTCGCTCGGACCGTGCCGGGCTATGCCCCTGCGACGCAGTCGATGAACAATACCGGTGAGACGCTTCGCGGGCGTGTCGCGCTCCGACTCTTTGACGGAATCTCGCAGACGACGCCGCTGCGCGAAGGCAGCAGAAACGGCACGTTTACGGACATGGACATCGTCGAGCGCATCGAGGTGATCAACGGTCCGTCCGCCTCCGAGGGCATCGGTGCGGTGGGTGGCATCATCAACTATATTTCCAAGAGTCCGACCAAGGAGGGGAGCGAGGCCGTGCTTCGCACGAAGTTCTCCGGTCAGGGCTACGACGACAGTTTCAACTGGAGGGTCGGACTCAACTATTTCCACAAGGCGGGCGACAAGGATCTCGTCGTGGGAACCTCCTTCAGCGAGCGCGGCATGTCCTACGATGCACATGGTCGTCGGCAGGGCATGAGTCAGAGCGGTTCAGTGAACGACTCAGACTCGCACAATCTGTTCATCAAGGGAGGCTACAATTTCGGCGCCGGTGAATCCCAGCGAGTCACCCTGACCGTCAGCCAGTTCAGGATCGAGGGACAGGGCCACTATGTCATTGAACTCGGCGATCGCAGCAAGGGCATCACGGACAGCGCCCGTCGGCAGCCACCGCTCAATTCCAAGGCGGAGTTCAATGACTTCAAGCAATATGCCCTGGCGTACAATCACTCGGCGCTGTTCGGCGGGTCCTTGAATCTCCAGATCTACAAGGCCAGCCAGGCCATGCGTTTCCTCGCGGAGGATGGCGCTGACAAGCAGGATCCCGACATCGCTCCGCTCGGCAAGCTTGTCGACCAGTCGGAAATCAATTCGCAGAAGAAGGGGCTCCGGAGCTCATGGGCCAACAAGGAACTTTTTGGAGTCACCGGCCTGGAGGCCAATATTGGCTACGATATTTTGGAGGAGACGGCGCAGCAGATCCTCGCATTGACGAACCGTCTCTGGGTGCCGCCGATGAATTACACCAGCCATGCGCCATTCCTACAGGCATCCTATGCCAAGGGACCGGTGACAATTAGCGGCGGTGTACGTCGGGAGGATGGAGAGCTCCAGGTTGACAGCTATACGACAACCTACTTCCGCAACCGTGTTCACGTCACCGGTGGAACATTGGACTACTCCGAGACCATTCCGAATGCCGGGGTCATCGTACGCCTGCCGCAGAATTGGTCGATTTTTGGCTCCTACAGCAAGGGATACACTCTGCCCAACGTGGGCATTCCATTGCGCAACGTGAATACTCCCGGGCAATCTGTGGAGGGAATTCTCGACCTGCAGGCCGTGCTTGCGGACAATAAAGAATTTGGGGTCACGTGGGCGGGCAAGAAGGCCAGCTTCAATGTCTCCCACTATGATTCCTACTCCGATCTTGGTGTCAGTCTTACGGTCGACCCAGTGACGCGGGACTTCGTGATGCAGAGGCGCCCCGTGGATCTCGAAGGCTGGGAATTCTCGGGCGAGTTCCGTCCCAGCAAAGCATGGAGGTTCGGTGCCAACTACTCGCGTGCCCGGGGCAAGACGCGCACGACTGAAACAGGTCCACTGACGCGTGCGATCGGCATGGCTTCGCTGAGCCCCGACAAGCTCAATCTTTCCGCGACATGGAAGGCCAACGAGGATGTGAGCGTGTCGCTCTTTATGGATAACCTGTTCAAGCGCGACATCAATGTCGGCGCTCCCGGTGAGGAGCACACTTCGGGGCTGACCCTCTTTCACGTGACGGTCAACTATCACACGAAGTGGGGTGATTTCTCCGTCGGTGTGGAGAATGCGCTCGACAAGTACTACATCCTGCCGTGGTCGCAGATCGATCAGTTCCTCAATTATTTCGCTGGCCGTGGCCGGGTGATATCGGTCGCACACACGCTGAAATTCTAGCTTTGCGTCGCCGACCCGATCGCCGTTAAACGCCCGCATGTTCCGTAGCCTGACGAGGCTGTTCGCCGCCCTTTGCCTTGCGTGGGTGCCTGGCAATGGGCGCGCCGAAAACCTTGTCGCCGTGCATGAGGAGGCGCTGTCGGCTCCGCCTGGAAAGGGTGCGCTGGAAATCCTCGCAGCCGCGGATCAGCCGTTCGCGGTGCGGAATGGGACAGCCTGGCGGTTCGACCGGTCGGCCGCGCAATGGCGTACGGTCGAGCTGCCTTTGGCGGACAAGGCGCTCCATGGAACGGTCGTCCTTGGCTCGCGCCTTCTATTTCTTGCCGGACCGGCGGGAAACGATTTCTCGGACCGATTGCTTCCTCTTGAGCCCGCGGCGGATTCAAGCCTGGTGCTTCCGAATCTTCCTGTCGCTCTGAAAGACGCACACGGGGCGGTCTTGGGTGACAGGTTGTATATTGCGGGAGTCGATGGGCAGGGCTCCGCGCAAGTCTGGTCGCTCACTCGGGATGATTCCGGCGCGCAATGGATTTCGGTCACGCCCTGGGCCCCGCGATCGCAAGGCGTGAGCTCCTGTGTTGCGCAGGATGCATCGCTGATTCTCACGGCCCCCGATGCGGCGGGAGACAGCGACGAGATCTGGCGATGGAGTGCGGCGGACGGATGGAAGTTGAAAACGCGTCTGCCTGGACGTGTTGTTCAGGGTGCTGCTCGCCCCCTGGGACAGGCGCATGTGCTCTACCTCGTCAACCTGCCACCTGCCGCGACCGGCGATCGGCGGATGCGACTGTTTACCTTTCACACCGTCACGACGACGGTTTCGGCCCAGGCTTCGCCCTGGCCAAGCGACGCACTGCTCGGTGCAGGCTGGTACAACGGAATCATTTGGGAGCGGGCGGACGGTACCCTGGTTTCGGTGCAGGTCGAGGGAGGCAAGCAGTTGCTTCGTCCGCTCGACTGGGTGATGATTGCGGTGTACTTTGCGCTTATCGCCGGAATCGGGGCGCATTGCTACCGTCGGGAAAAGAAGCAATCGACGGCATCCTTTTTTGTCGGCAGCCGATCGATCCCCTGGTGGGCGGCGGGCATAAGCCTTTACGCCTCGAATTCCAGCTCGATCGGCTATATCGCAACCACGGCGAAGGCCTATACGACGAACTGGCAATATTTTTTGAGCAACATCGTGAACGTTTTCGCGCTGATCTTTGTTGCGATCTGCATTGTGCCTCTGTTGCGCCGTCTGGAACTGGTGTCGGTGTTTCATTTCCTGGACCAGCGTTTCCATCGTTCCGTGCGGATGGCTGCCAGCGCGCTCTGCATCCTCATGCATCTGGGTGGGCGCATGAGCGTCATTCTCTTTCTTCCCTCCCTCGCGATCTCCACGGTAACGGGACTCAACGTCGTGTGGAGCATCCTGATGATGGGGGTAGTCACGATAGCGTACACTGCGCTCGGTGGAATGAAGGCTGTGATCTGGACCGATGTGGCTCAGGTCATTGTGAAGTTTGGAGGTCTGTTTTTTGCGCTCGGTTTCATCCTGTGGGCGTTGCCGGGAGGGACGCGTGAATTCATTTCGGTCGCACGCGCCGACGACAAGCTGCGCATGATCGACTGGAGCTTCGACCTCACCAAGGCGACGATCTGGGGCTTCATCTTTCTTCAGCTCATGGAAACCGTGCTCACCTTTCCCAAGGATCAGGTGCTGATGCAGCGGGTGTTTGCCACCAAGTCGGTGAAGGAGGCGAAGCGATCGGTCTGGGTGTTTGCGGTGATTGTGCTGCCTGGGAGCCTGATTCTCTACCTCATCGGCACGGGACTCTACGTTTACTACCATTCCTTTCCCGAGCGCATGAATCCGCTGCTTCCTCACGATGCCACGCTGCCGCTTTTTGTGGCTGCCGAACTCCCTGCGGGCGTCACCGGCCTCGTGCTTGCCGGACTCTTCTCCGCGGCGATGGGCACGCTTTCGAGCATCCTGAACAGCGTCTCGACGCTTGTTTCCGTGGACTTCTACGAGAAGCTTGCGAAGAACCCCAATCCCGCGACCAGCATCCGCGTTGCGGAGTGGGTGATCGTGATTGCCGGCGGCGTGGGCATCGGCTGTGCGATCCTTCTCTCGAGATTCAACATCAGTTCGTTTCTCGACATCGCGATCGAGTTTGCCGGGCTGTTTGGCGGATCTTTTGGTGGTGCCTACACGCTGGGAATGTTTACGCGCCGTGCAAACTGGCAGGGGGTGCTGATCGGCATGGCAGTCAGTTTCGTTGCCACCTTCGTGATCTGGTGGCATCATCTGGTTCATCCGTTCCTCTACCTTGGAATTTCGATCCTGATCTCCATCGTGGTGGGCTGGGCGGCGAGCTTCCTTTTTCCCGCCCCGGCAGCGGATTCCCTTCGTGGCCTCACGATTTTCAACGCGAAGCCGAAGGCGGCTCCAGGCGCCTGAAAACATGCGCCACACCCTCGCTGAAAAGTGGTCGCCAGGTGTTCCAGTTGTGGCCGCCGTCGACTACACGGAGTTGGACTTTGATCCCTGGAATCCTGCGAAGGCGACTGTAGAGCGTGTGCGCTTCGTAATCGATGTCGTGGATCGCTGAGCCCGATTCTGGTGAGGCAAATTCGTCGTCTCCGGTGCCGATGAATGCTGTCAATGGCAGCCTTTTGGTTGCAAAGGATGGCAGGAGTGCGGGGTAGTTCTTGGCGAGGTAAATTCCGTCCACAAACGGTTCGTCACCGCTGCCGAACGCGCCGAACTCCCTGGTGCTCGAATCCCCTGGAGGCAGTGGCACGTAGACTGCCGGGCTCAGAATGATTGCTGCGCCAAACGTTTCCGGGTGAGCGAGCGCGTAGCGCACGGCGCCATAGCCTCCCATCGAATAGCCGGCAATGCACCTGCCGCCGCGTTCAGCACGGGTTGGCAGCGTGGCATCGATGTGAGTGACCAGGTCCTGCACAAAGGCCTGCTCCACGGCTTCGCCCGCGGGAAGACCGCCGTTGCCGCGAAACGATGAATCGACATAATAGCCCGCGCGTCGACTTGAGGGAGCATCGGGCATCACGGCAACTACGGGCGGAATTTTCCCGACGAGGATCAGTTTGTCGAGATCGGCCTTGATTCCTGTCCATGCCCCCATCTTGTCGCCCCGACCGTGCAGCAGGTAAAGGACCGGATATCGAACCGACCCGTCTTCCACGCAGTCCGGGGGTCGGTACACGAGATAGTCGATATCATGACCGAGCACGGCTGATGGAGTCGAATATGCCGTGATCGTGCCCTCAGCCGAGATCAAGCGATTTGGCCCGGTGAGTGCAAGGCAGGCGACAATCGCTATGGTTTGAAGCGTTACCTTCACGGTTTGCGATTCACGGCTATCGTCCGCGCGTTCAGCCTCCGGGAGTCACTGATGTTTCCTTCAGATCTGGGAGTAGGGCTTTGGAGCGACAAACCGTGAGGTGATGCGCGACGTGTTGTCGGCGTATTGGGGCATGCGCTTCAATTTGTCCCAGCGCGGATCGGAGCCGAAGGCTTTCCAGTGGGCGAGGTGGGACGCGAGATCCGCGGCTCCGGTCAGGTAACGCAGGTGGGGAAGGTCCGGGCCGGCGAGCGCCTGGCCGAAAAAAACAGGCGACATGTTCAGGTCGCGCATGAGGTCGGTTTCACCGTCATCGAACATCGCCATCTTGTTGAGGGCCTTGAGTTCGCTGTGACTCTCGTAGTCACGCAGTTCAAACACGCGTGTGGGTGTGCGGCTTCGCGAAAACGACGGAAGCTCAAGTCGGGGCATGCTCTTGAGGGCAAACAACAGCCAACTGTCTATCCGCTCAAACGCGGGGGTCGCCTTTGCTGTCTCAAGGTAACGAGTTCCGGCCTTCTGCACAGCGGGATCGGTATTCAATGTCGCCGCCACACGCACGAAGGAATCGAGCGTTGCGTGCGGAATCAGAACCCAGACGGGGGAGCCCGGCTTGGGTTTGGATGTGACGGCCTGCTTGTCCACGTCGAGTTCGGTGAAGACACCGACGTTGCGAATACCCCAGCGTTCGAGTGCGGGCAGCATCGCTTGTTCGAGATAACGATCGAGCAGTGTCGGATCGGTATCGGCCTTCAGACGGGTACCCTGGGAGAGGCGATAGCAGCGAAGCTCGTAAAATTCGCGGCCTTTCCCCGTCGGTGTTTTTGCTGCGTGGAGCG
>CAUJJL010000059.1 GCA_963205455.1 Verrucomicrobiota bacterium
GAAAAGAAGAAATGAGCGTCACTGCGAACAGGCAATACTGCCCCACCCTCGCAGTCAGCGATGCTTCCGCTCTGGCTCTCGATCGCTGAGCTACCACTCCGAGCACCATGACATCCTGGCGCGATGAATTGAACGCCATCGTCGGCGCCCGTCACGGCGGACAGGTTGCCGGAATCCTGTCCCAACTGCGTGAGCTCGATCTCCGACATCCCAACGTCGCCGAGATTCAGTACCAGCTTGCGTGGACGCTCGACAGCATGGGTCGCTCGGACGAGGCGCTGCCCTGCTACGAAAAAGCGGTAGCCCTCGGATTACCGCCGAACGAGCTATCGGGTGCACTGATCGGATTTGGCTCGACACTGCGTGTGCTCGGTCAATTGGAGCGTTCCGCTGAAGTGCTGCGCCTGGGACAGCGTCAGTTCGCGGACAACCCGGAATTCAATGTCTTCCTGGCCCTCACGCTCCACAAGCAGGGTGCACATGACGCGGCGATGAAACTCGTGCTCGAGACTCTCTGCGACACGGCCGAGGATCCGGGCCTCACTGCCTACCAACGGATCATTCGCAATGCAGCATCCAGGCTTTCGTGACCATTGCCGTATCGGTCACGACTGCACGCATGCTCCCCGCAACTGCTCAAACCGACTGCTTCAGGTACTTCGCGATGGCCTGTGACCGCGAATGCACCTGCAGCTTCTCGTAGATGCGCCGGATATACGTGTTCACCGTCGGCCCACTGATGCCGAGTTGCTCGGCGATCTCCTTGTAGAGGTAGCCCTTGGTCAGAAGCGATAGCACCGACTGCTCGCGCGGGGACAGTTCATCAACGCCCGGCGCCGGCTTCGGCACTTCTGCGAAAGAAGACACCACACGACGCGCAATGCTGCTGCTCATGGGCGAGCCGCCGGAGGCGATCTGATGGATGGCTGCGAGGAGATCTTCGCGACTTGCGTCCTTGAGCAGGTAACCTGTTGCTCCTGCCGCGAGTGCCGCAAAGATGTGGTCGGAATCCTCATAGACTGTGAACATCAGGAACTGCGCGCCTGGCATCAGAGGCTTGAGATGGCGCACGAGTTCAACGCCAGTCGATCCCCTGAGATTGATGTCCATCAGAACCACATCGGGTTTATCGCGCGGGAGGAATTCAATTGCGTGAGATGTTTCACCGTAGTCGCTGAGCAACTCGAGATCAGGTGCACTGCGGACAACGTCCGCGAGAATGCGACGCGTAGGTTCGTCATCCTCGACGATGGAGAGGCGAATGCTCATGACGTGGATCTCCTGAAAAAGATTGACGGTCTCCTGGTCAAAACGGCTGTCTGGACACCGAGATGGATTGTGATGCTCAGTCGGGCTCCGCGTCCCTCTGCAGGCGGCTCAAACTCGTAAACTCCGTTCAACTCGGAGACACGCTGGGCAATGTTCGCAAGGCCCTGACCAGACACCACTCGCAGTTCCCTGGAGTCAGCGCCGGCGATCCTCTTTCCGTTCGGACCGCTGTCCGAGATCGTGAAGGTGAAGGCATCCGCGACAACGCGCATCGAAATGGTCACTTCGTCCGCGCCCGAGTGCTTGACGATGTTGTTCAACGCCTCCTTCTGGCAGAGGTAGAGGTTGTGTCTCACCTGGCTCGTAAGGCTGCACGTCGGCAGTTGCTCGGGCAGGTCGAGTCGGCAGCGAATGCCCGCGACGCGCAGAAAGCCCTGGGCATAACTCACGAGATAATTAACCAGGCTCTCCAGATGGTCATTCTTTGGGTTCACCGCCCATACGATCTCGTCCATCGAGCGCGTAATCTGTCGGACGGTCTCGTAGATCTGAGCAAGTTGGGAGGTCTCGTGAGAGCGCCCATCGCGACCAGCGGTCTGCGTGAGCAAGCTGATGCGCGTGAGGCTCGCCCCTAGGTCATCGTGGATGTTACGGGCGATTCGTGTGCGCTCCCGCTCAATGGCGGTCTCGCGTTCGAGGCGTTCCAACCGGAGGCGAAGGCGGCGGTGGGAGACGGCGCGCACAACAAGGACCACGCAAAGGACTAGCACGGCCACGGCGGTAAACTGGAACCAGACTGACTGCCACCAGAGAGGAGGGACCGTAAGCAGCAGGGCAGATTCGGTTTCGTTCCACACGCCATTACCCAGACTGGAACGCGTGCGGAGGCGGTAGTCGCCGGGCGGCAGCCGCGGATAGATCGCCAGCCGATCCGGTCCGGCCGCTATCCATTGGCTGTCGAATCCTTCCAAGCGGTAGTTAACCTGCACACGATCAGGGGTGGAAAGGCAAAGCACCGCCAGGCGGAGTTCGAGCTTTCGAGTGCGGGCATCGAGCACGATCCGGTTGGATAGCGGGCACGGCTCGTCGTCGCACTTCACCGACGTCACAAAAGCTGGCGGCGACGAGGTGTCGGAAATGGCCTTTGCCGGATCGAAATTCACCACACCCTTGCGCGTGGCAAACCAGAGTCGGCCATCGCGTCCCTTCCACACCGCAGGCTTGTAGAGGCCGAGGCAGGATAGTCGCTGCACGCCGTCATCCCGACCCAGGATGACCGGATGAAGGCGGGAGATCCGGTTCCCAATCAAATCCTCAAGCTCCTGCCTTCGCAGGCTGAAAATGCCGACTGCAGATCCGAACCAAAGGTAGCCATGGTCGTCAGGCAGGATGGCGGTGATGTTTGAATCAATCAACCCGTCGGTCGGCATGATCTGACGGAATCGGTTCTCACCAAGGACATAGATCCCGTTTCCCGATGTGGCCAACCAGGTAAGACCGGTGTCACGCTCGTGATAAATGTCCTGAATCGGCGCGTCGGCATCCTCCTTCACACTCAGCGGTATGTTTGCGAAGCTACGGCCATCAAAACGCACGAGCCGTCCGTCAGCGGTTCCAATGAGAATGCCACCCTCCGCATCCTCGGCAAAGGCACGGGGGGCCTTGCCCTCGAACCCTTCGGCGGCACCAAACGTTTCAAGCCGCCCGTCGCGAAACCGCCCCACGCGGTCGGGGTTGATCCCGATCCAATAGTCACTGTTCCCCGCAACAAACGCGACGCTGATGGCAGGCTTGGACGGTATGGCTTTGATTCGCTCCACACGATCAGCATGCGCAGGATCAATCTTGAAAACACCGTTGCCCGTGGTGGCCCAGATCCGGCCGCGACCATCTGGTATCACTGAGGTGACGCCGATCTGAGGAAGTCCAGGCCAGAAGGTGAACGTATCGATTTTCCCGTTGTGCAGGCGGGCCGCTCCGCCGTCGCGGTTGCCGAACCACATGACACCTTCTGCATCTTCGCTGATCGTGAAACTAAAGTTATCGCCTAGACCGACGGAGCGGTCATAGATCCGAAATTCTCGGACCCGGAGCCGATTCAGGCCTCCGCCATTGATTGCCACCCACAGGCTTCCCTCAGTGTCCTCGTAGATACCGGCAATGGCTTCACCCGAGGTTTGAATTGACTGCAATTGTCCATCGACAAACGCATAGAGCCCCTGCGAGCGGGTACCGATCCAAAGCGTGCCACGCCGGTCCTCGTACATCGCACTCACGTAGTGCGCCCCAACAAGTGCAGGGATGGTTTTGAGTTCCTCCCGAAAGCCTTCCGGGCCAGCTTTCAGCAGGCGGTCGACTGTCAGGACCCACGGTCCACCTTCCCGGCTTTGCGCAACCCGGAATTCTGTCCCTTTGAACTCATTGTTGATCGTCTGAAACCGGCCGGCCTCATAGCGCCCGATCATCGTACCGCCAGCCACCCAGATCCGGCCAGCCGCGTCCGATGCGAAGTGGGCAACCAACCGGTGCGGACTGCCTTCATTGGGGCGGAATTCCTCGACGCGCCCCGCCTGCCAGCGGAACAGTGACTGATCATCGCAACTGGCCCAAAGCGAGCCATCTGAAGGTGCAAACATCGCATTGACTACCCTTCCGGCGGCGAGAGAAAACGCCTGAAAGCTCCCATCCTTGAATACCTTGGTGCCACCCGAGACGGGTGCCACAATTAGCCAAATGCCAGGCACTTCGGCCATGGCACGGATATTTGCGGAGCTGCCCGATTGCCGAAGGGCCGGCCCGTAGTTTTCGAAATGTACGCCATCGAAGCGCGCCAGTCCTCGGGAGGTTGCCAACCACAGAAAACCGGCCCGGTCCTGGAATACCCGGGTGACGTCCTCACTGGGAAGGCCGTCCTGGACGTGCCACTCGCGCAAGGCAAACTGGCCCGCCCAGGTGTCCTTGCCCGTGCACAGGGAAACGACTCCCAGGAATGGAACCAGAAAGCACAAGACAGGGTGGAGATGGCTGATGCGCAACGGCACGGGGCGAAACTGCTACTTACCTCAATTTAGAGTCGGGGTGAAAGGCCGGAAAGAAGCGTGTCATGAATTTTGATGACATGCACGCGCGTTTCCCCGCTGGTAGCATGACCCATCCAGGCATACCCGTTGCCCCGCGCACCCGATCGCGATGACACCTGCCCAGGCATCGTTTCGAACGGATTTGCGAGGCCGTATGACTTGAGAACGACAGCCCCATTGTTTCGTCCCACACCAAGTCAGTAGAGCCCCAAACAACCTCCCATCAGATGAAATACCACATCGGGTCCACCCGTGTCCGCTCACAACGCCTTTCGGCCATTGCCCTATCCGCTGTTCTCGCAGCCGTATCCCACGGGCAGACGGTCCAGCAGAACTCTGCCCGCCCTGCCGATCCGCGTGATGAGCAAAGAGTGCCGGTCGAAGCCTCAACAAGGACCACCGGCGACACGGTGGAACTCTCGCCGTTCACGGTCGTCTCGAACGAGCGCGGTTACTTCTCCTCCAACACGATGTCCGGCACCCGCCTGAACTCCAATATCGAGGATCTGGCGCAGTCGATCACGGTGATGACGAAGGAGCAGATGACCGACTTCGCCATGCTCGACATCAACGACATGTTTGACTACATGGCGAGCACCGAAGGCACAAACTCGTATTCCCTTTTCGAGACGGACCGCACGGGTGCAGTGGTGGACCAGGTGAGCTTGAACCCTAACAACGCCAACCGCGTCCGCGGCATCGGCAACGCCAATATCGCGTTCAACAATATCGCAACCACAGGCCGCGTGCCCGTGGATCCGCTCTGGATGGATTCGCTCGAACTCAGTCGCGGTCCGAACGCCAACATCTTCGGTCTGGGCAATGCCTCGGGCACCGTCAACCAGGTGCCTGCCACCGCCAATCTGACCCGCGACTTCACCAAGGTTGAGATGCGGGCCGACAGCTATGGAGGCTGGCGTGGATCACTCGATGTGAATCGAAGGATAAACGACAAGATCGCCGTGCGCGCCAGCTACACCTACCAGCACACGGGATTCATCCGCAAACCCGCCGCTGAGAATGCACGTCGCATCAGCGCGCAGCTCAAACTGCAGCCGATGAAGAACACGACGCTGGCCGTATCCTGGTACAATTACAGGAACAACGCCGTGCGACCCAATTTCACGACCCCGCGCGACTACTACACCGACTGGATCAGGGCAGGCAGACCCGGCTGGAACCCGGTCACGCGGCTTGTCACGCTCGCCAATGGTCAGGTCTACGGGAATGGCAACGTCCTCGGCTCCACCACGCCCTATACGGCTGCACCGACGACCTTCTTCACGGGTGGTGCGGAGAGTCGTTCGCCCTTCCTGATCGGTGCTCCCGGCGAAACCCCCTACTGGACCATGGCACGCTACACCTCTGGCGCACTGGCGACATCAGATCCCTATGGTGCCGCTGCGTCGGGGATAGGTCTGCTGACCACCGGGCCTTCAGAGACCTATACGGCAACGCAGCAGCCCCTCTACAATTCCGTGGCCCAACCCATCTCCGATCAGTCCATCTACGACTGGACCGAGATCAACCTGGCGGGCAACAGCAAGGCCTGGGATGATGTCGACACCTTCCTCGCTCAGCTCGACCAGATCATTATCAATACGCCCAAACAAACGCTGGCGGCGCAGATCACCGTCATGCGCGAGGACGCCAAGCGCTTGGAGAACCAGCCCATGGGCCCCGCCAGCGTGAACAGCAACGTCGGCCAGCTCCAGGTCGACGTCAACATGGTCAATCTGGATGGAACTCCCAATCCCTATTTCGGCCGACCCTATCTTCGCAGCAGCGAGCCTTTCCTGCGCGACAAGCCCTGGCTCTGGGACACCGCCCGGGCCCAGACGGTTTACCGCCTCGATTTCTCCAGAGACAAGGGGTTCAGCAGATGGCTCGGCACCCAGCAGATCCTTGGCTACTATGAATACAAGGATCAGCAGAACCGCCAATACACCTACCGGCATTCCGCTGTGGGCCTCGACAAGGCCTGGCAGCAAAAATATGCGGCCCTCAACACACCGCTGGGCAATCGCACTCAAAGCAACGTCAGTCTGATCTACCCGATAGCGCCCGGAAATTATGCGCGGGTCAACGAACAGTACTACGTGGGCAGCACTCCCGGTGGCGGAATAGAATACGCCCCGAGCTATTTTCCTGAAGGTGTCAGCGTTCCCTACGTCTGGGGACCTTCCGCAGGCGCGATGATCAAGGATGTGTCGGCGATTGCCTTTACCCCGAGCCCGGATGGAGGTGGCGGCGGCTCCAGCGTCAATACGGTGATCAAGACCATGGGCGGCGTGCTTCAGAGCACGTTTCTTGGAGGTCGCCTGATCGGCACCTTCGGCCTGCGTCAGGACAAGGTCTACGATCGCAATGCCCCGTTGGCCACCCTGACCTCGGATCTTCGGTCCTACGATTTTGCTGCCTCCAACCAATGGGAAAAGGATTGGCGCGCCGCTGAAGGCAAGACGAAGAGCACATCGATTGTCGCCCGGCCATTCCGGGATCTGCGTTTTCTCAGATCGGAGGTCGACGGCGGAAGCGGAATCAAACGATTCCTGGCGGAGGCGGTTACCAGCCTCAGTCTCACCTACAACAAGGCGGACAACTTCATCGCACAGGGGCCTGCCTACGACCTGTTTCTCAAGCGGCTGCCCAACCAGACCGGCACCAGCAAGGACATCGGATTCTGGATGACCATGCTGGATGGCAAACTTTCCGTTCGCTACACCAACTTCGACACCAGGCAGCTCAACCTGCGCAATGGCGACATCAGCACAATGGCCCAGCGCATCCTGCGCTACGAGGGGTTCATCGCAAACGATGCCTGGAATCTGAGAACACAGGCCACCGCGTGGCTGAACGGACTGGGCACCGGCGGGACCGCCACCAACGAGCAGATCGCCGCAGCCATCAAGATGCCCATCGAGCAGTACAACGGCCTGCAGGCGATCGCCGCCAATAACACCTATGCCGCTGTCATGGATTCCCGCTCCAAGGGCCATGAGTTGGAAATCAACTACAACCCCACCCGGTATTGGACCGTGAGCACATCGGTCACCAAGACCGAAGCGATCAATACGGCAGTCGGTTCTGCCGTGGACGACTACATTGCGGCACGCATGCCCATCTGGACCAGCCTCGAGGATCCTCGATTCACCCAAACCACCCAGACCATCAACGGTGTGACCACACCCATCGCAGCGAGCAGCATTCCGACGGGAACGACCGGCCACCTGCTCTGGTGGAATATTCTGGGCACGCCATTCAGCACGGTTGCCGGCTATAACGCCACCAACTCCGCAGCGACGAACTTCGCCTCGAATGTTGATGCGCCGATGGCCGTGTTCCGCGCGCTGATCGGTCGTCCCCGCCCCCAGATCCGCGAATACTCGGCCAGGATCAGCACAAAGTACAATCTGGCCGGAATCAGTGAGCACCGCATCCTCAAGAACATGAGCGTCGGCGGATCGATGCGCTACGCAAGCAAGGGATCCATCGGATTCTATGGCCTCGGGTATACGGATGGAATGGACCTCCGGCTCGCTGCAAACAAGATCCTGCAACTCGATCCCAACCGGCCGATCTACTCGAAAGCCGAAACCTACGTCGATCTGTTTGTCGCCTATAACACAAAGATGTTCAGCGACAAG
This sequence comes from Verrucomicrobiota bacterium, assembly GCA_963205455.1. Taxonomy (GTDB): domain Bacteria; phylum Verrucomicrobiota; class Verrucomicrobiia; order Opitutales; family Opitutaceae; genus UBA6669. The sequence continues at coordinate 7,997 of CAUJJL010000059.1, forward strand.
GTGCGCGCCCGGTTCCAGCTCAACGTAAAGAACGTGGGTGAAAGCGGGGGTGGCCTGCTGACCACGGGGGCGTTCTTCGATGGAAGGCCTTCCACCTACCGCATTATCGACCCGCGGCAGTTCATTCTGTCTGCCTCTTTCGATCTGTAACGATCCGAGGCCCTGGCACGGACCGGGGCCTCAGCCTGGTCTCGGCGGACTCAGACCGCCGCATCGCCGCGCTCATCGGTGCGGATGCGTACCGCCTCCTCGAGCGCAACCACAAACACCTTACCGTCGCCGATCTTTCCGGTCTTGGCCGCCTTCACGATTGTATTGACTGCCTTGTCCGCAACGTCGTCGGTCACGACAATCTCGATCTTCACCTTGGGGAGAAAATCAACCGTGTACTCGCTGCCGCGATAAATCTCCGTGTGGCCTTTCTGTCGGCCAAATCCCTTTACCTCGCTGACGGTCATGCCTTCGATGCCGATCTCGGACAACGCAGTCTTAACTTCCTCGAGTTTGAAAGGCTTGATGATGGCGATGATGAGCTTCATGCGATTGGGAGAGTAATTTGGGTTGGGAGAAGGGTAAGTCCGAATGCGGCAAGCGCAAGCGTTCCTTACTCGGGCAGCACGGTTTGGATGTGGAGCTCCTGAAGCTGCTTCTGCGTAACGGGAGTCGGACTCTGCGCCATGAGATCCTGACCCTTCTGAGTCTTTGGGAAAGCGATGACATCACGGATGCTCGTCGTACCGCAGAGCAGCGCCACCATGCGGTCGAGGCCGAAGGCAATGCCACCATGCGGAGGAGCGCCGTAGGTGAACGCCTTGAGCATGTATCCAAACCGGCTTTCAACAACATCCGCGGGGATCTTCAGCACGTCCTCAAAAACCTTCTTCTGCAGCGCCGGCTGATGGATGCGGATCGATCCACCGCCAAGTTCCATGCCATTGAGCACGACATCATAGTGCTGCCCGCGCACCCGCTTGGGGTCGCTGTCGAGCAGGGCCGTATCCTCAACCACGGGAGCCGTGAAGGGATGATGCGTGGCAAGGTAGCGTTTCTGCTCCTCGTCGTAGCTCATGAGGGGAAAATCAATCACCCAAAGGAAGCGCCAATCATCCGGCCGCAGCGTCAGTTTTCCCCGCTTCTGAAGAAGCGCAGCCGCATCCAGACGGATGCGTCCAAGGATAGCGCACGCCTTTTCCCACTCCGCGGCTGCGAAAAAGACGATGTCGCCATCCTCGATCGAAAGTCGCCGCGTCAGCTCCGCCCGTTCAGCATCGGAGAAAAACTTCACGATGGGCGACTTCCACTCGCCGCCCTCGACCTTGATGAAGGCAAGGCCTTTCGCCCCGAGCGACTTTGCGACGTCCTCGAGATTCTTGAGTTCGCCCTGCGTCACGTCGGCCAGTCCCTTTGCATTGACGGCCTTGATCGTGCCGCCGCCGGCCACCGTGGCCTGGAAAACCTTGAACGCGGAATTCCTGAACGTCTCGGTAAAATCGACGAGTTCGAGCGCGAACCGCACATCGGGCTTGTCGACGCCGTAGCGGTTCATCGCGTCGACGAAGGCCATCCGTGGAAAGGGCGTGGGCAGATCATGATCCAGCACATCCTTCCACACCTTCTTCAACATGCCTTCAAAGAGAGCATAAATGCCCTCGCGCGTGATGAACGAAGCCTCCACGTCCACCTGAGTGAATTCCATCTGCCGGTCGGCGCGCAGATCCTCGTCGCGGAAACACCGGGCAATCTGGAAATACCGCTCAACACCCGCCACCATGAGGATCTGCTTGAACTGCTGGGGGGACTGCGACAGCGCGTAGAATTGTCCGGGATGGATGCGTGACGGCACCAGATATTCGCGCGCTCCCTCCGGCGTGCTCTTGAACAAGGCCGGTGTCTCCACCTCGATGAACTCCTGGCTGTCAAAATAATCCCGGATCGCCTTCGTCGCACGATGACGCACCTGGAGGTTCTTGCGCATCTTCGGGCGCCTCAGGTCGAGATACCGGTAGGTCAGCCTCAGGTCCTCGTTCACCTTGTCGCCCCCCGCGTCATCAAGGGGAAACGGCGGTGTCTCGGAGACGTTGTGGATCGTGAGTTCCGATCCGGCCAATTCAATCTCACCGGTCGGAAGCGTCGCATTCACCGTTCCTTCCGGGCGTGCGGCAACCGTGCCCGTGACACCGATCACCGATTCGGGTTTCAAATGGGCGGCTTGTGCGCCCAACGCGGGATTCACGTGCGGATCGAACCTGACCTGGGTGACTCCCTTGCGGTCGCGCAGGTCGATAAACAGGATCCCGCCGTGGTCACGAACGGAATCCACCCAGCCGAGCAGGGATGCGGTCGATCCAAGATCGGCAGAGGTGAGCTGGGCACAGTGATGGGTGCGCTTCATGGACGTATGAAGGGATCATCTAAGCGGGCCGGTTACGGCCCCGGCAACCTAAATTCCTGACGGAAGGAGCGCCGCATCCTGCATCCCATGGATGATCTTCTTGTCTGGGGGACAGAAGGTTGCGAGCGCGCCGCTCAACTTCGGCACGCCGTCGACGACAAAATAATAGGGACACAGGCGGAGTCGGCCGGAGGATTCGATCACGGGGTGCCCGGGTTCATTCGAATACAGCGGATGCTGCGCTCGTCGCGGCTTTCGATACTCCTGCAGAATGTGGAGATGGGCAGGGGCATCCGCCATGGCGATATCCAGACCCGCCTGCCATTCCTCCCGCGAGCAGTCGCTGCCAAGGATCACGCTCCGCGCCCCCCAGGCCGTTTCATGATAACCCGAGATCTTGAGTATCAAATCGCGCTCCTTTTGCGAAGCACCTGCAAGCTGACGCCAGTCCGTCAATGCCCTGCCGCCCACCTTCGGCCCCTCCAGCACTGCCCCCGGCGGAAGGGTCACGTCATCCATCACCCAGGTCCCGGGAATGATTTTGCGAAGGAGTTTTAACGTGCGTCCGCTGAGGTTCTCGGTCCAAAAATCGGCCAGCCGGTGATGATGAAAAAGCGCAAACGACAGCTTCTCCTCCTGGAAGGCACGCATCGGCGGGGCAATGGCAACCTCCCCGGCTGTCCACGCCTCCAGAATGTACTTTGATGTGCGAATGTTTTCGAGATCGAAGAGTTCGAAAAAACGATAAATGACGTCGATCTTCTCGGGGTTGCCCTCGACATCAAAACACAGCGTTGTCCCCAACGGGAAAATGTCATCCGGATCGAGACAGAATACCCGCTTGCCCTGCAACTGCAACTGGTGCGCGAGCCACTCCATTTCAGGGCGATAGGTTCCAGCCTCGTCGGATACCACAAGGGCAATCAGAGGATTCCTCACCTCTGTGCGGAGGGATGCGAGCGACGCATGAAAGTTGCTCACCATCGAGTCATTCCCGCCCAGGATGCCCGATTCCGTGGGAGCGTTGCTCGGAACGCCCGCCGGACTGCCATGGGCATACAGTCGGTTGAGAAAAGCCGTGAGACCAATGCCCCCCGGGACCGAATCCAGTTCGGTCATCACAAACCCCTCATCCGTCAACAGTAGATCCGGACGCAACACTGTCGGAAACGCGCCGCGATTCCGGGGATCCCTCCCGTGAGCGACAAGAGCCTCGGGTTTCCCCCGATCGAGGTATTCCGCCACCCAGGGCGCGAGCAGCGGCTTGTTTCGAAGGAGATTCTTTCCCGACGCAGAACGAAGATAGAGCGTCTCAAGCGCCTGATGATATTCCAGACACGCAGCTCCAATCTCTTCCAACTGGCTTGCCTCCTCGGGAGTCAGCTTCCATGCCATGGGCGACAACTGCCAGGTTTTCGCCTCAAAGAGCGGCTGATTGGCAAGGGCACGCTGAATCGTCTCGTGGGAAAGTTCGGGCATGGTTCGGAGCGGAGGGTGCGTGGGCAGGTGTCCCTGAAGACAGAACAAGCCACCCACTCCAACAGGTAGACTATTCGCATTCAATCGAAACCGGGCATGAGCCTTGATCCCGATGCAGACATGGTGCTTTCGTAATTCTCCGACAATTCCAAGATAGGCCCCGCAAGCCAACTGCCATGAAACTCCATCTCATCCCTTTCTTGCTCGCGTTCGGATTGCTGCGTGGATTCGCACATCCTCCCGCCGACACGCA
>CAUJJL010000060.1 GCA_963205455.1 Verrucomicrobiota bacterium
TCGCACCGAGCTGCGCCAAGGCCGCTGACCATCCGCACCAGGAATTTCGCGGGGTCGTTACGGTTTTCCCGGTCCGGCTCGTCTACATAGCTGCACACCGGTCATACACCATGCTCACATCCCTGCTTCGTAACCTCCTCCGCAGCGCAGCCCTCGGCGCGCTGCTCATCCTGCCCGCCCTTGCGGCTACAGAAGCCAAGAAAGCCTACGACTTGCCTTCCGGTGACGCCGCCCGGATGCTCAAGCGCTTCTCGGAAACTTCCGGCCGCGAAACCCTGTTTGCAGCCGAAACCGTGCGCGGCGTGCGCACCCAGGCCGTCAAGGGGGAATTCGGGACACTGGCAGCCCTCGAGCAAATGCTCGCCGGCACCGGCTTGATCGTCATGCAGGACGACAGGACGGGCGCATTGGCAATCCGGAGGGAGGCAGACCCAAACGGCCAGCGGGTGGCGGTCGAGGCGAACGGCCACCCGGGAAGGACAACAAGAAGTGAGTCCGGCGCCGTCGAACTGGAAAAATTCGAGGTGCTCGGCAGTCGCATCGTTGGTCTTGCAAATCAGACCATTCTGCGCACCGACGAGGCTGGGGCCTTGGCCTATGACGTCATCAGTCGCACCGATATCGACCGGCTTGGAGTCACGTCGATGGAAGAACTTTTCCGCGTTGTCAGTCAGACAAGTGACTACGGCAGTCAATCGCTTCAGGGCTCGGCCTTGAATCCCGCTTTCGCCGGTGGCGCAACCTACCAGAATTCCGAAGTGAAGCTCCGCGGCTTCTCGTCGCTGCAAACCACAATCCTTCTCAATGGTCGTCGCTTGCAGCGAGGCAATCTCACCGCAGGTCCCGACCTGAACCGCATCCCGGTCGCCGCCATCGAGCGCATCGAAATCCTGCCTTCCTCAGCCTCCGCGATCTACGGAGGCGGCGCCATCGGAGGTGCGATCAACATCATTCTGCGTCGCGACTACACCGGCCGCGATCTCACGATCAGTGGCGGCACGAGCACCGACGGCGGTGCGGAACGCTACCAGGCCACTTACTTCGAGGGGCGCACCTTCAACGGAGGCAAGACGCAGTTCTCCTTCACCGTCGACTATCAGCATAGTTCTCCGCTCTACAACAGCGACCGCAACTTTCTCGATAATCTCCTGGCCCGTTATCCCGCGAACACGACATCGCTGGTCAGCGGCCGTTCAGCTTACGAACAATACATTCTCCAGTCCTTCAACGGCATGCCCGGCACAATATTGGTCAACTCCGCCACCGGCACGCTGCCGATTCCGGGAGCGACGGGCGTTCGTTATGCGGGGATCCCGAGCAATCAGGACGGAACCGCGCTCACCCCTTCGTCATTTGTAGCCAGCGCTGGCCGGGCCAATCTCGGAGACCGCTACAACCGTTCGATCATTTACCGTCCCGAAGACCGCTACAGCTTTACTTCGCAGCTGGAACACGAGTTCAAGAAGGACAGGCTTTCGATGTATGCCGAGGCCGGCGTGACCTATTTCCGATCGGATATAACCTTTCCGATGAATCTGTCGTCGATGAGCCTCTCGGCGACCGACCCCTTGAATCCGTTCCGCACCAACGTGACCCCTGGGTTCGTCGGCGTACCGATCCTCGTCTACTACGATCCGGTCGACCTGCCCGATCCGTCGCTCTTCCAGGAACGCCAGGGCGCACGAGCGCTGCTCGGTTTCAAGGGACGTTTCAGCGACCGTTGGGAGTGGTCGCTTGATGGTACGGGTGAATACGGCCGCAGCCACTCGACGGGCATCAATACCAACCAGAACCTCAACACCTTTGTCTCCAGCACCGCGGTCGGCACACTGAACCAGGCCCAGCGTCGCACGCACTATAATCCGCTCGCAGACCACCGGACTTATCCAAAAGGCGACGTGATGGCGCAATACCTCGAATACCGCCGCGACTACACGTACTATAACTGGCTTTCACAGGTCAACCTGCGCGCGGTCGGCGAGGTGTTCGATCTCCCTGCCGGGAAATTCGTTGTCTCTCCTGGCGCCGAGGTCATCTGGGGCAAGTACCGCACGAATTCCACGGTCAATGTGAGCGAGGCAATCCGTCAGGCCATTCCCACCGGCATCATCGGACCGAGCAACACCACAGCCAGCCAGAGTCGCCGTACCGAATCCGTCTTTCTCGAAAGCGTGATCCCGCTCATCAGCCCGCAGTGGCGCCCCCTTCCGATTGAGTCGGCAGAACTCAACGCTGCCATTCGCTGGGAAAACACCGACGACTCCACGGCCGCGACGAGTCCCGTCGTCGGGCTGCGTGTCGCCCCGGTCAAGGACGTTGCCTTCCGCGTATCCTATGCCGAGGGATTCTTCCCGCCCGACCAATCAAACTACGAGAATCCGCGCATCAACCCGGCGGCGATCACCCCCTTCACCGATCCGGCACGCGGAAACCTTCTCTACAATTATGTCCACGAAGAAATTTCCGGCGGCAATCCTGACCTCAGACCCGAACTGTCGTCCTCGTGGAATTACGGCGTCATCCTCACGCCCCGAGTCTTGTCAGGCCTCACACTCACCGTCGATTTCTGGAATATCGAGAAAATCGATGCGATCCTCATTCCAACCGGGCCGTCCGCAATTCTTGCCTCTCCGGATTCCTATCCCGGCCGCGTCGTCCGCAACCCCCAGACGGCAGATGACATCGCCAAAGGCTGGCTTGGCGAAGTGAAGTCGATCGACTACCGCCCCGTGAACGTGGGCTTCACCAAGACTTCGGGTGTCGATGCCAAACTCCGTTACACTCACGACATCGCTGCCAACACCAAGCTCACGACACTGGCCGCCTTGACGTGGACCGATTCGTTCCGCGACCAGATCCTTCCGGTCAATCCGATCATTGAGCGCGTGGGTACCACGGGCACCACCGCCAGCAGTCCGCTCGAATGGCGCGGCAATGGTTCGGTTTTCCTTGAGCGCAACCGGTGGACTGCGGGAGTCACCGTCACCTACATCGATTCCTACAGCACGCCGACAACGACGCCCACGGTGGTCTACCCGACTGCCACGGGACTCGATGGCGCGAAGATCCCCTCGGCCACGCTTTGGGATCTGCAGGTTTCGTACGATGTTCCCGCCGCCCGCGGCAGGAGCGGCTGGCTGCGCTGGTTTGACTCAACGAAGTGGACGCTAAGTGTGCGCAACGTCTTCAACAAGGAGCCGGCTTTCCGCACCGACGTCTACAGCCCCTACAGTCGCTTCGAAGATCCCCGTCAGCGCTACATCACGCTGGCAGTCAAGAAACACCTGTAACTTCTTTTTTCCCAGGGGCAAAATTCCTTCGGCATCACCCGTCCCGTTCAATCCATGAAACCCATCGCTCTTGCCCTCCTTGCCGCCCTCACCGGTGGCGTCCTGTCTGCGCAGGACGCTCGCCCGGTGCTTGATCCCGTCGCAACCGCCATCTGGTCCGAACATGCCCGGGGCATGGGCAACCGCGGTGATGGGCGCAGCGGTGTGGATTTTGAGCTCGTTACCGGCAAGGCGTTTGAGTTCTTCGAAAAGTTTCCGGAGGAACGGCGCGTGGGAGGAATCCTCTTCAACCTCGCCAGCTTTGGAGGCTGGGTTGCGGAAGACCCCCGGAGCGCCGCTCTGCGTCCCGAATGGCAGGTGCATCTCCGCCGTGCAATTGCTGATGCGCTCAAACAAAAGGCCTGGCCCGACAATGTCTGGGCCGGCCTTCAGTGGGTCGGCGCCAAGAACGACATCGCAATCCAGGTCGACGACACGGGTCATGCCGACCTCGGCGCTCTGCGCAAGCGCATCGATCTCATTGCAGCACGCGTGCCGACGTCAGCCTACCGGACCTTTCTTGAACAGGAGTATGTGCGCTGGCTCGAGAAATTGGAGCCAGGCGCCGTGGAGGCGTACCTCAGGAAGCTGGCTGCGAGTGACAGCGAAGACCTCGCCAAGTATGGCCAGGGTCAGTTGGAAATCCACCATATCCGATCCACGCCCATGGAGCTGGCCTTCACCGCAACCGACGGCACGAAGGTCGACCTGGCGGATTACCGCGGCAAAGTCGTGTTGATCGACTGTTGGGCAACCTGGTGCGTCCCGTGCATCAAGGAACTCCCCTATGTGAAGGCCGCGCTCGCGAAATGGGGCGACCGAGGCTTTGCAGTCATCGGCATCTCGTTCGACCGAGCACCCGATCGTGCGAAGCTGGAGAAATTCATCTCAGACGAAAAACTCAATTGGCCACACTGGTTCTATGAGGGCCCCGGAAAGAATCCGCTCGGGCTCAAATACAACATCCGCAGCATCCCCGCCACGTTCCTGCTCGGCCGGGACGGACGTCTCGTCACAACAGAGACGCACGGTGACAAGCTTGAAGCCGAGCTTCAGCGTCTCCTGGGACCTTGATACCAGCCAGTTCCAGGCGAGCACCCGTCCAGGACATTCGTGCCCCGGCTCCAACTCTATTTCTTGGACGAGCAATTGATCATCCACTGCACACCAAACCGGTCGCGCAGCGAACCAAAATAATCACCCCAGAACATGTCCTGCATCGCCGTTTCAACCGTCCCTCCCGCCGACAGTGCGGCGAAGAGGCGGTCGGACTCCGCGCGGGTATCGGGCGCGAGGGCGATGTAGACATTGTTGCCCTGATTGAGCTTGAAGCCCATGGACTCCGAAGCATCCGTGCCCATCAGCAAATGTCCGCCGAGGATGGGCAGGCAGACGTGCATGACGAGATTCTTGTCAGCCTCCGCCAGCGGAGGCTGATCCGGTCCACAGGCGGGTGCATTTCCCATGCGCATGATCGGACCTGAAAATTCCGTTCCAAAGACCGACTTGTAGAAGAGGAAAGCCTCTTCGGTATTGCGCGCAAAGTTGAGGTACGTGCAGACGCTGGCCATAATTTTTGGGGGTTGAATGTCGAATCCGCCAGGATCGGCGGAAGGTCACAAGGATGCGCCCACCCGCCTAAACCGCAAGCTCAGCACACAATTCAGCATCAGCCGCCATCCGCATGATCGCTCTGATACAAAAATCAGAACGATCCCTAGCTTCGAAAAAATGGCGGAGAGAGGGGGATTCGAACCCCCGGTACGCTGTTACACGTACAACGCTTTAGCAAAGCGCCGCTATCGACCACTCAGCCATCTCTCCAGTCCAAGCAGGCTCCAGAAGCAAAGAGGCTCTCCGCAAAGTGCAAGGGCATTTCTCGGTCTGGCGCAAATCCGGGCGGCCTTCGCAGACGAATCGCTTTTATACCTTGGTGCCGACCGAGTGGAACGTGGCGTCCTTCGGCAGGATGACCCGGTCACACCAGTCGCCAAACCGTTCGCCGGCTTCCCTCTCGAGCGCATAGCGTTTGATGATCGGTGTCAGTTGGGCCAACGCATCATCAATCGTCAGGCTCGCCGCAAACAGGCGGTTCAAGCGCGTGCCCTCGTACTTGGCCCCGAGATAGATGGCATATTTTCCCGGGGCCTTGCCCACAAATCCGATCTCGGCCAGGTACGGTCGCGCGCAGCCGTTCGGGCAGCCCGTGATGCGGAGGCTGATGGCATCGTCGCGGAGCCCCGCCTCCTCGAGAATCGTCTCAAATCGCGCAAGCAGGTCGGGCAGTGCCCGTTCGCTCTCCGCCAGCGCAAGTCCGCAGCTGGGCAGCGCCACACAGGAGAGCGCGTTCAGCCGGATGCCGGAGCGGGCGTTCTCCGCGGCAAGATTGTACCGCGCGAGCACTTCCTCGATGCGCGCCCTGGCCTCGGGGGTGACCCCTGAAATCGTGAGGTTCTGTGAAGGCGTCAGTCTGAAATCTCCAGTGTGAAATCCGGCGATCTCGCGCAGCGCCTTCTTCATTTCCCAGCCCGGGGCATCCTTGATGCGCCCGCTGAGGATGTGCAGGCCATAGAACCAGGTGCCATCATCGCACGCATGCCAGCCGAAGGGATCCTGGACGGTCGTGAAGTGATAGGGGCGCGCCGGAGCGAGCGTCACGCCGGACCGCCGCTCGATCTCTGCCTTGAACCAGTCGAGCCCACGATCATCGATCGTATACTTCAACCGCGCATGCTTGCGGTTGGTCCGGTCGCCATGGTCGCGCTGGGTGGTCAGCACGGCGATGCCGATCGCATTGACCTGGTCAGGCGTGATGAATCCCACCACGTCCGCAAGGCGCGAATACGTTTCGACATTGCCATGACTCATTCCCTGACCGCCGCCGATCGCCACATTGTAGCCGACCAGGCGATCGTTCTCGACAATCGCAATGAATCCGAGGTCCTGGGAGAAAAGGTCGATGTCGTTTGACGGCGGAACGGCGAACCCGGTCTTGAACTTGCGCGGCAGGTAGGTGGCTCCGTAGAACGGCTCCACCTCCGGCTCTCCGCCCGCGACCTTTTCCTCGTCGAGCCAGATTTCATGATAGGCCCGGGTCTTCGGAAGGACGTACTCACTCCACGCCTTTGCCTGCTCGTACACCTGCTGCTGCACAGGGCTTCGCTCGGGATTGGGTGGCGCCATCACATTCCGGTTCACATCGCCGCACGCAGCGATCGAATCCAGAAGCACGGAATTCAGTCCCTTGATCAACGGCTTCAGATTGCCCTTCAGCACGCCGTGAAATTGAAACGTCTGGCGCGTCGTCAAGCGCAGCGACTGGATGCCAAACCGGTCGGCCAGCGAGTCGAGCACCTGCCACTGCTGCGGGGTGCAGCGCCCTCCCGGAAGGCGCACGCGAAGCATGAAGGAAAAGGCCTTCTCCTTGCCCGCGCGTTTCAGAGCAATGCGCTGGTCCCGATCGTCCTGCAGGTAGAGCCCGTGAAACTTGGTGAGCAGACTGCTGTTGTCGGAAATCGCGCCGGTCGAGGTGTCCTTGAGATCGTCCGCGATGGCTCCGCGGAGGAGGTTCGAAGCAAGTTTTGCGGCCTCATTGGCAGTGAACGGCTTTGCAGCGGGCGCTGCAGGCGAAGAGGGAGCGGTAGGCTCAACGGTCGAGATCACCCCCGGATGCTCTGAAAAATCACCCTGCTCCGCAAGTTTAATTTGGTATGTTAGGTTACAAACTAATGTATTTTCTTCGGTCTGGAACTTCAAGGCGTTAAGTAATTTATATCGAGTTACTTGTAGTGCCGTCCGATGTGAAATAGCCGTGCTGCGGCTCTACCGAACCAATAAAAAAAACCGCGCCAAGAGGGAGGCGCGGTTCGCGTAAAGGCCACTCCGCTTGCTTCAATAGCGGTAATGCTCGGGCTTATAGGGACCTTGCACCGGCACTCCAAGATAGGCTGCCTGCTCCTTGGTGAGGGTCGTCAGCTTGGCACCGATCTTTTCAAGATGAAGCCGCGCCACTTCCTCATCGAGATGTTTCGGCAGACGATAAACCCCGACCTTGTAGGCGTCGCGCTTTTCCCAGAGATCGAGCTGAGCCAACGTCTGGTTGGTGAAGGAATTCGACATCACGAATGACGGATGCCCGGTCGCGCAGCCGAGGTTCACCAGCCTGCCCTCCGCGAGAAGGTAGATGCTGCGGCCGTTGGCGAGGACGAACTGATCGTATTGCGGCTTGATCGTGATGCGGCGCGTGCCGGCGGACTTGTACAGGCGGTCGACCTGGATCTCGTTGTCGAAATGGCCGATGTTGCAGATGATCGCCTGGTCCTTCATCCGCTGAATATGCTCGAGCGTGATCACGTCGCGATTGCCCGTCGTGGTCACGTAGATGTCCGCAGTGCCCAGCGTGCTCTCGACGGTATTGACCTCAAACCCTTCCATCGCTGCCTGCAGCGCGTTGATGGGATCAACCTCCGTCACGATGACACGGGCGCCGAAGCCACGGAGGGAATGCGCCGAGCCCTTGCCGACGTCGCCGTAACCGCACACGCACGCGACCTTGCCCGCAATCATAACGTCCGTCGCGCGCTTGAGTCCGTCAGCCAGCGACTCACGACATCCGTAGAGATTGTCGAACTTCGACTTGGTCACCGAGTCGTTGACGTTGATCGCGGGCACGAGAAGTTTGCCCTTCTCGTGAAGCTGATAGAGCCGGTGCACGCCCGTTGTCGTCTCCTCCGAGACGCCGCGCCAGTCCTTCACCATGCGTGAAAAGACGAGTGGATCCTCTGCATGGATCCGTTTGAGCAGATCCTTGATGACCTGCTCCTCGTGCGAGCCGGATGGCGTCGTCACCCAGTCCGATCCGTTCTCGAGTTCGTACCCCTTGTGGAGCAGAAGCGTGACGTCGCCGCCGTCATCGACAACGAGCTGAGGGCCCTTGCCTTCCGGATGGCTGAGCGCCCTCCACGTGAGATCCCAGTACTCTTCGAGCGTTTCGCCCTTCCATGCGAAGACCGGCACACCGGACTTCGCGATCGCCGCGGCGGCATGATCCTGCGTGGAAAAAATGTTGCACGAGGCCCAGCGCACCGAGGCACCCAATTCCACGAGGGTTTCGATGAGCACCGCCGTCTGGATCGTCATGTGCAGCGATCCGGTGATGCGCACACCCTTGAGCGGCTTCGCGGCGCCGTGTTTTTTCCGGAGGGAGACCAACCCGGGCATCTCATGCTCGGCAACATTGATTTCCTTTCTCCCCCAATCGGCGAGCGAGATGTCTTTGACTTTGAAATCCTGACCTGAAGCGGACCTGGCAAGAACGGATGACATTGTGAATGGAGGAAGTGCTTTGATATGATTAAAAATTGGAACGGGAAACTCACGCGCGGCGCTTGACCGCTGCGACCAACGCACCTGCCCGGTCGGTGACTTCCCAAGGGAGACCCTTCTTTCCGAAATGGCCGTAGTTCGTGGTCCGCCTGTAGATCGGATGCAGCAGATTGAGCTGTTTGACGATATCCGCAGGCTTGAAACTGAAGACATCCTGAACTGCCTGCGCGATCACCTCATCGTCCGCCGTGCCGGTGCCGAATGTGTCGACAAACACACTGACCGGTTTCGGATGGCCGATGGCATACGCGAGTTGAAGCTCTGCAATCTCCGAAAGTCCCGAGGCCACAATCGTCTTGGCAACCCAGCGCGCCATATAAGCGGCCGAACGGTCGACCTTCGACGGATCCTTGCCGGAAAAGGCACCGCCACCATGACGCCCCCATCCACCATACGTATCCACAATGATCTTACGGCCCGTGAGGCCGCTGTCTCCCTGCGGGCCTCCCACCACAAACCGTCCCGTGGGGTTGATGAGAAACTGCGTCTTTGAGTTCAGCAGTTTCGCAGGAATCACTTTTTGGATCACGTTCCGGATCAAGTAGGACTCAATCGCCGCATGATCCACATCATCGGTGTGCTGCGTGGAAATCACCACGTTGACGACTTCGATGGGCTTGCCGTCCTGATAGCGGACCGAAACCTGTGATTTTGCATCGGGCCGGAGCCAGCGGACCTTGCCAGATTTACGAATGGCGGTGAGTTCACGCCCCAGCCGGTGCGCAAACATGATCGGCGTCGGCATCAGTTCCGGCGTTTCATTGCAGGCATAGCCAAACATCAGCCCCTGGTCGCCCGCGCCCTGCTCGGCGGTCCGCTTGCCCTTCACTTTGCGCGCATCCACCCCCTGCGCGATGTCAGGCGACTGCGTGGTCAGCAGGTTGTGGATGAAAACCTTGTCGGCATGGAAAACGTCGTCGTTGTTGACGTAGCCGATTTCGCGAATCGCATCGCGCACAATGCGGTCAATATTGATGACCGCGTCGATCGGTTTGCTGCCAAGCTTCGGTATGGTGATCTCACCTGCCAGGACTACTGCGTTTGACTTCACCAGCGTTTCGCAGGCAACGCGACTCGTCTTGTCCACCGCGAGGCAGGCATCGAGAACACTGTCTGAAATCAGGTCCGCAACCTTGTCAGGATGACCTTCACCAACCGACTCAGAGGAAAAAACAAAAGAATTGGCCATGGGTGCAATTGCCTCAAAAAATCCCTCCAGACGGTCTGCATCAAGTCTAATATCAACATATCCGTATATTTTGATATGTTACAGTACGGCTCTCTTTTCAGATTGCCCGCCTCTGGGCAAACCAACCAATTTGACCCTTCAAATGCTCACAATTCTCCGGCCATCTGCCGATTAACCACCCCATGGTTCCGGCAAGTTCCCCATCCCTCTCTCCCCAACTGTTTGGTCGCAGGATCCTTATCGTCGAAGACGATCGGCTCAATGTCCGGATCCTGAGTGGTATCCTCAGAGATGAGGGGTACGAATTGACCGACGTCGACTCAGGGGAGCGTGCCTTGGAAGTTTACCCGCAAGTCCAGCCCGATTTGATCCTGATGGATGTCATGATGAAGGGCATCAATGGCTTCGAAACCTGCCGCAAGGTGAAGGAGCTTTACGGTGAAAATGCAGCTTCGGTCATTTTCATAACGGCAAAGTCAGATTCTGAAGACGTGGTCGAAGGCTTTCGCGCCGGTGGCGTCGACTACCTGCCCAAACCCTTTCGGTCCAACGAGGCCGTTGCACGGATCCGCCTGCACCTGGCGAATCGGCTGCTGAATGAGCAGCAGCGGAGCCTCGTCAATCAATTGACCCGGGCAAATGCGGCTAAAAACCGCTTCCTGGGCATGGCCGCCCACGATCTTCGCAATCCCCTCGCATCAATCCGCGGCCTCGCCGAGTTCCTCCAGGACCCCATGCTGGGAAAACTCAACGAAGAGCAACTCGACTTGGTGCAGACGATCCGTTCCACTAGCCATCAGATGCTCGAAATGGTCAACGAGCTCCTCGATATCGCCACCATCGAGTCGGGCGAACTGAAGTTGCGCCGCGAACCCACCGCGCTCGGGGAACTCGTCGAAAAGGCCGTGCACCTGATGGCCATGGAAGCCGCCCGGAAAACCACCAAGCTGTCTCTTCTGCCCCTCCCGACGCTTCCGGCGCTCCGGCTCGACTCCGGCAAGGTTCGCCAGGTCGTCAACAAC
The DNA here is from genome assembly GCA_963205455.1 of Verrucomicrobiota bacterium. Classification (GTDB taxonomy): domain Bacteria; phylum Verrucomicrobiota; class Verrucomicrobiia; order Opitutales; family Opitutaceae; genus UBA6669. Next base: position 10,926 of record CAUJJL010000060.1, read on the forward strand.
CTGCTCACCAATGCGGTGAAGTATTCGCCCCCCGGCTCCACGATCACGATCGAGCTCTCCCTGTCCGAAAAGGGTATCAGCCTGGCCGTGTTGGATCAGGGCCCGGGAATCCCGGAAGGTGAACGGGAAAAACTCTTCAAGGACTTTGGAAGATTATCCGTTAAACCGACAGGAGGAGAAACCAGCACAGGACTCGGCCTTGCCATTTGCAGAAACATCGTCGATGCACACAACGGCACCATCGCAGCAGAAAACCTGCCCCAAGGCGGCTGCAAGTTCATCGTAACCTTTCCCATTGAAACGTGAAATTTGACGGCAAGATCCTCCTCGTCGACGACGAGGCACATGTGAGAAAATTTGTGGGTCTCATCGCCCGCACCTTGGGAAGTCCGACGCTGATCGAGGCCTCGAACGGGGCGGAGGCCTTGGAGGTCTACCAGCGGGAACGCCCAGACTTGGTGCTGCTCGATGTGAACATGCCCATCCTCGACGGCATTGGCACCCTGCGCGAGTTGAAGAAAATCGATCCCGATGCGGTGGTCATCATGCTGACATCGCTCGCCAACCGCCAGACGGTTGAGGAGTCGCTCGAACTCGGCGCATCCAACTACCTGCGGAAGGACACCCCGAAGGATGAGATTGTCACGCGTCTGCACGACACCCTTCAGACCATTTTTGGCCACGAAGGCGAAAATGGACCGCAAGCGTGACAAACTCAATATTCCGCCAATCACTCCATCCGCAGCCCCCGCCCCGACCATGAGTCAATCCCCCCCTACGCCGCAATCCAGCCCGCAGGACGGACCGCCCGATATCATGGCACTCGCCGAAGTGCGCTATTCCCTGCCGGAACTGCTTGCTGAATTGCGCCTCGAACGCACGACGGGTTCGTTCGCCATGGAGCGACTCAATCAGTTCGAGATCGGAAAACTTTTCCAAGACAGACAGAAACGCCGTGCTAAACCCAAACGTTAGCCAGTTTGCCCAGCAGGTTCGCGCGCTGCCGCACTTCGACAGCGGAGGCGAACTTGATGCGCTGTTGAAGCATCACGGCGGAAGCGTGAACCTGCTTCAGGCGTTGATTGACAACAAGGTCGTATCCAAGGAGGACGCCTGCCGGCTCTGGGCAGATTCGCTCGGTGTCGCCTACGTCGATCCCTTCGCCTCGGTCATCACCGACGAGGCCGTGCAAAAGCTTCCGGTCGAAATCGCACGCAAGGCCCGCGCACTCGGCCTGTATGTCATCAATGGCGTACTGACCACGGCCATGGCGCATCCGAACGACGCCGACATGGTCAAGCGCCTGGGCCAGATCGCGCAAATGCCGGTATCCCCGGTCTTCGCCCTGCCGCGGGACATCGAGGACTCCGTGCTGATCCAGTATTCAAGCGAAAAGAACCTCGAGGAGAGCCTGAACGAACTCGAGCGCTCCTCCATCTTCGATCAACCGGACCTCGCAGCCGACAAGCTTGCCGCACTCGCCGACTCCGAATCGCTCGTGCGCATCCTCGACGAGGTCATCTACTATGCGCTGCGGGAACGCGCGACCGACATCCATATCGAGCCCCAGGAGACTCAATCGCGCATTCGTTTCCGCATCGATGGAAATCTCCGCGAGGCCCTGACCTATTCTCGCAAGCTTCACCGCGCCATCATCTCGAGACTCAAGATCCTCGCCCAACTGAACATCGCCGAATCGCGCTTTCCCCAGGACGGCCGTTTCTCCCTTCCCATCGGCAGCGCCACGGCGAATTTCCGGCTCTCCTCGGTGCCCACCCAGTACGGAGAGAAAATCGTGCTTCGCATCCTCGCGATGAGCGGCAAGAAAACGATGCTGACCCTTGAGAAGATGATGATCTCCCAGACGATCCTGCGGCCGTTCAAGCGGCTGATTCAGAATCCCAACGGAATCATTTTTGTGACGGGCCCCACCGGTTCGGGAAAGACAACCACACTTTACGCGGCGCTGCACGAGATCAACAAGCCGGACATCAATATCTCGACCATCGAGGATCCCGTCGAAATCCAGCTCGCCGGAGTCACGCAATCCCAGGTCAACAACCACATCGACCTCAAGTTCTCGACGATCCTTCGCTCGCTCCTGCGCCAGGATCCCGATGTCATCCTCATCGGCGAGATCCGGGATCTTGAGACGGCCAAAATCGCCACCGAAGCGGCGCTGACAGGCCATATTGTTTTCGCCACGCTGCACACCAACACAGCTGCGCAGGCGATCATCCGTCTGCTCGAGATCGGCGTCGAGCCCTACATGGTGGCCCCCTCCGTCATCGGCGTCCTCGCGCAACGCCTCGCCGCACGCATTTGTGAGAACTGCAAGGAACCCTACCAGCCTTCACGCGACGTGCTGCGAAAGTATTTTCGCGACGAAGGCCTCACCGATGTGCCGTTCTACCGGGGACGCGGTTGCGCGGTGTGCCGGGGAACGGGATACAAGGGCCGCATCGCCTTCCATGAATTGGTGCTGGTGACGGAAGAAATGCGCACCCTCATCTCCGAGGGGAAAAGTGTGCAGGAGATCCAGAAGGCGGCCACCAAGGTGGGATTCAAACCTCTCCGCTACGACGGTCTCAAGAAGGTTCTCCTTGGCCTTACGACCATCGACGAAATTGAAGCCAACACCTCTTTCGAGTGGGCTTCCTGAGCCAACTGACCTAGAAATCGGACCATGTCCTCCAATTCGAGTTCAAGCGAGCCCGTGATCGATGCCGAAGCGATCGAGAACCTGCGGGCGATCAATCCCGATGACAGCTCCTTCCTCAAGGAGATCATAGGAATCTTCATCGAGGACACACCTGCGCGCATCGCGGAGCTGCGCGCGGCCATGGCAAGCGGTGATGTCAGCGCCTTCTCGCGCGCGGCACACAGTATCAAGGGCAGTTCCAGCAATCTCGGCGCCGCCCGCCTTCGCTCCCTGGCAGAACGCCTGGAGCACGATTCCAAGAGTCAGCCGCTGACAAACTTCAACCACGGCCTTTCTGAACTCGAGGAGGCCTTCGCCGCCACAAAGTCGGAGCTCGAACGACTCGAATAAACAGCCACACAGCGGCAAAACGCAGAATCGTCAGGGGTGCAATAATCGTAGCGGAATATGTTTCGAGTAGTGCTGAAAATCCGGATCCGTAGTCAGAACGTATAGGTCGCGGCGCGTTGCATAAGCGCAAATCAGATAATCAACCGCACTTCCGTGAATACCCGCTGCCATACAGCTATTAAAGTGTTCAGCCGCGACTTCATGGTCGGCAGTTTCCAAGGTAGACTCTGGGAACGCACGGAGTTGACGGCGTAAGCGATCGAACTGTTGCGGGTGCCGAATCCCGGACAACAGTTCCTGGCGAACGAGACCGAGCAGGACCACTCTACCATCATGGATCAGGTCCTTGAGGAGTTCTACATGCTCAGAGTCGACAGGCGCCCTCCTACGAAATGCCAAGGACCAGACGGAAGTATCGACTACGACCCTCATTTACGGCGCGTGCGTCTAGCTGCCTTGTAATCGTAGCTCTCGTCGTAGTCGATCTGTCCGAACGATTCGACGATCTTAAGCTGCTGGCGCCGCTGTACATATTCGCGCAAGGCCATCTCAACCGTCGCTCTTTTCGAGGGCTGCTTTCCCAGCTTCTGGGCCTCGGAGATCAGTGTTTCGTCCAACTGGAGATTGGTAGCCATGTGCAGACCATTGCACAATGGATTGTGCAATTCAAGCTCCATACCTCTCTGTTTTCCCTGGCCGTTCTCATACAAGAACAATTTTCAATCCCCCCGCGGGAGCGCCTTTCCCGCCATGAAGGGTCAAGCGCTTGGGTCTTCAGATTCTGCTTCACCGACTGTCTGATCGTGAAAAAACAGAGCTCGCCGACGGCACGCACCGGGAGTAGACTGAACAGCTATCCGCATCCATCATGAAATGGTCATTAAAACTCGGCACCTACGCCGGCATCGGCGTCTATCTTCACTGGACCTTCGCATTGCTGCTCGGCTGGGTTTTCGCGACCCAACTGGGCTCCGGTCAATCGCCTGCCCAGGCCTTTGTCGGCGTCCTTTTTGTCCTGACGCTTTTCGCCTGCGTGGTTCTGCATGAATTCGGCCACGCGCTTGCCGCCAAGAGATACGGGATTGCCACACGCGACATCACCCTGCTTCCCATCGGCGGAGTGGCACGACTGGAGAAGATGCCTGACAAGCCTGCTCAGGAACTGGTCGTCGCCCTCGCCGGTCCGGCAGTGAACGTGGTCATCGCCGCGGTGCTCTTCGTCTGGCTCACCGCTACGGGCCGGGTTGCCGGAATCGACACCACCGAAATGCTGACGAATGGCTCCCTCGTGCAACGGCTGATGGTGGTGAATGTGTCACTGGTGGTCTTCAACATGCTCCCCGCGTTTCCAATGGATGGAGGTCGCGCGCTGCGTGCCTTGCTTTCCTTTCGGCTAGGGCGTCGCCGGGCAACCACGATCGCCGCCAGCATCGGCCAGGCCATGGCAATCCTCTTTGGTTTTCTAGGCCTCTGGCTCGGGCATCCCCTCCTTGTTCTCATCGCCATTTTCGTCTTCCTCGGTGCCCAGGCGGAGGCCGGTCAGGTGGAGATGCAGTCGGCCCTCGAAGGCCTGCGGGTCAGGGACGCCATGATGACGTACTTTCGCACTCTCGATACGAAGACCAGCCTGCTGCATGCGGTGAAGGAATTACTGGCCGGGTCCCAGCAGGATTTTCCCGTCGTTGAAAACGGCGTGCCCATCGGCATTCTGCGGAGAAACGACCTCGTCAAGGCCTTGGCCGAAAACCGGGGAGACACGGCAGTGACCGAAATCATGTGGCGTGAATGCCGACCCGTCGATGAGACCGCTCCGCTGCGATCCACCGTCGAAACAATGCAGGCCGGTCATTGCGGCACGGTGCCCGTCATGCGCGCCGGTCGGCTGGTCGGACTGCTCACCATGGAGAACATTGGCGAATTGATCATGGTTCAGAACGCCGCAGAGAAGAGAGCCGGTCCCGTCAACGCCCGCACCTCAGCGTGAAACCGGGAAATCGTTTTTGATTTTCCTCCGATCTCTTCTGCCATTCGCCCACGTGATCAAAAGGAATCCGAGCAAGGTTCCGTGCCAGTGCGCAGCTCGATTCCAATCTGGAAGCCTGCGAATCTTTGCGCCGAACCGACTGTATGCGCATTACGGTCTGGCTTCGAGGATCAGATTGAAGGGCGTCTCCGTTGCGCGCCGGAACCGCGTGAATCCCCCTTGCTGCACCACCTCCTTCAGTCTTGCCTCGCCGGCCTGTGCGCCCAAGGCGAGTCCGACCTCCTGAGCCCGTGACGCCGGAGTGCAGATCATCGTGGACGCGGCATAGAAGACCCGGCCCACAGGGTTGAGATTCTGCTCCGTGCGATCGCCCGCGAACGGCTCAACGATCAACCAGGTGCCGTCCGGTTTCAATGACGCGCGCACATGGCGGGCGACACCGGCGGGATCTCCCATGTCGTGGAGGCAATCGAAGAAGGTCACCAGATCATAGGCCTTTCCCGGATAATCCTTCGCCCCCGCCACGGAAAAGTGCACGCGATCGGCAACGCCTGCAGCATCCGCTGCTTCGCGGGCACGGGCAATCGAAGGTTCATGATAATCGAAACCTTCAAAGCGGGATTTGGGATAGGCCTGGGCCATCAGGATGGTAGAGGCGCCGTGGCCGCAGCCGACGTCCGCAACCTGTGCTCCGGCCTTGAGTTTCTTCTCCGCACCATCAAGCGACGGGATCCACGAAGTGATGAGATTGGCTGCATAACTGGGTCTGAAAAAGCGCTCGGTCCCCTCGAATAACCCCTTGTTGTGCTGGTGCCAGCCGAAGCCGAATCCCGTACGAAAAGTTTCGCGGAGCTGTGGTTCGTCAACCACGGTCGATGCGATGATCTGATAAGCCGCGGGCAGGTAGGCCGGGCCTGTGTCGACCGCGAGGAGCAGCGCCTGCTCATCAGGCAGCGTGAAGCGGTCCGTGGCCGGATCATAGGTCACATAGCCGCTGGCCGCCTGTGAGCAGAGCCACTCCCGCACATAGCGTTTGTCGGTCCTTGTCTTGGTAGCAAGTTCAGCCGGAGTCAGCGGACCTGCTCCCGCCATCGCCTTGTACAGGCCGAGGCGTTCCCCGAGGATGATCAGGGCGGTTTGAAAGGCTGCGCCCATGTCATTCAGGGCCTGGCCGAGAAACGCATTCAGTTTTTCCGGATTCGGGGACAATTGGGGAGTTTTCATCATTGAAGTCAGGGAAGGCGGGAGTCTAGCGCATCGGCACTTTGTCGGCTATGCCCCCGAAGGAGACATTTCATCATGGAGAACCCTCCTGCAAAGTGGCTCATCCATACTCCTTTCGGAGCATCCTGCGCGAACGTGCCGGTTTGCGGTGGACCAGGAGCCCTGCGTGTTTCAATATGCCTCCGCTGTGAACACGGCTGTATCCCGTGCCATGCGACAGAGACCCGCCCCGACGAAAGGGCGCTGTTTCCCCTTGCTCTGTCCCAGCGGCGACGAACTCGACCGGGCCGTGCTCCAACTGCATGCCGTCCAGGAAATGAAGGATTTCTGGACGGCGGCCTGCGCCGTGCTGCACGCCGCGCTGCCGGTTCATTTTATATGCATGTGCCTCCGACCTTTTGCGCTCATGCCGTCCACCATTTTCAGGGAACGGGCGCCTTTCGCGTCTGAGGACGAGTTTAGGCGGTTTCAGGAACTGAGTCCGATCGCCGCATTTCTGTCGGTGCGCCCCGGCGCACTCGTCGTGCGGATGTCCGACATCATTGCCGATCCGGAACTGAAGCGATCGGAGTTCTACCGTCGCTTCATGCTGCCCTGTGGCGATCGATATTTTGCGTGCCTGAACTTCTGGCACGCGGGCCATTTCCAAGGGCTCATCGGTCTGCACCGCACCGGGGACCAGCGGGATTTCACCCATGCGGACATGGTCTTGATGGCTCAACTGCATCCCCATTTTGATACGGTGCTTCATCGCATTCTAAATCTGAACCGTGAACGGGCCGTGCGGCTTTCCCTGGAAAAATTGCTGGTGGATCTGCCGATGCCCACGGCGCTGCTGGATTGGGATCTGCGCGTGGCGTGGCACAACCGTTCCGCCATCGAGGCCTGCGCCGCATGGAATCTGGGACCGGAACGTGCGGCGAAGGAGAAACGCCGCAGTGAGATTCATATTCCCGGGCCGCTCACGGCGTTTTGCGCAAATTTCAAGGTCACTTGGAATCCCTGCCATCATCGCCTGTGTTCGCTGACCTCCCCCCAGGGTGTCTATTTTTCTCCCGAATCGCAGCCCGGATTGCGTGCACTGATCAATCTCCTGCAGCTCGATGCCGCCCCTCTCAGCATGCCGATGTTTCTGATCCGCTTCGAGGACAACCGTCCCGTGTTCTGCAGCGGCAACGGTGAAAACGCCCGTACCGCCGGGCTGCTGTCCCGATTGAGCCCGCGCGAGCGCGACGTGGCATGGCTCGTCGGTCAGGGTTTAAGCAACGACGAGGTGGCGCTGCATCTGAGCAAGAGCATACTGACCGTGAAGCGTCAGCTGCGATCAATCTACCAAAAGCTCAACATCGCAGGCCGAGGTCGCCTGACCGCGATGCTGCGCTGAATCCGTCCCCTCCGGTGCAGTGACCGCGCGGGTTTGCTTCGCCGCTACCTGTAGAGCGCCGTGATCGGCGCCGCGGTCAGCACATTGTATTGCCGCACCGCAAGGCGCCACCAGGCGTCCAGGGCGGATGCGGGGCGCCGCCACAGTTCTTCGTGCAGCCAGATCATCGATTCGGCATCGAGGAGCAGCGACATCTTTTCCTTCGCTGTCAGCTTGACCGGCCCTTCCCGGAGCAGGCGCTGCCTCAATTGGAAAAAGTAGTCGCGCGACTCCTCGCTCGGGCGTCTTTGTCGGAGCAGCGAAATGTGCACCGCATTGACGTACGGATCCACGACCGCCTGCATGAGGCCATAGTCCGCCCGGAGCGACTCCAGCGGCTGAAGATGCTGGTAACACTCCGCGAGGTTGCGGCGCAGCTTGCGAAGCAGATCCGTTTCCACCACTTCCTCCGGAGTAAGAAACAGGCCAAGCCGCTTCGCAGCATCCCCGTAGCCAACCTTGCTGAGCGCAATCGACAGCGGGATCGCAAACACCAGCCCAGCGAGAACGGGACTCAGCCACCAGAAGAACGAAGGCAGCAGCACGAAAGAGGATACGCCCCAGATGATGCCGAACAAGGTCTGCTCGCCATGCGTAAGAATCGCCTCGCGCCAATCCGTACCATCGCTGGAACCCCGGTTCTGCGTCACCCACGAAACTCCCTGCCCCAGCAGCGTGAAGATGACAAATTTCGTGTTGAACAGCATCGCGATCGGCGCGAGCAGTGCGGACACAGCCGTTTCACAGAGCGCGCTCAGCCCCATTCGCCGGATTCCCCCGAAGGCCCTTGCCTCCGCCGGATTCCCTGCGGCCACGAGCAGACCGAGGATCTTCGGCAGGAAAAGCATCAGCATCGTGAAGGCAAAGAGCGTGAGCGCCTCCGGAATCGCCACGGGAAGACCAGGAATTATCGATCCGGCCACCCGTTCGCTGGCGATCCCCGGTTCCCTCAGTTGATTGAAGACGTGGATGGTCGACAGGACCAGGAAGAGCAGCCAGAGCGGTGACGAGACGTAACCCATCACGCCCATGAAGAGATGAAAACGGTTGGCCGGGCGGAAGCCTCGCGCCGTCAGCAGCCAGGTGTGCTGAAGGTTGCCCTGACACCAGCGCCGGTCGCGCTTCGCGGAATCAATCAGCGTTGGCGGCCCTTCCTCATAGCTGCCCTCGACATCATGCGCCAGCCAGACATGCCAGCCCGCCCTGCGCATCAGCGCGGCCTCGACAAAGTCGTGCGACAATATTCGCCCGCCGAACGGCTCGCTTCCCGGCAGTTCAGGCAGCGCGCAATGATCGATGAACGGCTGAACGCGAATGATCGCATTGTGGCCCCAATAGTTTCCATCAGGTCCCTGCCAGTAGTTCAGCCCGGCCAGGAATACAGGACTGTAGAGCCGGTTCGCGAAGGACATCATCCGCGCAAAAAGCGTCTCTCCGTTCACGATGCGCGGTGCGGTCTGGATGATCCCCGTTCGCGTATTGCGCTCCATCATGCGGACCAGCCTGACAAGCGCCTCACCTGTCATGAGCGAGTCCGCATCAAGCACCACCATGTAGCGATACTTCCTGCCCCAGCGTCGAAGGAAGTCTGCCACATTGCCCGCCTTCTTGTTGATCTGCTGCCGACGCTTCCGATAGAAGACGCGTCCAAATCCCCTGACCTGTTTGCACAACTCCACCCAGGCAACCTCCTCCTGGATCCATTGGTTCGGCTGGTTGGAATCCGAGAGGATGAAGAAGTCGAAATGCTCGAGGTGACCCGTCGCCTCCACCGACCGGTAGATGACTCGAAGTCCCTCGAAGACGCGCGACACATCCTCATTGAAGACCGGCATGATCACGGCGGTCGTCCCTAGATTGACTGGCTCTCTTTCCCAATCAACGGTGTTCGTGATCCTGCGCGCGTCGCCGCCGCGGGTGATCACGTAGTACCCGAGCGCCGCCGTCACAAAACCGATCGCTACCTGGGAAAAGAGGATCGCGAAAAGGAACAGGAGCACCCACTCGAGGCCGGCAATGCCACCATACCGCCAGAGCAGGTCGGCCATGAACCACGTGGCCAGCGCAGTAAGCGCAAATGCTCCCGAAAAGAAGGTCGCACGACGACGACCAATTCTTCCTGCGTCGGGATTGTCTGCAGCAAAAAGCGTCATCGCAATTTCCGTCGCTTTCAGCGGGTCGAGTAAAAGATCCCGACAAGGGCTGCCACAAACACGCTCCAAAGGAGCAGCGTGCGCACCATCGGCCACCGTTCGATTCGCTCCAGCGTTTCGCCTGCGGCCTCGCTGATCGGTCCCAGGTCAATTTCCCGCGGCACCATGCTCGACACCGCAAGATCGGGGCCGGCCTGGATCGAACTCTCCCGCATCGTGCGGGCAAAATCCTCCGGCACGTTTTTCAGGTCCAGAAACGCATAGGGCCACTTCTGAGGTCCGTCCGCCAGCAGCAAGGCAACACGTCCCGCCACGGCCAGACGATCGTGCGGCAGGCCCTTCTCTCCCAGCAATTCGGAGAACCACTCGTCCATCGCCGCCTCCGCCTCCTCAGCCGCCAGCGTCGTGGGCTCGATCGCAGGAGTCGCTTCGTGCCGCCTCGCGGCGCGCTCGAGAATTGCCTGGATCAGGCGACTCTGATGAAGGCGGTTGTGAATGCGATGCGCCCGGAGATAGTCCTCGACACGGACATAGGCAGCGTTCCATGCATCCATCGTGCCCGTTCGCGGGCGAAAGGAGGCGAGCACTGCGGCGGACGCAGGATCCGGTTCTATTTGCATGGTTGCGCGATTGCAGGCACCTCAGCCGGACACGGGCGGCCAAGCAACGAAAAGTACGCGTTCGCCACCCAACTGCAACCTCAAGGCTGCCACAGGAACGTCCAGGTCTCGGTCAGCACGCCCGTGGGCTGCCTGAGGAAACAACGGAGTTCCACCGGTTTGCCTGACCCATCCGGTCGCAGCGCGAAAGCGACACGCCAGGTGCCATTGAACGGATTCTTCTGAAGCGCCTTGTGAACCAGGGTCGCGCCCTTGCCCACATCCAGGACGGACTCGATCCCCGCGTCCGATCCACAGGTGCGCAGGTAGGCACCGTCGAAATCGATGAAGAACCGCTGCAGGTCGGACTCGTGGGTCTTGCTTCGTCCCAGGCGCGTCGCCACGGCCTGCCCCGCCGGCGATTCCCGGCTTCCTTGTTTGCCTTCGGTAAACCAGAGCAGTCGATAGTTGTATTCAATCCCCTGATACGGATCGGGTGCCTGCTCGGGCACCCAGAACGCAACAATATTATCGTTGGTTTCATCTGGGGTTGGAATCTCCACGAGCCGCACCTGCCCCCGCCCCCAGGAACCGATCGGCTCCACCCACGCACTCGGACGAATGTGGTAGCAGGCCTCCAGGTCCTCATAATCTGAGAACGCACGATCACGCTGCACGAGTCCGAAGCCTTTCGGATCCTCATCCAAAAATGAAACGGTGCGCACTTCACTGGGATTCACCAGTGGACGCCAGATCCACTCACCATTTCCCCGTTCGATCAACAGACCATCGGAATCATGAACTTCGGGACGATAGTCGTCGTGGGCAGCCATCGACGATTCGCCGTACCAGAACATGCTCGTGAGGGGAGCAAGGCCCCACGTCCTGATTGTCTGACCCGCCCTGGGGAAAAGTGCGGCGCTGACCTCCATGGTTGTGGCCGCTCCCGGTGCGATGACAAAACGGAAGGCGCCCGCCACGCTTGGACTGTCGAGCAGGGCGTGGACCACAATCTTCCGCGCATCCTGGGCGGGTCGCTCTATCCAGAAGTCCTCGAAGACCGGAAACTCCTCACCACCTGGATCCGCCGTATTCAAGGCAAGGCCGCGTGCCGAGAGTCCGTACCGTTGCCCCTGGCCCAACGCACGAAAATAGCTCGCTCCCTGAAATACGGCCACCTCATCCCAGACGTTTTCCGCGTTCAATTGATTCAACAACCGAAAGCCCGTGAACCCGAGGTCAGCCGGCAGCGGCCCCAACTGCAATTCATCGCCGAACTGGAACATCGACGAATCGTACAAGATCGGCATGACCACGCCATGGTCCACCTGTGATACCTGCACCGTCTTCGTGTTGATGAAACCCGGATGGAAAAATTCGACACGAAAGGGCAGCCCCTCCCGACGCCACACCGCACGTTCGCCAACGTACTGGATTCGCCTGTACTGGTCGTAGCTCAGCGACTGCAGCCAGGCGGGCACGCGTGACTTCCTGACCACATAGGGCGACGCCGCCAGCGCCTTTGCCTGAAGCTTGACGCTCTCAAAATCGAATGGCCGGTCAGTGACCGGCGCCCCTCCGGCCAAAACTGCGAGGAGGAAAAAACCCAATCCAGGGAAGAGCGCCGCACGATTCATTTTTCCAGAAAATAGCGCTGTTGTTTCTCGGAAATGGCCAAGCCGACACGCTCCATTACTTTGAGCAGGTCCTCCCAGATTGCGCGTTTTGATCGATTCGAGGCATTGCGGAGAATGTAGCTGGGGTGATACGTCACCATGACCGGCCTTTCGGCAAAGAGTTTCCAGCGCCCTCTAATTTCACCGAGTGTCTTGAAGCTGCCCACCCCGAGCAACCCCTGGGCCGCGGTCGATCCTAGCGCAACGATAACCTGCGGATTCACAATCTGAAGCTGTGCCTCAAGAAAAGGGAGACAGTACTTCAACTCCTCTGCGGTCGGCGGACGGTTTCCCTCCTGCTCCCTACCCGGCGCGGTCGGCAATTCCGGGCGCCAGTTCATGATGTTGCCGATGTAAACCTCCTCCCGCTTCAGTCCCATTCCCTGGATCATGCGCGTCAGCAACTGCCCTGCCGGTCCAACAAACGGCTCTCCCTGGATTTCCTCCTCTGCTCCAGGGGCCTCACCGCAAAAGAAAATCTTTGCATCGAGACTGCCAACGCCCACCACGACCTGTTTGCCGGGTCGCACGCGTTCGCGACACACGGGATCGTGCAGGACACGATCGCGCAGCCATTCCATCTGGCTAACCTTGTCGCCGGAAGGCAAAGTCACCTTCGGCGGCGCGACACCGACAGATCGGGATGCGGGCACAACGGGTGCGGCTGGAGTGGGAGAGGCGGGAGAGGCGGGAGTCAATGGACCAACCGCTTCAGCGGGCTTGGTGGCCGCTTGTACCGAAGCCTGTGCATCGACGACCGCCTTCAACCGAGCGATGGTCTCAGGTGAGACGGGCACCGTCTTCACTCCGTTCGACTTCAGGCGTCGAAGCTCCGCGGTAAGGGCAAGAAGAATCTTTCGCATCGAGTATCCTCACTCGCCCGCACGGACGGGAAGGTGCGGCGTCAGCAATTTTTCCACGTACTTTCCCAGCAGATCAAACTCAAGGTTCACGGAATCACCGGCCTTGCGCCCCTGAAGATTCGTGACCTCAAGCGTGTGCGGAATGATCCAGACGGCAAACGTGTCGCCATCCACTTCGGCTACCGTCAGGGACATCCCGTCGATCGCAATGCTTCCCTTCGGAATAAGGTAACGGCCAAATCCTCGGGGCACCGAAACCCGGAGATAGTGATCGGCCCCTCGCTGCTCAAATTGCTCGATTGTGCCGGTGCCATCGATGTGCCCCGTGACAAAATGTCCACCCATCTTTCCACCGAACGCCAGGCTGCGTTCAAGGTTGATGGCATCACCGGCTGCAAGACTTCCAAGATTGGTCAGGCGCCTGGTTTCTTCCAGAACGTCAAACTCCACCACACGCGTAGTGGCATCGCTCGCAACGGCCGTGAGGCAACATCCATTGATCGCAATGCTGTCACCCAGGGCCAGACCCTCGAGCGCCACATGCGCACGGATCTTTAGCCGCCAGCCTGTGCGTCCGGCGGAAAATTCGAGTATGCGACCTGTCTCTTCAACAATGCCTGTAAACATAAAAGCCGGGCTGCCGAAAGGAACGCGGGCTTCACAGCCTGCGCTCCCTGGCAATCCCAGCCCTACCAAAAACCAATTCCGCCGGATGGCTATTTCAATTTGATGCGCAACACCTGCGTGTCGCCGCCCCTGCGGATCAGCAAAACGGTCTCTGCCCGCGAGCTATCCGCCTGAATTGCGGCCAGTTGGTCGATCGCCTCCTTGTAGGATTTCACCGGAGTGCCATCGATTTCCTTGATCCAGTCGTCGGTGACCAGACCGGCAGTCGCGGCTGGCGAATTTGCCTTCACGAAATGCGCGATCACTCCTTGATGTTCCGCCACCGGAGCGCGGCGCATGATGCCGTCGCCGTAGACAAACTCACGCGCGGTAAAGCCCAGCTTGTCGAAATACTTCCGCTCGGCTTCACGAAAGAGTTTGGGCTCCTCGACCAGCTTCGCGGCCACGTCGACGCGTTCGCCATTGCGCAAAACAGTCACCTTGACGACGTCACCGATGGCATGACGCGCGACTTCGCGCACAAGATAGTTGACCATCACCCGGTCGGGCTTGAGGCGCGGCAACGGCTTGCCGTCCATCGCAACGACGACATCCCGGGGCTGGAGACCGCTCTTCTCGGCCGGGCTGCCTGCAAGCACCTCGCTCACCACCACACCAATGTCGATCTTCAAGTGGGCGGCGACCTCAGGATCCGTGGGTTGCAAGCCGTACCATCCGAACCAAGGCACGGAACGACCGTACACATTCAAGGGCCTACGGTTCAGATAGGGAAGAATTTCGTCGGCGAGTTGAAAGGCGCCGGTCTCACCGATGTTCACGAGCGCCACCTGTTCACCCGAGGGACTGCGCTGCGAAAACTGGAGATAACTCTGCGCAAATCCCGGCATTCCGAGCCCAAGGAACACGCCCTTCGAGTCGAAGACCGGCAGTCCCGGTCCGGCGACATCGTCCATGCACACTGCGGTGCGCTGAGGGATCGTTTGCATCAGCGAAATCCGCGCCGAAAGAATGTAGGGCGTGAAGTCCTCATCCTTCGCGCGCAGTGCGATGCCCCATACGTCCTGCGCAAGCTGCACGCCTGTCGTAGTGCTGGCGGGCCCGGCAAAATTCGTGATCGGCACAAGCGATGGCCAGAGGGATTCAGCCACCTTTACATAGTGCCACGTTGTGAAGACATCCTGGCCAATGTAGGTCGCGCTCGCGTAATTTCTGACGTTCTCACCCGGCAGGTAGACGCGGAAATCCTTGAGTTCGGTTGGCGTCGACCGCGCATTCACGGCTGCGCCGGAAAAGACAACCGTGCCTTCCCTGTCGATCACAGTGCCGAAGATCACCGTCGGACGCCGGTCGAGTTCCGTCTCGGTGAAGAATTCGATAGCGACAACTGATTTGAGCCGCTCTTTCCAGAGATCGCGAATCTCCGCCGCATGGGATGTCAATGCGAGGCCGACAAGGGCGCATGCCGTCAGAAGGCGTCGCGCAAACGGACGCGTTCCTGGAGCAGATGGGGCAGAAATCCGGTCCGAGTCGGAACCTGATTTCGCCGGGGGTGAAACTGACGTTGAGGGGGATTTCATGGCTTTAGGATATAGAGAGACACCTGGAAGAACCGCTGCGCTTCCACGAGCGTGGGCTCCGGCTTGGCTTCGTACGCTGAATAAATTTTCCGTGCAACATCGACCGATGTGATTTTCTGCTGGTTGATGCTCGTGATGATCGCCCCGTGGCTCAGCCCCGCCACGGCAGCCGGAAACCCGGCCTGGACTCCCAGCACGATCAACCCTGTGGCATCCGGCAACTGGTTGTTCCGCGCATAGGCTTTCGAAACCTTGCGAACGGTCAGTCCCCACTTCTCAAAGGCCAGTTCCTCGCCGACCTGGCTCTCCAGCTTCTCGGTCACTACCGAATAGTCCCGCGTCTCCGTACCCCGTTTGACGGTCAATACCACGGTGCTGCCTACGGGTCGGCTGGCGATTGCATTCTGGATCGGAGGAAGCTGCTCCGGGAAGCGTCCGTCCACCCTCTGGCCATCAATTGCAAGCAGGACGTCACCCGCCCTCAACCCCGCCCCAGCAGCCGGCGACCCCGGGTCGACGGAGTTGATCAGCATGCCTTCGTTCAATGCCAACGCATAGAACCCTTCGAGATCCAGCAACTCGCGCGGAACGATCCCGATGTAGCTTCGGGTGATGGAGCCGTCGTGCGCCAGGCCATCGGCGACCCGTCTCGCAATGTTTCCGGGAATGGCGAATCCCAGATTGTTTGCGCCGAGATAGCCCCGGGAGCTGATGCCTATCACCGCCCCTTTCTCCGTCACCAGCGGCCCGCCGGAATTGCCCGGATTGATAGCCGCATCCGTCTGAAGCCAGGTGTTGAACTCACCCGTTTCATACCCTCGAACGCCCCGGTTGTCCTGGAAATATCGCCTATTGTTGGAAATGATGCCACGCGTCACCGTACGGGTCAGCCCATGGGGAGTTCCCACCGCGTAGACGACCTGTCCCGGGTAAAGTTTATCGGAATCTCCAAACAGCGCATGGGTGAATCTCAGCTTGCGGCGTTTGATTTCGTCCAGGTCGAGTTGCAGGAGTGCCAAATCCGTCCAGTGATCCCAACCGACGAGCTTCGCACCCACGCGCTCCAGGCTGGAGAGCGTCACAAGCAATTCGATGGCCTTGGGACTGGCCACATGGGCGTTCGTCAGAATGAGACCTGTCTTTGAAACAATCACCCCCGAGCCGACGCCCGCCGAAAATCGCTTCACTCCGGTGTCGTAGGATACCTCCCTGACATCGATTCGAACGACGGCATTCAGGAGCTCGTTGAAGCTCTTCGGCATGCCCGTCGTCTGGGCTGAAAGCGCGCCGACGGCCAAAAAGAAGACTCCTAGAAGGACCCATCGCAGCGTCGTTGACGCACACTTCGAAAGATTTACGCTGGTCCGTTCATTCAAATGGCTACGCATTGCAAAGAGTACGACTTTCTCCAAATCGAGCCGCATTGGCAATCATTCTGGGATCAAACCCGAGCCTTTCGCTCGGAGCCAGACCCGTCTAGGCAGAAGTATTACGTACTCGACATGTTCCCCTACCCGTCCGGGGCAGGGCTCCACATCGGTCATCCCGAGGGCTACACGGCCACGGATATCATCGCACGCTACAAGCGCGCCAAGGGCTTTTCAGTTCTGCACCCAATCGGCTGGGATGCCTTCGGTCTGCCCGCCGAGCAGCATGCGGTGAAGACCGGCACCCACCCTGCGAGCAACACGCAGAACAACATCACCAACTTCCGTAGGCAGATCAAATCGCTGGGATTCAGCTACGATTGGAACCGCGAAATCGACACGACCGATCCCCGCTATGTGCGCTGGACCCAGTGGATCTTCCTTCAGCTCTTCAAGCGCGGCCTTGCCTACGTCGATGAGCGCCCGGTCTGGTGGTGTCCCGAGCTGAGAACAGTCCTTGCCAACGAGGAAATCGTCGACGGCCGTTCAGAGGTCGGTGGATTTCCGGTCGAACGCCGCAACCTGCGCCAGTGGGTCCTGCGGATCACCGCCTATGCCGAGCGGCTTCTGACCGACCTGAAGGACGTCGACTGGCCCGATTCCACTAAACGCATGCAAGAGGCGTGGATCGGACGAAGCGAAGGTGCCGAACTTCTCTTCCGCCTGGAGAATGAATCGCTTGGTGATCTCAAAGTTTTCACGACCCGGCCAGACACTCTCTACGGTGCGACCTACATGGTCATTGCACCCGAGCATCCGCTGGTCGAGAGCCTCACCACACCGGAACAGCGAGCCGCCGTGGACGCCTATCGGCGCAAGGCGGCCTCCAAGAGCGACCTCGAACGCACCGACCTCGCCAAGGAAAAGTCCGGCGTCTTCACCGGGTCCTTTGCCATCAATCCAGTGAACGGCGACCGCATACCCATCTGGATCGCCGACTACGTGCTCATGGGCTACGGCACCGGCGCGATCATGGCGGTACCTGCCCACGATGAACGCGATTACGACTTTGCCGTTCAATACGACTTGCCGATCGTTCGCGTAATCGAGCCAAACGACGCATCAATGTCCCCCGAGGCTAGGGAAAAACTTCCCTTCGTCGGCGACGGCAGGCTGGTGAATTCCGGCCCCTACAGCGGTCTGGACTGGAGCGAGGCCAAGAAACGGATGACCGCCGATCTCTCGGAGCAGAAGCGGGGGCGGGCCACCGTCAACTACAAGCTCCGCGACTGGCTGTTTTCGCGCCAGCGTTATTGGGGCGAGCCGTTTCCGGTTCTTTGGGTCCGGGAGGAGGACTACCAGCAAGCAGCGACTGCCGGACTGAGCGAGCTGCCGCAGGAACCGGTGACCTACCGTGACGCCTCTTCCGGCATCACCTGGTTTGCGCTGCCACTGCCCGCGAAGACCCTGCCCTTGACGCTTCCGGAGGTGCAGTCGTACCTGCCGAGCGGCACGGGCGAGAGCCCGCTTGCCAATGTTCCCGACTGGCTGGAGCTTTGGTACGATGTCTCCACCGGTAACAGCGTTCCCGCCCGTGCGCCACGCCCGGCCGGAGCCTCATGGATCCGCGCCCGCCGCGAAACCAACACCATGCCCCAATGGGCGGGTTCCTGCTGGTACTACCTGCGGTTTCTCGATCCCAGCAATTCCGAGGCATTCGCGTCAAAGGAGGCACTTCGTTACTGGGGCGTGCCCGACCTCTATGTCGGCGGAGCAGAACACGCCGTTCTCCACCTCCTGTATGCGCGCTTCTGGCACAAGGTGCTTTTCGACATTGGGGCCGTCCCTCAGGAAGAACCCTTCAAGAAACTCTTCCACCAGGGCATCATTCTCGGCGAAGACGGCGAAAAGATGTCCAAGAGCCGCGGCAATGTGGTGAACCCGGACACCATCATCGCCAGCCACGGCACCGACAGTCTGCGACTTTATCTTATGTTCCTGGGTCCCCTTGAGGCAATGAAACCCTGGAATCCGCGGGGTATCGAGGGCGTCCATCGTTTCCTGCACAAGGTCTGGAGGCTCGCCATCGGTCAGGACGGACAGCCAAACGCGAAGATCAGCCCGATCGCTCCTCCGGCTCCTGCTCTCGAAAAACTGAGGCACGAAACCATTCGCAAGGTCGGGGAGGACATCGAGGCGCTGCGCTTCAACACGGCCATCTCGCAGATGATGATTTTTGCCAACGCGCTTCAGGAGGCCGCCTCCTATTCCCGAGAATCGATCCTCACGCTCGTGCAATTGCTTGCTCCCTTCGCCCCACACCTCGGCGAGGAACTCTGGGCGCGTCTCGGAGAGACCGCTTCACTCTCCACTGCACCCTGGCCCGCCTACGATCCGGCACGATTGGTCGCCACGGAGCAGAAAGTGGTGGTTCAAATCAACGGTAAACATCGCGGAGAGCTGCACGCCCCGGTCGGCGCAGCCCAGGATGCCGTCATGGGCATCCTGCGCGGTCAGCCCAAATTCGCGGCGCTGATCGAGGGCAAGACGCTCAAACGCACGGTTTTCGTCCCGGGCAAGATTCTCAATCTGGTGATTGAGTAATCGTTGACGGGTTCCCCGCTCTCAGGGTTATTACTCACGCAGATCGAGCCTCGTTGCGTAATAGCCCTTACGGTTTGTGGGTTGATGCCTTTCACCTGCCAGAGCCTAATGTCCGCATGATCGCGTTTTGCCCATCACGCTGGATCTTCATGACCACCGTGCTCGCGACGGCGTGCCTTCTTCCAGTCGCGGGTTTCGGCCAGACGCATTCCGCGGGTCCGGCCGGGAAACTCTACGTCGCCGAAATGGAGGGTGCTTCCGAAATCGATACGCGCACGCGCGTCCGGGAAATGGTCAGGAAGGGGGTTTACGACGCGGACGACTCCATCATCCAGACCAAGGCGGGAGCGACCAACACCCTCGTCTTCTCCAATGGCGTCGGGATATTCCTGGATCAGGAGACCATCCTGCAGGTCGATCGTTTCACCCAGCAGCCTTTTCAGCCCAATCGCGCGGACCTCGAGCTTGAGCCCTCCGTCTCCCGCATGTTTCTCAGCCTGCGCAACGGGACTGTCGCCCTTTGCACGGGCAAGATGCTTCCGGGCAGCGTCCTTGAAGTCACGACCCCGCATGCGACGGCTTCCATCCGAGGTAAACGCATCGTGATCCAGACGAATGTCATGGGGACAACGGTGTCGCTCCTAGAAGGCGACGTCACGGTCCGTCTGGGCGCCAACGACGCCAGCGGTCAGGTCCTGCTGCCAAATCAGCGCGCGATCATCCGGCAAGGACGACTCGGCGATCCCCTTCGCATTGTCATCGAACCCATACCCGAGGAACTCCGCCGCGGATTGGAGGACAGAGCGGCCTTCGCCTGCATGGCGCGGCACACGGTGTATTTCGACACCGAGGAAGGCACACCCGGCGCCAGCCTGAGCGCGCGCCCGGGGATCAGCGTATTCAGCACGACGCCCCCTCCCGACAAGGAGGAGGTGAAGCCGATTCCAGGTGTGCCTCCGGTGCCGGAAATTCCCACCTTCGTGAGCCCTTCTGAAATTCCACAGCCGCCAACCACCACGACATGACGCCCGGGCCGTGTTGACATGAAGCCGCTACGTCGACTGCGTTCCGCATTGGGAGGCCTGATTCTGCTCGGACTTACCGCACCGGCAGTCATGGCTCTGCTGCGCTGGAATGACGGCAAGGAGGAAATCTTTCTGGGGCTCAATGCCGCTCTGGGTTGGGATTCAAACATCTTTGCGAGCGCTGACGCAAAATCCGACGCATTGCTCACCGCATCCGCCAGCGCTGACTACGAGCGGCGCGCCGGCATGATCGGGGTCAATGCCTCGGCAGGAGCAGAAGTGGGGACATTCTTCGAATACACCGACGAAAACTACGTCAATCCGCGCGCCTCGCTTGAACTGTTCAAAAACTCAGGACGCACGACCGGCAATATCCGGCTGGGAATTGCGAAGGAAAGCCGGGCTGATGTCGCCGCCAACATTCGCGCAGAGTCCTGGAACACCGATGCCGCGGTGAAGGTGCGCTATCCGGTCATACGGCGCTATGCGATCGCCGGTTCTCTCGGCTACAACTTCCAGGATTTCACGGACAATGCCCTTCTCGTCGATCTGGCAACCTACACCGCGGCTGCCGATCTGCTCTACGCAAGGGACTCCAAACACGACCTGTTTGCCGGCTACCGGTTGCGCATCACGGACAGCCAGCTCGACACCTCATCCTACGACCACGCCTTCACCCTCGGAATCACGGGCAGGATCGCACCAAAATTCAATGGGACTGTCCGCGTCGGTTACCAGTTTCGCGACACCCGCGGCCCGCTGCGCAACGAGGATTTTTCGGGGTTGAATGCGGGTATCGCAGTCACCTGGACGCTCACGCGCCGTCTGAACATGACGGCCCAGGTATCGAAGGATTTTGCCACAACTTCGACCGATATCAGCAACGACTCCTTCTACAGCTCACTGGAGGCACGGATGAGCATCAATGCCCGGCTGAGTGTCTTCGGCGGGCTTGGATACGGCATCAATGACTTCCTGGGCAGTCGCGGCGGCGGCAGACGGGACGAGTTTACGACCATCAGCGCAGGTGGAAAATACACGCTGAACAACAAGGTCAGCCTGTCACTCACCGCAAGCCATCTAGAAAACTCGTCAAACGTCGCCATAGCCGACTATGATCGGGATTCCGTTGTCCTCGGACTCAACTGTCGTTTTTAACAAGCCAGCCCCATGCATCCGTCACAGTTCCTTCCCATCCGCAAATTCCGCCGGGGCCTGTGGCTGATCATCGCCCTCGCCGCGAGCGCAGCCCCTGCGCTTTTTGCCCAGCGGCTGCCGGCAACGACAGGCAACGTTCCACTCACCTACACCATCGCCCTGACCGATCGCCTTCGCATCGGCGTCTATCAGGAGGATGATCTTTCTATCATCGCCCGCGTCGATTCGCTCGGCTGCGTCAATCTTCCGCTCGCCGGCGAGGTGAAGGTCATGGGTCTGACAATCGCCGAAGCCCAGAAGGCGGTCGAGGATGCCTACGTGAAGGGACGCTTCCTGCGCAACCCGCAGGTCACGATCAATGTCGAGGAATATGCCCCGCGCGAGGTGTCCATCCACGGTCAGGTGCGAACACCGGGAAGGTACTCGCTTCCGATCGAGGCTACCATGACCGTCCTCGATCTTGTCACCAAAGCCGGCGGATTGACCGACACAGCCAAGGGCTCGGAGATCACGGTGACCCGTGTGTCGGCGGAAGGGAAACGGTCGACCTATACGATCGATGTCGAGAGTCTCATCAAGGGCCGGGACAAGGCGGACGTGCAGAAGAATGCGCTGCCTCTGCTGCCGGGCGACATCGTCAACGTCCCTGAAAGGATCATCTGATCGCGCGCCATGGCAGACACCCCTCAAAAAAACTACGGCCCGGGCACCCATAAGGGCTACGCGCGCGATGAGTTCCTCGCCGAGCGGCGAACCCTGCGCGACTACTACATCATTCTGCGCGAACGGCTCTGGATCTCCCTGCCCATTGCACTGCTGGTCGCCCTCGGCTTCGGATACTATCAGGCGCGCAAGACTCCGCTGTATTCGGCGATCGCCACGATGCAGTTCGAAAAACCCGAACGCGTCGTCCTCGAACAGCAGGTCGTCGACCCGTCCGTCACGAGCGAGATCGACGTCAACACTTACCTGCTCACACTTCAAAGCGCGCGCATCCGCAGCAGGGTGCTCGCCTCGTTGACACCAGAGGAACTGGCGCTGGTGCAGAAGCCGTATCTCGACGACGTCCCCGCGGGCAAGCCTCCGCCCAGCCCGGACGTCGCGCTGGGTACCCTCACCGCCACTGCCATCCGCAACAGCTACTTGATGAGCGTCGCGGTTGCCCACCGCGACCCGCAGGCGGCCGCGCTGATCGCGAACCGCTACGTCGACCAGTTCATGCAGGACCTGCTCGACCGCGTCGGCGGCAGCAATGACTACGCCGTCGAATCCCTCAAGAATGCGGCTGAAAAGCTCCGCCAAAGCTCCGAGGAGGCACAGGTAAAGCTGATGGCCTACATGCGGGAGAAGAATCTCGTTTCGCTCGACAACAGCGTTAACATCGTGGCCGAGCGTCTGCGCCGCGTGAATGAAGCCCTCGTGCGCATCCGGGAGGAGAGGCTGAGCAACGAACAGCTCTACGCCCAGGTCGAGACCTTCAAGAAGGAGGGCCGCAGCCTGCTGGAAATTTCCTTTATCGCAAACCACGGGTCCATCCCTGCCATCCGCGCCCAGTTGAATTCCCTCATCCGCGACCGGTCGGTCTTCGAGGAGCGTTATCTGGAAAAGCATCCAACAATGATCAAGCTGGCGCACGCGATCACCATCTCGCAGCAGCAGCTTGACCGCGCGATCGAACTCGCCGTGAAGGATCTCGAAAGCACCCTCGAGCGCATCCGATCTCAGGAAAAGACCTTCGAGGCCGAGTTCCGCGAACAGGAGCAGGCCCAGCTCAGGCTGCGCGACATCTCTGTCGACTACGAGACTCTGAAGAAGCAGGCGGACGTCGCCACCAACAACTACACGCAGGTCCTCAACCGCCTGACCGGTGTCACCACCAGCAGCAACCTGCAGAAGTTTCCCGTCCGGCCACTTGATCGCGCCACACCGCCCGACAAACCCTTCACTCCCAACGTCGACCGCATCATGCGCAACAGCGCAGGACTCTTCGTGCTCGTTTTCCTCGGCGTGGCCTTCAGCCTGAGCATGGTCGACGATCGCATCAAGAGCGCTTGGGACGTCGAAACCTTCATCGGCGTCAATCTTCTCGGCATCATCCCGGAACTGTCGTCCGTCAAGGATTCGGAGAAGTATTCCATGGTCATGGACAACAGGCAGTCCCCGGGTACGGAAGCTTTCCTCAGCATCTACAGTTCGGTAAAGATCCACTCGAAACTCGACTTTCCGAAAAGCATCCTCGTCACCTCTACCATCCCCGGCGAAGGCAAGACGCTCGTCTCCTGCAACCTTGCCGGCAGCTTCGCACGTCACGGAAAATCCACACTGCTCATCGACTGCGACCTTCGGCGTCCCATGCTGCACCGGCACTACCGGCAGAACAATGAGAACGGGCTCATTTCCTGGTTTCAAAACGGCGCATCGCTGGAGGGAGATCCCCTGGCGAATGCCCATCTCGGCATCACCAAGGTCGGCGACAACCTTTGGCTGCTCTGCTCGGGCGGCCGTTCCAAGACGCCGACGGAACTCCTCGACAATCCCGTCTTCGGAAAACTGCTCGAGTCGCTGAAGACAAAGTTCGATCTTCTGGTGATGGATTCACCTCCACTCGGAGCGGTAACGGACTCCATGTTGATCGCCAGCCGATCGGACGAAATTGTCTACGTCTGCCGATTCAACCGCGCCTACCGCAAACACATCCGCCTTTACTTCAATACGCTTCGCGATGGAAAGAACGAGATCCTGGGCATCGTCCTCAACGGACTCTCTCCGCGCCGGATCGAATACTATACGAACTACCGGTACTACCGGAGCTACAAAAAGTATTACGGCTCCCAGACCTAGCCCGGCATGCTGGCTTGGCGGAAAAAGCGATTCGAAAGCACGCGTTCTCGCTACCGCCAGAGGCCAAGCTTCAAGAGCAATTCATCAAGGGAAACTTTTTGGCGAACGGCGACAACCTTGAGAATCCCTCGCAAAGTACCAAGCTTGATTGGATTGTGGTTTGGTACCGTGATGTGGTGCTGGCCGTCCTGCTGGGACACAAGGCGGATGTGCGAGCCGCTCTGACGCAGAGGCTCATACCCTACCGACCGAAGCGCACTCACCAATTCGCGAGCATTGATACCCCGAGGGAGTTTCACGGAGCCAGCACTTCGTCGCGCACGAAGTGCAGCCGGATCATCTTGGGAACCGGGCCCGGCGCTCCATCGCCAAAGTGGCACTGCACTGCCGCACGGACATTGGCGCGCAGTTGATCGAGAGTATCGCCCTCCGTGAAAATGTCGTACCCGAGTGCCGAAGCGCAATAGCCCCCGTCTGCCTCGTCCTCGCGAACCTCAAAAATGATCTCCTTTGCCGACATGAAAGCGACTCTGCACGCAGACGGCCTCATCAGCAAGCTTGTCCTTCTTGTCGGTGGATTTCGGATGCCAATTCAGTAAAAACACCGGGCCAGCGGAACGTTGACGCAGTCCGCACAAACCCAGAGGCTTCAGTTAGCCAAGCCACGACCCCATTCTCTCCGCAGTCCTTTTGCTAGTCTCATGCTTATCCGTCTTTGCCTTGGAATTCTTCTGCTCAGCGCCCCGGCCATGCAGTCTGCATTGAGCGCGGGTGATGCGCCCTCCGTGACCAGGAGTACCTGGAATGGATTTGTGCAGGAGGAATTTGTCGTCGCCGGCAGACCATGCCGTCTGGTCCTGCCAAAAAAGGCGGCGCGGGGCAGACCCTGGATCTGGCGAACCGAGTTCTTTGGTCACTTTCCCCAGGCAGACATCGCACTGCTCGAGTGCGGCTTCCATCTCGGCTACATGGAAGTCTCCAACATGTTTGGCGCCCCACCCGCGCTGGACCTGATGGATGCATTCCATGCGAGCATGACGAAGGAGCGTCACCTGGCAAAGAAGCCCGTGCTCATCGGACTCAGCCGCGGCGGCCTCTACGCCTTGAACTGGGCGGCACGCCATCCGAAGTGGGTCGCAGGGCTCTACCTCGATGCACCCGTCTGCGATTTCAAGAGCTGGCCTGCCGGGCGAGGCAAGTATCCGGGCAATCCTGTGGAATGGGAGCGCTTGAAAAAAATCTATGGCTTCGCAAGCGACGCCGAGGCTTTTGCGTATCCGCTCAATCCCATCGACAACCTCGCACCGCTCGCCGCGGCGAAAATCCCAATCCTGAGCGTGTGCGGCGATGCCGACAAGACGGTCCCACTCGACGAAAACACCGCCATCCTTGAGGAACGCTACCGGGCGCTCGGTGGCTCCATTCGTGTCATTCTCAAACACGGCGTGGCTCATCACCCGCACAGTCTGGAAGATCCCCAGCCGATCGTTGATTTCGTCCTGGCATGCACCCATACGCGGGCAGCGAAACCGTGATCCGCTCCCGTTGAAGTGCGGCGATCACCGTTTCCGCCACCGACTCCGCAAGCCGCCCCAAAGACACAGGCCAACGCCCGCGCTTGCGGTCGCCGTTCCACTCCGGTTCGCTAGCCCCCAATGCCTCCGCTGCCAGTGTCTCCCTTCCTGCCCGCGTCCTACGACTTCCGCAAGCCGATCGCCCTCATTGCAGGTCAGGGACGCTACCCCATCCTCGTTGCAGAGGCGATTCGTCGGGCGGGAGTGCCGCTCAAGCTGGTCGCTTTCGAGGAAGAGACGCCGCCCGAATTGATTGCAACTTTCGCCGAGCCCGATCGCCGAAAGATCCTTGTCGGCCAACTCGGGAAGATGCTCCGAGCCATCGAGGACTTCGGTGCCGGCTACGCGTTGATGGCGGGCCAGATCACACCACGACGCCTGTTCAAGGGTCTGCATCCCGACCTCAAGGCGACACGCATTCTTTTTTCCCTCAAGCGCCGCAATGCGGAAACCATCTTCGGGGCGATCGCGCGCGAAATTGAAGAACTTGGCGTAACCCTGCTCGACGCACGCTGCTTCATTGAATCCCACCTCGCAACGGCCGGCTGCATGACAGGAGGGCGCTTCCCAATCGAACGGGAACACCTCGATCACGGCATCCACATCGCGCGCGAATGCGCCATTCTCGACATCGGCCAGGGCTGTGTCGTTCGCAAGGGCACGGTGCTCGCCGTGGAGGCCTTTGAAGGCACGGACGCCATGTTGCGCAGGGCGGGCGAATTCAAGACCGACCAGGCTGTCTTTGTAAAGACCGTCAAGGCCCGTCAGGACTTCCGGTTTGACGTCCCGGTCTTCGGCCGGCGCACGCTCGAAACCATGCGTGAAGCAGGCATTTCTTCTGCAGCCCTCGAGGTGGATCGGGTCATCATGCTCGACAAGCCCCAAGTCCTGACCCAGGCGCGCTCCTGGGGCATCTCGCTGTTCGGATTCAGCCTGCCCGGTTGATTCCCGGCACTCCATGGATCCCTTCCGCTTGCACCTGCGGGAGTGTCTGCCCATTGTGCAGGCATGTCGAAGGATGTCCTGCCAATCACCGTAAAGGGCGTGATGCCTGCCGCCAATGGCTGCGCCATCTTTCTGGGCGATGAGGGCAAGACCTTCATCATCTATGTCGACCACCCGGTCGGACATGCAATTCAGATGACTTTGAATGGCGTCAAGAAGGACCGCCCGCTTACCCACGACCTCATTGGCCACATGCTGATGGGCCTTGGCGCCCGACTGGAGCATGTGGTCATCAACGACTTCAACGAGGGCACCTATTTTGCCCGCATTCTCCTGCGCATGGAGAACGAGCTCGGCAAGAAGATCATCGAACTCGATGCCCGTCCCAGCGATTCCATCGTGCTGGCCCTGCAGCAGAAGCGTCCAATCCTGGTCGCCCGCAAGGTCTTCGATGTCGTAGAGGACATGAGCGAGATCCTCGAGCGGGTGCTGAGACAGCAAGCATCCGACGAAGAGACAAACGAGGGCGAGGAAAACCCCGGCACCTAAAGGCACCGCGTCCGTCGGCACCCGACCGGCCCGCGCGCCTCCTGCAATGATGTCCGCGCCCATCTCCCTGCGCACAAACGCCGCCACCCTGCCCGCTCCCATTCGGCCAGGCCAGCCAATTACCGCCCTGGCGCCGATGCAGGACGTTACCGACCTCGCATTCATGCGGGTGATCGCCGAAATTGGCGCACCCGACTACTTCTTCACCGAGTTCTTCCGCGTCCATGCCCAGTCGCGCCTGGAGAAGCACATCCTGCGCTCC
The DNA here is from genome assembly GCA_963205455.1 of Verrucomicrobiota bacterium. Classification (GTDB taxonomy): domain Bacteria; phylum Verrucomicrobiota; class Verrucomicrobiia; order Opitutales; family Opitutaceae; genus UBA6669. The sequence goes on from CAUJJL010000060.1 coordinate 38,429, forward strand.
ATCGACGAAAACACGACCGGACGTCCGGTGTTTGCCCAACTGATCGGAGAGGACCTGCTCCACATTGAGCGTTCCGCTCGCGAATTGCTTCGCCATCCTGTCGCCGGAGTTGATCTCAATCTCGGCTGCCCCGCACCCAAGGTCTACAAGAAGAACGTCGGCGGAGGCCTACTCCGCGACCCTGAGCACGTCGACGCGATTCTCGGTCTGATGCGCGCCGCAATTCCGGGGCTTTTCACCGTCAAGATGCGTATCGGTTTCGAGGATACGCGCAACTTTGACCGCATCCTCGACTCGGTGAAACGCCATGGCGTCGACCTGTTGACCGTGCACGGACGCACCGTCAAGGAGATGTACCGCAGCGAGGTCCACTATGACTGGATCGCACATGCGGTGCAGCGCGTCACCTGCCCCGTCCTTGCCAATGGCAACGTCACTTCGCCCGAAGCAGCCATCCGCATCCTTGAAACAACCGGGGCACGCGGAGTCATGATCGGACGTCATGCCATCCGCAATCCCTGGATTTTCCGCCAATGCCGGGAGCGGTTCGCCGGGCTCAATGTTTCAACCGTCACGCTCGCTGAGGTCCGCGCCTACATCGACCGGCTCTACCGCGCCACAGCCGATCCCGACGTGCCCGAGCGGGCGCACGTCAACAAGATGAAGAAGTACCTCAATTTTGTCGGCCAGAGCGTCGATGCCGCCGGGGCGTTCCTGCACGACATGCGCCGCACCCAGACTGAGGCCGAACTTTTCGCAGTCTGCGACCGGCACCTTCTGGAGCAACCCACCCGAGCCTTTTCCCCGGAACCCTACCCCGGGATCATTGCCCGCCCCAACTGCGAAACTCCCTCCGCCGAATCCGACGGCTGCTCTCTGGACACCGTGACAGCCTGATCGCCATCTCTGGAGACCCTCCCCATTCTGCACAGATTCGCTCGCCTGCGGCCGCCGCGTCGAGGGAGGAGCTACCGGTTCGAATTGCGCACGACCTCGCGAATCACGGCCTGCGGCCGCTGGTTGATCGTGATGAACATCCGCCCGATGTATTCCCCACAGAGTCCGAGAATGATGAGCTGAACGCCTGAAAACGTCAGCAGCGCGGCCATCAGCGTGCCCCAACCGAACTGCGGCCCCCGGTCGTGGAACCACGAGTAGATGACGACACCAAGGGCGACAAATCCCACAAAGGCCATGATGATTCCGAGCACGGTCGCTATGCGCAGCGGGAAGACCGAGAAATTGATGAACGTGCTCAGCCAGAGTCGCCCGAGCCGACGAATCGTATAGCCGCTGGCGCCCGACTGGCGCTCATCATGCCGCACCAGCAGGGATCCCACCCGCTGCGTCACCTGCAGGAGCAGACCATCGATGTAGGGAAACGGCCCCGAATTTGCCACGACCTGCCGAGCCACAAACGCGCTCACGCAGCGAAAGCTCGAAAGGTATAGCCCGGCAGGCTTGTCCAGCGCGAAGTCCGTCACGCGATTCGTCATCCAACTTCCCGCGTTCCGCCAGGCCGAGTGCTGCTTCACGTCATAGCAGCCATACACCACATCGAGGTCATGCTCCCGCGCATGCCTGAACAGGCGCACCGCCTCGTCTGGCGGATTCTGACCATCGTCGTCGATATTCACGACATAGGCTCCGCGGGCATGACGCCAGCCGGTAAGCACGGCGTTGTGCTCGCCATAGTTGCGCGAGTGATCGATGAAGGTGATTGGTATCCGTGCGACCGATACAAGGTTTCGGCACACCTCGGCGGTGCGGTCGCTGCTGCCGTCGTTCACCAATACCAGCTCATGGCCGCCCTCCACATGCAGCGACTCAATGAGCTCAACCAGCGGAGGCAGCGTTTCCGCGCTGTTGTAGAGCGGAATTACAAAACTGAGCGCGGGTGAGTTCTGGTCTGGCATTTCAGACGTAATGGGGAAGTTCCTTGCGATAGAAGTCCAGCGTTCGCGACAGCGCGCTCTTCAGGCTTGTCTGCGGACGCCAGCCAAGCGTCGACCGGATCAGGTTCCAGTCCGCATAAAAATCTCCGATGTCGATTTTCCGGCGTTCTGCCGGAAATGCCTTCACGCAATACTCCCCGCCTCCGTTGCACGCGATGAGCAGTTCGGCCAGCTCCTTGAGCGTCACAGGCGGCGGCCCGCCCAGATTGAACACGCCCCCCTCCGCCTCCCCCCTGGCGGCCGCGAGGAGCATCGCATCAACGCAGTCATCGACAAACGTGAAATCCCGGCGCTGCTCGCCGCCCCAGACATCGAAGGGCTTGCCCTCCAGCACCGCGCGGATCCAGACGCCGACAAATGTCTGCCGGGCATCCTTGATACGCATGCGCGGACCGATCGTATTCGTCAGCCGGAGGATCGTGCTGCGTATGCCGTAATTGCGATGATACAGCAGATGATAGTGCTCGCCGGCCAGCTTGTTGATGCCGTTCACGTCCACCGGACGCAGGGGATGTGACTCACTGACCGGCAGCGCATCGGGTCGACCGTAGAGCTGGCGCGTGCTGGCAAAGACGACCCGGATCCGCGGGTTGTGACGCCTGCAGGCCTCCAGGATGGAAAGCTGGGCGCGGGCATTGATCTCGAGATCCGTCTCGGGATCCGTCATCGAATCCATGTGACTCGTCTGCCCCGCGAGATTGAACAGGAAATCCTGGTCGCGCACAAACACCGGCAGCGAATGCCGGTCCCGCACATCGGAGATATTGACGTGAACCCGGCCCGTGAGTCCGGCCAGATTGCGAAGGTTTCCACCATATTCAGGAATCAGCGAATCGACGAGTGTCACCTTGGATCCATAGCGGACGAGGCGACGGGCCAAATTGGATCCGATGAATCCCAGTCCACCGGTGATGAGCACCTGGCGCCCACGAAAGACGGAGTGAAGGTTTGATCGGAAACTTGGCACGGGGTGAGGCTTCAGTTCTCGACTGGATCGGGTTCCGCTTTCACGTCCAGTTCAATACCATAGGCCGCGAAGCCGAGCAGGCGATGATCGGTCGCACTCGCCGGCTGAGCAGGAAGGTTGGAGGTGAGTTTCACGACGGTGGTCCCAGGAGGAAAAGTTAGGGAGGGAACCTTCACCCACGCAAGTTCCGTCCCAATCCTGACCCGGCGGAGGCGCTTTCCGTTCACGCGGATTTCAAGATCGCGTTCCACCAGACTGCGGGCCTGGAAACGGAACCTGACATGCAGCGGGCGGGACTGCGGATTCTCGACGATAAGTTCCGCATCTCCCTTCGTCCACCGCCAATGCTGGTTGTTTCGGGCAAGCCGCTCCATGTCATACCAACCGTCGCCGAGTTTCGCCCGCAGAAAATAGGGACTGCCCACCTTCACCAGGCTGTACGGCTTCTCAATGGGCAGAAAGTCTCCCTCTTCAGGAAGGCGCACGGAGATGAGTCCACCCAGAAGATCCCAGTCCCCTTTCAACGCCGTGTTGAACCGCCCCTCGTAGGTATGCGTCGGAAAATACTGCGCCCGATGCAGCAGGAAGCCATTTGCCCAGAGACGCGACCAGAAGTCGGTGATCAGCATGTTCACGGCGGTCACCTGAGACATCGACTCGATCGTCTGCAGTTTAGGCAGGCTTCGGTCCACGATCAGCGGAGGATCCTGCAGGCGCGCCGCGATGCGATAGCTGCCGCAGGCATTCCCCACCAGCACCGCGGCACCCAGGCTGATTGCCAGCGCGCGGAACGCCACGCCCGAACGTTTCCACGAAATCAATCCGAACCCCAAAGCCATCAGGACTCCCGGGTAAAACACCGCCAGCAGCTTGTAGGCATCGTAACTCGCATTCGTGCCGTGGGCCCTGCCCCGCAGAATGAGATAGTAATACGCGGCGAGGATCGGCAGCGTAAAACACAGCACGAAGTAAACCTGTCGACCGTGGCGTTTCGCCCCGAACGCAAGCGCCAGCAGCATGGCCAGGCCCAGCAAAATGCTCAACGTCCAGCGAATTGTCGTCGCATAACCGCCGAGCGATACGTTTGCGACCAGACCGTACCAGCCCTCGGGAGACAACATGGGAATCCTCCAGCCAAAGTCATATTCCTGGAACAACTGAAACCGCTCGAGCAATCCCGCAACGCGATCAAGCGCCAGCAGGGAAACCAAGGCCAGGGGCGCAATCAATCCCACGACCCAGCGAATCAACCGTACGAACTGTCCATTCCAGACGGCCTGACCCATCGCATACAGAAACGCCGGGACAAGGCATACGACCACAATGAAGTTGTATGCTCCCAGGATCAGCCAGAATCCAAGCGCCAGCAGACCGGTCATGGAGAGCAACCGTCGCCAGGAAACCGAGGCTCGCCAAAGGACCACGGCACATCCATTGACCAGTGCAATCGCCGGAGCAGCCAGCAACTGGCTCATCGATGCGTGCCCCACAGCATAGGCAAGCAGCGGACTCACGCCATAGATCCCCGCAAGGAAGAGACTGGCCCAAGCACCAAAGCCCAATACGAAACGCGCCAGCCAGAAAACAACCGGGATTCCTAGGACAAGGAAAACCACCACGGCAATCGATATCAACTGATACGCCTGCAGGCCGAATACGGATCCATTCAAGGCGACAATCGCAGACGGGGTGAAGTGATTCAGCCGAAGCCAGTAGTCGAAAAAGTTGTCGACGGAATGAACCCGCACCACCTCGGTGAGCCCGATGAAGCCATCACGATCGCTTCGCGCAAACTCCGACAGAACCCGCGCTCCGGCGGCATAGTCCGCGGCATCACAGCTACCGATCGATGACGTTGTGAGGGCCTTCGAGGAGGATGCAAAGGGAGCGATGGCACCATTCAGCAGTACAAGCATCAGCACCATCACTCCCGCGACACGTATCCACGCCTTCCATCCCGGCGAACCATGCCTCCACCAGGCGACAGCCAGCAGGCCCGCGGGCAGCAATTCTGCCAGTCGTCCATAGGTCTCCGTCCCACGAAGGTTCGCATAGGCCCCCGCCCAGACGACCGCGGATTGCAGGCCGACTCCGGCAAGGCCCGCAAACAGCGGCCAGGAGCGCCTCCACATTCGCGGGGTCACCAGCCAGGCAAGTCCAGCGCCCCAGAAATGAATGTGCAGCAGGAGGGCTAAGGCGACCGGGTAAAAAACCATGGGCGATTACGATGCGACCAGCGTGCATGACCGATCCAACCGATGAAAGCCGATTCTATCGGAGGGTTGAGTTCCAGACGGCCACCGTCACCCGGAATCGCTCAGGCCTTCGTTGCAGCGGCAAATAGCGACGTGCCCCAGGCAAATCGCCCGCCCAGGCGAAGCCAGGCGCGTTCGACCCCCATGACCCCACGCATCATGGCCTCCACCACGGTCGGTTGCCTATGCAGATCGCTCGATCCCGGCGGCCCGGCAAACAGCTTACGTTTGATGAGGACCAATGGAAACGGGATCGCATTCCAGTGAGTCAGCCGATCAAGGCGAAATCCCGCATCCAGGATCTGCTGCCTGAACTCTCCGCGCGAATAACGATGGCGCGACTGGCACGCAACATCATGGTAGGACCACATCCACCTATAGGCAGGCGCATTCACCACCAGGAGCCCTCCCGGCTTGAGCACGCGTGCAATCTCCGCGAGCGCCCTGTCGGAGTCCCCCGGATACGATATCTGGCAGAGTACGTCCATGCAGGTCGCCGCATCAAAACTGCCATTCTCGAATGGCAACTCCAGGATCGATGCTTCTCCAATATCGCAATCCGGGTTTCGTTGCTGTGCAAGCGCCCAGGCCTGGGGTATGAGGTCGATGCCCGACCATGTCCAGTGCGGCGACAGGCCGGCAAGGCGCTTCAACAACCCTCCCGTGCCGCAACCTGCATCAAGGATTCTCGCCGGTCGGGAAATCGGCAAATGCCTCAACAACTCCCGACGCACATGGGCGTGAGCCGCCCGAAAAAACCAGATGTCGTCTTCGAGATCAGCGAGTTTGAGGTACTCGTCGGCTTCCATGGTCAATATCAAACCTGCGCCGGAACGGGCTCACATTGCAATCCCGGCCCATGCTCCCTGAACGCGGCACGCCGAGGTACAAACCGCCTCTCTTGATACAAACGCCAAATTCGATCATGGGCACCCTCACTCCTGACGATGGGGGGTCGATGTGGACGATGTTCTCGAACCATTCTTCCCTTCGGATATCGGCTTTATTCGCTGAACCGATGTCAAACGCGGGGTCACCTTGGATTTGACCAACCCCACTGATCGCAGGCCGTACTGCTTCCGAATCATTCGCACGGTAGGTTCCTCCGTACGGACATCTATCCGATTGATGCCTGGATGAAGCTCAATCGGCACGGGGGGCAGAACAACGGGCGTTTCACCAATGCGTGCCTCAGTCAGGATCTTTCCCCGGAAACTGACTTCGACGGTCCTGTCCCCCGCGCCCACGAGCGTAAGCTCAACGTTGACGGGCAAAGGCCGATCCATCGGATTGAAATACATCAAGGCCGATGGGCCATGAGCCCAGCGCACATCCACTCCAGACTGGGATTCAACGCGGGAATACCAGCCCTCTCCAGGTGTGAGGATGGTGCCCAGGGGCAATTCGGGATCCGCCACGGCATTCAGCACCACCGCAACCTGGGAGTACTCGCCTTCGATCATCTTGGGATACCCCAGTTCGCGCAATGCCTTGATTACACTCTCACCCTCATCCTTGTACCCTCGCCGATTGAGGTAAATCGCCGCAAATCCATAGCGCTCGAGTCGCGGCACCAGTTCGGAAACCGGCAGCGACTGCAAGTCGCGCTGCCATCGGGTACGGGAACGCAGTTTCGTTCCACCGTAACTGAAACACAGCGTTGAGGTATGCAGGTAGGGCCGGAAGAGTTCGTAGTCCGACAGGAGATGGGGAGGATTGACCTCTGGAAATCCGAGAACCGGCAGCTGGAATACGAGCGATCCTGGAGGAAGCGCCGCCTCAAGCTTGCGTCCAAACTCGGCATCCGCCTTGACCACCCTTGCCTGCTCGGCACGGCGCTCCCGCGAGTAGGCCTTCGGAATCTGATCCATGGCGCCAAGCAGCGTGATGACCCCCGCCAGGGCATAGCTCCAGACCGGGCGCAGGCGTGACGTGAGAAGGGTCAGCTTCTGAACGACAAACAGGAGGACGATGCAGGAAATAAAAACCGATATACGATTGGTCGCCCGGAACAGGTTGAATCCGAGGTAGAGGGCGAGGACGTTGGTGATGCCCCCCATCGTGCCATAAGCCAGCACCCAGCCTGCCTGCAACGACCACCCGGACGGCGATCGCCCCCGCAATACCCGTCTGGCCGCATCGATCCAAAGCCAAATGAATCCAAGCATGCCCACAATTCCAAGGTAGGGAATGACGACTTCACCTCTCCAGTTCGTCCACCGGGCATAACGATAGCCGAAAAAGGCCATCCAATCCCACCGATGCCCCGTCGGTGGAACAAACATTTCCACCATCTTGAGCGCATAGACCTCCGTGCCCGCATAGTTGCGCACAAGCAAGGGCACCCCACCCGCCTTCGTGTGAAGCCAGAATTCGGCGTGAACGATAAAAACCCCAACAGCCGCCATTCCCATCGTCGCCGCACCAACCTGCAGATTCACCCAGTGCCGGGTGCGAAAAAACTGGGCAACCATCGCAAGCACAAACAACTGCCCCCAGAAGAAAAGATTGTACGGATTGCTCACGCCGAGCGATGCGCCGATCGCGAGGCAACCCCATGCTCCCATGCTTCGCCACCGCAAGGGCTCCCGCCGCCCGACCAGCCAGCAGGCCAGCAGCCCCAGCGGAACAGTCCATGTGAACAGCAGAAGCAGGTGAGCCAGCCCTCGATCAAAAACCGAATAGGTGTAGGCAAACAGCACCGCCGCCATCATTGCCCATTCAATACGAGCACCAAAACGGCGGGCGACAAAGTAGCAGGCCACCCCCGAACTGACGGTCGCAAGCAGCATCGCGAGATTCGCAGCCATCTCCAAACCCACCAACCGGGAGAGTCCGCCCAGGGCGATGATGAGAAATTTGTCGGGTGTCGGATAGGCATTCCAATGAGCTCCCCAAGGGGCGCCCAGGCGATGGATCACCTGCGGCATCAGCGGCCAGGTATCCCCTTCGGAAGCCGCCTTTATCCGCGTCAGGATTTCGAAGCTGTCACCGGAATAGTCCAGCGGCACGCGCCACGCATCCAGCGTCCACATCCCGTAATGCTTGCACCACAGCAGGGTAATGACGCCCACCAAGCCAAGGATTCTCAGTATCGCGGGCCATCGTGACTCGGAAGAGACAACGGGAACGGGCGATGGAGGAACAGGGGAAACCATAAGAACACGGCCAACCCATTCCCGCCATCCTATCAGAAAGCAGGGAAAAAGCTGAACCTGGCACCGAGAGGCAAATGGGGGCCCGGGACGCTGGCAAGCCCGCACACGGGAAAAGTTTTTGCCTCCCGGTCCACCCACGATATTCACCGCATACTTGGCTTCCTCCCGATCCTCATCCTCCCGATCCTCCGCCCGGCAGGGCATGCATAGCCGCCGCTGGTGTTCATGCGAGGGCTTTTTTTTCGACAACCTGGCAACTGACTCCGCGTGGATCAGGGAGGTCGGCATTCTCCGCCTGCCGCCCCTCGACGAACCGCTCATGCTGAGGATTCGCGGAAACTTTCTGCCCGCCCCCGAGGGAAACGCGGGTGAGGCTGCCTACCCGGGCCTCAGGATCCACGTTCCGGCATCAAACGGGTCCTATCGCGTTTCTGCACCAGCGCAGGGCGGCGACTGGGAGATAACGATTTCAGTTCCCCAAGGTTCAGCCAGCCAGCCACCAGAGATCCGGTTTCACCTAACCGGAGTGGCATGGACCAACGCCCTCGCCTGGCTGGGGCGGATATCTCGGATTCCGTTTCTCCAGCGTTTTCGCGCACAAAACCTGAACCGTCGGTTGCGCATCTCAAGCGTCGGCACGGTCAATGGCGAAGCCCTTGTGGACTTCGGCAATCGCCAGTCTCCCTTCGTTCCCGAGTTCACGCGAAAACATCTGAAACTCGGCATCAATATCGTCGGATTCCTCACCGCCGATCTTGGAGTTGGCGAAAGCGCACGCTGCATGGTTCGCGCCGCCGATGCCGTAGCCCTCCCCTCCGCACTGATCAACCTCCGCCTCCACTGCAAAAATCCGAACGGCGACACGACCTATGCCTCCCGCCTCGTTGCTGATCCGGTCCACCCGGTAAACATTGTTCACGTGGACCCACCCGCATCGCTGGATATCGAGCACCACCACGGAAGCAGCTTCCGAACCGGCCACTACAACATCGGTTACTGGGCATGGGAATTGCCCGACTTTCCGGACGCATGGATGCGCGCCTTCGATTGCTTCGACGAGATCTGGTGTCCGAGCGAATTCGTCCGCGCCGCCATCGGCCTCAAGTCGCCGATTCCGGTCCTGTCGATGCCGCATGCGATCGCATTCGCCCGCCCTGCGGAGTCCCAAACCGTCCTTCGCAATCGATTCGGTCTGCCACAGGACGCCTTTCTGTTCCTCTTCCTCTTTGACCTGAACAGCTACGCGGAACGCAAGAACCCCAGGGCCGTTGTCGAGGCCTTCCGCAAAAGCGGACTTCAGCACGAAAGATGCAGACTCGTGATCAAGGTTCACAACGCCACAGGAAATGAAGCTGATCTGGTATCACTTCGTCAGTCTCTCGAGGATCTTCCAGGATCGGTCGTGATATCCAACACGCTTGCTCGCGACGACGTCTACGCGCTCGAAGCTGCATGCGACTGTTTTGTGAGCCTGCATCGTTCCGAAGGCTTCGGCCTCGCCCTCGCCGAGTGCATGTACCTGGGCAAGCCGGTCATCGCCACCGACTGGTCGGCCAGCACCGAGTTTCTCGATGACGATTGCGGGCTGCCTGTCAGGGCCAGACTGGTGACACTGGATCGCAACCATGGTCCCTATACGAAGGGCCAAACCTGGGCCGATCCGGATATCGATCACGCGGCAGCACAGATGCAGCGGATCCGTCATGACGTGAAGCTTCGCTCGGACATCGGTGCGGCGGCACAAAAGCGCATCGAATCAGGCTACTCTCCGGCACTCATCGGCACCCGGTACCGGCGACGTCTCGAGGCCATCGCCATGAGGTAGGAAATTTGCTCGTGTCCACCACCCCAAAAGCCGCCCGCACCGTGGGCCCGCACGACCGCTGAAGGGTCAGCCATGGTCAGCATCCCGATTCACGACGAGGATATTTCAGCGCGCATTCGCCGACTCTATCCGAGTCTTTTCCTGGTCGTCTTTATTCCGCTCTTTGCGCTGCTCAATGTCAGCAATCGCGAGCTGCTCTTCCAGGTCCCCGCCTATGAGGAGGGAGACAATGCGGCGAACGCGCTCCAGATCCACAGGGCAAAATCAGGGACAGAACTCTACGGGAACTACTCGCGATTTTCCTTCAACCATCCCGGCCCAGGCTTTTTCTACGCCTATGCCCTGGCCGAGGTTATACTCTACGACGAGTTCAAGATCGTGCCCATGCCGCGCAATGCGCATCTCTGGATGACACTGCTGATGCAATGCGGATTCTTCTCAGCCGCCCTTGCACTCGCCGCGGCAGCGACTCGCAATCCCGCAGTTGTCATCGGTCTGTCGATGGTGATCGGTGCCTGGCATTTCGGGCGCATCGAAGGCACATTCTTCGACAACTGGCCGCCCCACGTGCTGCTCATGCCGTTTCTATGCCTGCTCGTGTCGGCGGCGGTTGTGTCCCTGGGGCGCGGCGAGGGACTCCTCACCTTTGTCCTGTCGGCGTGTTTCCTCGTGCACGGACACATTGCCCAGCCCCTTTTTGTAATCCCTATCTCCGCAACAGCCATCACCTGTCTGCTGAAACGACGCCTACAGGAAGGCGCACCTCTCATACGCAAGCGGGACTGGGCGGCGCTTTCGATTTCCGCCGTGTTCCTGCTGCCACTTGTGATCGACCTCTTCCACGGACGGAACAGCAACTTCCACCGCGTCCTGATGCATCTCAGCCATCATTCGGATCACGGGCAGAGTTTCACCCAATCGCTCCTCTGTTTCCTCTCGTACTTCGTATACTGCGACGATCAGTCGATCTTCAACAAGGTCACGTCGGTCAGCTACGACCTCTTCAATGAGCGGATGGGATTCCTTGTCGCCTGGCTTGCGATCACCGCTACTGCCCTTGGATCAGCCTGGTGGTTCAGCCAACGCGATGCGGAGTCACGAACGATTGGGCGACTCGGGATCTACTATGTGCTTGGCGTCGTCCTTACCCTGGTCTGGGGCATGCGACAGGATGACGGATTCACGCCCTTCACCAGCTATTTTAACTCCGGCCTGAATTTCGTCGCCGTGATCATGCTGGCGATGCAGGCATCTCGGTTCCTGATCAGCTGGCGACGCACTCTTGTGACATTCGTCGCAAGCGTTTCCGCACTGGCGGCAGCCTGGATTTTCCTTCGCGCCCAGATTGAACCCGACAGCCGAGGCAGGGAGATCGCTGAAAATCTGCCGACATTGTTGCGCGCGGATCCCATTCCGGAGTCGGCAAAATTGCTCGAATTTGGTTTCGTGGACGGCGAC
>CAUJJL010000061.1 GCA_963205455.1 Verrucomicrobiota bacterium
TGCGCCACGGTATAGTTGACGCGCTGGTTGTAATCCTGGCGCAGCCAGCCCGCGCTGAAAAAGAGATTCCCCGGCAGGTCCTGTTCGAACTCCACATTGAAATTGGTATTCTTGGCACTTCCGAAGTTCATCGAGTTGATATTGATGTCGCGCCAGTCGTAGATCGACGAATCCGTCACCCCCGGATAACGGTAGCTGCCGGCTGCAATACCATTCCCCGCGCCTGTCCACGCCGCCGATGACGTATAGGTCCGGGTATAGATGCTGGCCCAGGTGGAGTTCGCGTTGATCGCCGCGACCGTCGGGACCAGTGCGGGATTTGCCGCCGGATTCGTCGCCGTTCCGAAACCAGGGAGATACCGGTACTGATAGGTCGGCTGAAACCAGTTCACCAGTTGACCATCCGCAATCTGCATGATGCTGCGCCCTTGATTCACCTCTCCAATGCCAGGCACGAAAAGGATGTTGGTCGAAGGTGTACCGGCCACCCAATTGGCGGGAATGCCCCAGCGGGCATTGCCGAAGATGTTGACCCCATTGTATTGGGTTTTTGCCGTATTCCACTTGGACGCATCAAACCCAGGACGCGATTCGATGAATGTTCGGAGCTCATTCGCGAGGGGCGACGCGGCATCATTCACCATCATACTCAGTTCCTGACGGGTGTTGAGGCTGTAAACCTTCATCGTCGTCGGGTCGTAGTAGGGACGACCGGCGAGATTCCACTGGGTGACATAGTCACGTGGAGTCAGTGTATTCGGACGACGATTGTCGTTGTCGTACTTCTCCACGTTGACCTTCAGCGTGGTCTTGCTGAAGGGCTTGAACGTGAGTGCGCCGTAATAACGCTTGGTCTTGTCGTAGGCGGGTTCACGATCGAATTTCCGGTCGTCGAAGACAGCAGCGCCGTAGATCGCAAGCTTGTCGGAAACCAGGCCCTCGTTGAAATTGAGCGCCGTGCGGAATGAGCCGTACTGATCGGTCCGCAGCGACACCTGGGCCGTGCGTTTGCCCATCCGGGCCTGAGCCGTGCTTTGATTGACGATGCCCGCCGGGCTGCCGAGGCCGAAGAGCATGGAATTGGGTCCACGGCTGATCTCGACGGTCTGCGTATTGTAGGAGTCAAAGGGCACCGCGCCGATGGCAGGATAGTAGTTGAGCGCAGCGCTGGGCGCTCCCAGCCCGCGCACTCGATTGGCGCCGGCATTGGTGTAGGGCGTGATATTGTTGCCCTGGGTGCCGCCCGCGTTGACGTCGAGCACGCCATCGTTGCGCATGCTCTGCGTCCCCGGCGTGTAGGTCAGGGAGCCTTCGGTGTTAACCTCGTAGCGAAAGATGTCATTGATGTCCGTCGACGCCGTATCCTCGAACTGCTGCTTGGTCACGACCGACACCGAAGAGCCGAGGTCGGCGAGGTTCGTGTTCATGCGACTTCCCGCCAGGGTATTCGCCGCAAAATACCCGGAATCCTTCTCGGTGGAAACCGTGAAGGGCGAAAGTTTGACCACCTGGTCGGAATCCTGGTCAGTAGGCTTCCCCTTCGCGGGATCCTCCACCTGCTGGGCCGACAGTACGACCGCGGATGCCAGAGCCAGGATCAAAACAGCCGGGCGGCCGCGATGGGTGATAAATGAAAGGTAGGGGGTCATGAGTCGATAGGGTCGGAGTTGATGAAAGATTGGGAGAAAGACCATGGCGGGCGCCACGTCTGGCGATTGCAGCTTTCCTGGACAACGGGGCAGGCAGGGGTGCAATTGGTAGGGAGATCGTAACAATCGCCAGCCAAACCCTATCGAAGCAGGGGCTCAATCGGCCGAACTTTCAGACAGTCCGATTTTGTTCGCATCCCCGGCAGTCCAGAGGCAACCCGAATGCCGGGAGGTTACCTAAGGCGGACTTTTGAATCGCATCCGCCGTAACGCGCATAAGCTTGGTGCCATGGCCAGCCTCCTTGTCGCAATCATTCTGACGGTGAGCGTCTCCTTCCTCTGCTCGCTGGCGGAGGCCATGATGCTGAGCACGACGGGCGCTGACATCGCGGCGCTCAAGAAACATCGACCCGCGCGGGGACTGTGTCTTGAGCGGCTGAAACACAACATCGAAGGAACGATGTCCACGATTCTGACCCTCAATACCCTGGCAAACACCCTGGGATCGGTAATCATCGGGGGACTCGCCACACGCATCTATGGCGATGCCGCGCTGGGGGCGATTTCAGTCATTCTCACGATTTCCGTGCTCATCTTTGCGGAATTTCTCCCAAAGAGCATCGGCGTAAACTACCGGCGCAGCCTCCAGCCGGTGCTGGTTTATCCTCTCCACACCGCAAACCGGATCATGAAACCGGTCAGCTTCCTGAGTTCGCGGCTCATTCGCGTTTTCATACATCCTCCCCGAATGAAGGATGATCCCGACGAGGAGATCATTCTCCTGGCCGAACGTGGCGCTCAACAGGGCGTCCTGACCCGCAACGAATCCAACATCATCACGAATACGCTCGGCCTGAGCGACGTCCGCATCACGGATATCATGACCCCGAGGACAGTCGTGACCGCTCTTCAGAATTCAGCGACGGTGGGTGCTGTGTTTGCCGCCCATCCCAACATCCCCTTTGGTCGAATGCCCGTGTACGGGCGCAACCTTGACGATATCGTGGGCGTCGTACGACGTCGCGACCTGCTCAAGGCCAAGGCCGAGGACAAGGACCAGATGACGGTTCAGCATCTCATGCAGGAGGCTCACTTCATCCCCGAAACCGTTTCCATTGATAACGCCCTCCAGGTCTTCCTCAAGAAGCACCAACAATTCCTGGTCGTAGTCGATGAATTTGGCGCCACGGCGGGCGTGCTCACCATCGAGGATGTGATGGAACACATCCTTGGTCGCGAGATATTCGAAAATGACGACGTCGCGGTGGACATGAGGGAACTTGCCCGTTCAAAGAACCAGCGACAAGCACGTGCCCCCATGCGACGCGCCGTGCCGCCCGCCAAGCCACCCGTTGCGCCACAGTCACCCAAGGATCACCCTCAAGACCAATGACTCCCATCGCCGCCTGGGTCCATACCTGGGACCCTTTTCTGGTAAAATTCTCCGACAACTTCGGCATTCGCTACTACGGGCTCGCCTACGTCATGGGATTCGTCGGCGCCGCCTGGCTGATGATTCGGTATGCGCGAAAAGGGCGCACCCGCATGACGGAGGCCCAGGTCAGCGACCTGATGGTGGGCATGGTGCTCGGAGTTGTGATCGGGGGACGCCTGGGCTATTTTCTCCTCTACCACATTGACGAACTCGCCGCGAATCCCCTCGTCCTCTTCAAGGTATGGGGCGGTGGCATGGCCTTTCACGGTGGCCTCGCCGGAGTCGCCATCGCGATCGGATGGACCGCCTGGCGGCAAAAGATCTCCTTTGCCCATATCGCCGACGTCGTCAGCTCTGTCGCAAGCCTTGGCCTGCTCTTTGGTCGCATTGCCAACTTCATCAACGGCGAACTCTGGGGGCGGATCAGTTCGGTTCCTTGGGCTGTCATTTTCCCGGCGAGTGATCCCAACGCCCTGGATGTAACAAGAATTCCGCCGAGGCACCCGTCACAGCTCTACGAAGCCTTCCTTGAAGGCCTGCTGCTGTTTGCGTTTGCCCAATGGCGTTTCTGGAAAACCGAGGTGGTTGCAAAGGCGCCCGGAAGACTCTGTGGAGAGTATCTGACTGCCTACGGAGTAGCCCGAATCGTGTGTGAACTGTTTCGCGAGCCCGATGCGACGCTCATCCTGGGGCTCAGCCGGGGCACATTCTATTCGCTTTTCCTGATCGCGACCGGAATCGTTTTTATCCTCCGCAGCAGGGTCCGCGTTCAGTCAAAGTAGCGGGATTCCGTCTAGGGCTTGACGGCCACTGATCGTCGCAGCGACTGGCTCAACTCATTCATTTCCTTCTCCAACAGCGATCCGGGTGCGGGCGACATCGCGCCTTTCGCATAGGCGACTGCCCGCACGGCCTCCCCGGTGTTTCCCTTCCCGGCAAGCTGCGTCGAAAATGGCCGGACGACCTGGTCAAAAAAGGAGATTCCCTCGCCCCGCGCATGGAGATCGACGATCTCACGGAAAACGCGCATCTGCTCGGCTATCGGTTGAGAGTCCACTGCCCTGCTCAGTTCCGCCATGGCCTGACTGAAAGCCAGGTCCGCCCGCCTGCCCTGAAACTTTCGCGCCGTCATCCGATCCTGAAAGTCCGCCGCACTCGTCTCACCCCGTGCCCGCAGGCGGCCGGACAGGATCGAGGAAAAATGCTGACTGAGTTCGGGATACCGCTGGAACGCCAGCGACGCCTCTCGAAGCGCAGCCTCGATCGTCGCAGAGTCGGCTTGCACCGCCTCGGCCGCCGCAAAGTAGATTTGCCAACCCTTCAGGACGTGAGACTCAAAATTGACGGACCTCCGGGCAGCACGCATGGCGGCGCTTGAATTGCCGCGTTCCATGAAGACTTCGGCAAACTCCGCCTCGATGCGTGCCTGCCGAAAACGCGAGGATACCCGAAAGCCATCCGAAAGGAACTGCAATTCGTGATCACTGAGGTCCGCCCACGTCTGGGGATCGTGGGCCAGTCCGGTCACGAGTTTCTGCCCGGCGGGCCTGCCGGCATCCAGTTGCCACCGGCGGTGGCCATCGAGGTAGCCAAACCAGGCATGACGTCCGTCCAATCCCGCACCGCGAAAGATCATCGTCGGCACTCCCCTCGCCTTCGCGCACTGCGTGGCAAAATAAGCCTGGTCGACACAGATGCCACCCGCCATGAGGATGCCGGGCAGCGTGTAGGCGGGCTCGCGCCACACGAATGCACCAGAATCCGCACGGTCATGCCTGTAGTTGACCATTGAATACGTTCCAGCGAGCTGTGCGATCGGTGCGTGCACGTTTGCCTGAGCCCAGGCCAGTTCGTCAAAGGGCGCGGCCAGATCGACCAGGAATTTGAGTTCTCCCGCATTCAGGGACGCAATGCGATGAAGCGATTTTCCCTGGCGATCCAGCTTCACAAAAAAATCGAAGGCCGCCAGGGGGGACGGCAGCCGACGCTTCAACACTTCCTGGCCAACCTGGGCATGCGGCCAGCCGGGAGGCGGAGGCACATCGTACACCAGCGCAATCGCCAGCGCGAGTTGGCAATACCTTTCGAAAGTGACCGAATCCGCCTGATGCAGGCGATCCAGGATCGAGAAGACCCGGGACACCTGATCACAGGGCGACAACTGCTCAAAAAACGATTCCAGGAACGGACGGTGCAGCAGCACCCATGAAACGAATTCCGTTCGCAGGCCATCACCGAGTGCCCGATCCCTGGGTTCATAGGCTGCCTCCATGTTGGCGTGACCCGCCCGACTACGGTTGATCGCATCGACCCATCGGGGAATAAACGTCGCCTCCCGCTCACCCATCAATGCTGCCCATCGCCCCGCCAGCAGCCAGCCGTACAATCCGCCTGCCCGCTCCGGCTTGCGAACGTAGGCAGCCAGCACCTGGGGAAGAATCGAGCCTGATACCGCAGCCCAGGATTCGGAGGTTCCGCTCTGGACAATCGCCGCGACCTCGCGCGGCCCCGGATCCTTCTCCAGCCAGGTTTCAGGGATCTCCCAGGCGTGCAGTGCTGCGACTGTTGCCGTCGAAATAAGAAGCGAAATCACCGAACGGAGCATGGGACACAGCAGAATCTGGAGAGCACCTGCAAAAAAGGCCGCCCAAGGGCGGCCTTTGAAATCGTTTGAACCAGCCTCAGGTCGCAACCCCCGTATCCGCGGCGGGCTGCGTGGGCTCCTTTTGTTTGAATTCGAGTTTCTCGCCATTGCGCACGACCAGAACGGTTTCGCCGTCCTTGACATCGCCACGCAGCAGCGATTCCGCGAGAGGATCCTCAAGGTAGTGCTCGACCGCGCGGCGCAGCGGACGCGCGCCGTACTTTTCGTCGTAGCCCTTCTCAATGAGGAGCGCCTTCGCCTCATCACTGAACTCGAGGACGATCTTCCGCTCGACCAGACGTTTGGCGAACTTCACCAGTTCGATGTCCACAATCTTGACCAGGTCACCCTTGTCCAGCGGACGAAAGAAGATGATGTCCGAGATTCGGTTCAGGAACTCGGGCTTGAAGATGCGCTTGGCTTCCTCGAGCACCTTTTCCCTCATGCGCTCATGGTCGCTGAAGCTTCCCGAAGCGGCGCCAAAGCCCATCGTCGTTTGACGCTGCAGAAGGGCCGCGCCGACATTGGAGGTCATGATGATGATCGTGTTTCGGAAATCCACCGTGCGGCCCAGCGAATCCGTCAGACGGCCGTCCTCGAGGATCTGAAGCAGGAGCTGAAGAACGTCCGGATGGGCCTTCTCCACCTCGTCAAAAAGGATGACCGAGTAGGGACGGCGCCGGACGGCCTCAGTGAGCTGGCCACCTTCCTCGTAACCGACGTAGCCCGGAGGAGATCCGATGAGCCGCGAAACGGCGAACTTCTCCATGTACTCGCTCATGTCGATCTGGATGAGCGCGTCCTGATTCCCGAACATCTGCGAGGCGAGCTGTTTTGCGGTCTCCGTCTTGCCGACGCCCGTAGGTCCGACAAACATGAACGAGCCGATCGGCCGGCGCGGATCCTTGAGGTCCGCGCGCGAACGCCGCAATGCCCGGGCAATCGCCACGGCGGCGGCCTCCTGGCCGACAACCACCTTGCGAATCTCGTCTTCGAGACCAAGCAGTCTCTCGCTTTCCTTCTTTTCCATGCGCGAGAGCGGAATGCCGGTCCAGTCGGCGACGACCTGCATCATGAGGTCCTCATCGATCGCCACGCGCTTCTCTTCGCGAGCCTTTTTCCATTCCTCGGTGATCTGCTCTTGCTTGAGGCGGAGCTGCTTCTCCTGGTCGCGGAATTTGGCTGCCTCCTCGAAATGCTGCGCCGCGATGGCCTGCTCTTTCCTGGCACAGACCTCTTCGATCTGCTTCGTCATGTCCTCGACATCAGGCGGACGCGTGAGCGCGCCAATGCGTGCGCGCGCACCGGCTTCGTCCATGACATCAATGGCCTTGTCGGGCAGGAAACGGCCCGTGATGTAGCGATCGGAAAGCTTCGTGGCTGTTTCGAGCGACTTGTCGCTGAAGATCGCCTTGTGGTGATCCTCATACTTGCCGCGGATGCCCTTGAGGATGGTGATCGTGTCCTCGACCGACGGTGGCTCGACCTTGACGGACTGGAAGCGGCGATCCAGTGCGGAATCCTTTTCGATGTACTTGCGGTATTCGTTGAGCGTCGTCGCCCCGATGCACTGCAGTTCGCCGCGCGATAGCGCCGGCTTGAAGATGTTGGAGGCATCCATGGCTCCTTCGGCCGCACCGGCACCCACGATGGTGTGCATCTCATCAATGAAGAGGATGACGTTCTTGGCGCGCCGGATCTCGTCCATCACCGCCTTGATGCGTTCCTCAAATTGGCCGCGGTACTTGGTGCCCGCCACCATCAGCGCGA
The DNA here is from genome assembly GCA_963205455.1 of Verrucomicrobiota bacterium. Taxonomy (GTDB): domain Bacteria; phylum Verrucomicrobiota; class Verrucomicrobiia; order Opitutales; family Opitutaceae; genus UBA6669. The sequence continues at coordinate 7,499 of CAUJJL010000061.1, forward strand.
GATCCAGCGTGATGACCTTCTTGTCGAAAAGAATCTCAGGGACGATGCCGTTGGCGATCTCCTGGGCGAGCCCCTCGACGATGGCGGTCTTGCCAACGCCGGCTTCGCCGATGAGCACGGGATTGTTCTTCGTACGGCGGCAGAGGATCTGGATGACCCGGCGGATCTCGTTCTTGCGCCCGACCACGGGGTCGAGTTCGCCCTTCCGGGCGAGTTCGGTGAGATCGCGGCCGAAGGCCTTGAGTGCGGGAGTCTTGACATCCTTCTTGCCGTCCTCTCCGCCTCCCCCCCGAGGCGACGGTGCCGCCGCTTCCTCTCCGGCGGGCGGGGTGTCCGAGGAACCCGAGAACTGGGGATCCAGTTCTCGGAGGATTTCGTTGCGCGTACGCTCGATGTCGACGTCGAGCGACTTCAACACGCGCGCCGCAACCCCCTCGCCTTCACGGAGCAGACCAAGGAGGATGTGCTCGGTGCCCACATAGGAGTGGTTCAGCGCCTTGGCTTCCTTCCCGGCGAGCGCCAGCACCTTCTTGACGCGGGGCGTATAGGGAATGCTTCCCTGGGTCTTGGTTTCGGTGCCGGTTCCGACCTGCTTTTCGACCGCATTGCGCACGGTTTCAAGGTCGAGCCCCATCTTCTGGAGAACGGAAACTGCCACACCCTGGCCGAGCTTGATCAAGCCAAGCAGAATGTGCTCCGTACCGACGTAATTGTGATGGAAGCGATCGGCCTCCTTGCGAGCCAGAGCCAGCACCTGCTGGGCACGCGGCGTGAAGTTGTTCATCGGTTCAGACATGGCGTTTAAAGTCTATTCGTGGCTGACATCAGTTCTTGCCGTTCGGCGCGAAGCTTGGGGCTGGAAATTTTGCGAACTCCTCGCGGAGCCGCGTGGCGCGGGAGCAGTCACGCTCGCCCGCCTCAAGCCCATGCTTGATGGCGTGCTGGATGTGACCAGGTTGCGCCTCAATGAAGAGCCGATCGATCACCGCACGAGTCTCCTCGGGAAAGACCTGAAGGTCGACGCCGAGGCGCAGCAGGGAGAGCAGATTCATGGCCTCCGCCGAATTGACGACATGCGCGTTCTGCAGGATGCCATAGGCGCGCCCAATCTTGTCGTACAGTTTGCCGGCATCCGCTTCGATGAGCTTCTGGCGACCGTTGAGTTCGTGCTCGATGATCGACTGCAGCACGCTTTGCAGGCGCTTGATGATGTCCTCCTCGGCCTCCCCAAGTGTCGTCTGATTGGAGATCTGAAAGATGCTGCCCGAGGCGTCGGAACCCTCGCCGAACAGTCCGCGAACAACCATGCCAAGCTGATTGACCGCGCGGACGACCTTTTCCATCTGGCCGGATATCACCAACGCGGGCAGATGCATCATCGCGGAGGCACGCATGCCGGTGCCAAGATTGGTCGGGCAGGCCGTGAGGTAGCCCCACTGCGGGGAAAAGGCGTAATCGAGCTTTTCCTCCAGGGCGCTGTCGAGATCGTTGATGGCCGTCCACGCCTTCTTCAGTTGAAAACCCGAGCGGAGCACCTGAATGCGCAGGTGATCCTCTTCATTGATCATCACGGAAATCGTCTGGTCCTTGTTGATGACCACACCCGAGCCAGCCTTCGAGCCGCTGAGTTCGCGGGAAATGAGATGGCGCTCCACGAGCACCTGCTTTTGCAGGTCGTCCATGTCGACGACACCAACGCTGAGGCTCCGCTTCATCTGAGTAACGCCCGTAACGGCACCGCGGCAGGCGGCCAAGACCTCCTCACGTTGGTCGGCGTCGGCCCAGCCCGGAAACGCGCGGCCCGCGAGGTTGCGCGCAAGGCGTATCCGCGTCATCAATACGATCGCGCACTTGCTGCCGCTCACGGAATTCGTGAGTTCAGAAGGTGTGTCGATCAGCGATTCGACCGTCATGGCACTAGCGCCCTGGCGCCGGCTTGGGATCAAAGGCCTGTTTGACTTGGAGGATTTCATCACGGTATCGGGCGGCGTCTTCGTAACGCTCGGATTTGACGGCTTCGTCGAGGTCGACTTCCAGCTTTGTCAGCTTCTCATAGAGGGACTTCCTGGCCAGCGCACGCTGGGGCACCTTGCCGGTGTGGGCAGTACCCTTGTGCATGGAGCCCAGCATCGGCTCAACCATTGGGGAAAAGGTCTGATAGCATTGGGGACACCCGAATCGCCCATGTTTCTTGAAATCGGCCTGGGTAAACCCGCACTGCTCACAGCGCAGCCCCGACGGCATGGCCGGGTCCGTGTTGAGAGAGGCCTTCATCAGAAGGTCGGCCAGCGAAAAACCGCTGGGGTCGGTAACCCCCTTTGCCTGGGCACACTCCTCGCACAAATCCACCTTATGCACCTTGTTATTAACGATCTGCGTAAGGTGAACGGTGGCAGACTTGGTGCAGAAGTCACATTTGAGCGGACTGGGCATGGGACAATGATACCACACGTGGCGGAAATATCGACACGGCAGGCATAAAATTGGAATTCAGGACGGACATTTCGCTGGCTTGCTTTGCAAACAACGTGCCAGCCGGGCGCCCAGAGGCAAGCGCGGGGAATGACGCCGTCACCCCCCTTGCATCTGCTTCGAAGGCGTGACCAAACGGCACACCCGCGTGCCAACTCGCGCCGACACAGACGCCATTTATCAATTCGTGCTTCTGTCGGTTCCTCGAATTACAGGCGCGTTCCATCCGTCAAGACCGCCTTGCGAAAGGCTTCGAGAACTCGTCCGAACACCGCGCCCGGTTTGCCACTGCCGATCTGACGCCCGTCGAGCTTGACGACGGGAATCACCTCCGCTCCGGTGCCCGTGAGAAAGACCTCGTCGGCATTCCAGACATCATAGCGGGTGAGATCATGCTCCTCGACCGCGATGCCCAATCGGCGGGCGATATCAAACACGGCGTCACGGGTGATGCCCTTGAGAGCGCCCTGCTGGGCTGCGGGTGTGATGATCCGCCCCTTGTGAACAATGAAAATGTTGTCACCGGTGCACTCGGCAACAAAGCCTTGGTCATTCAGCATGATCGCTTCCAGAGCGCCAAACTGCCTGGCCTCGATCTTGGCGAGGATGTTGTTGAGGTAGTTGAGGGACTTGATTGCCGGGCTCAGCGCCGCGGGATTCACCCTGCGTGTTGGCACCGTCACAATTTCGAGCCCCTCCGAGTAATACTTCGCCGGATACAAGGCGATCTTGTCGGCGATGATAAAGATCGACGGCTTTTTGCACAGCCATGGGGAGAGCCCGAGGTCGCCTACGCCTCTTGTAACCACAAGCCGGATATAGGCATCCGTAAGATTGTTCAGGCGGCAGGTTTCGCAGACCGCATCGCTGATCTCCTTTCGGGACCAGGGAAGTTCAAGGAGGATCGCCTTGGCGGAATATTCGAGCCGCTCCAAATGCTGGTCGAGGCGAAAGACATTCCCCCCATAGAGACGAATGCCTTCAAAGACCCCATCGCCATAGAGCAGGCCGTGATCGAACACCGAGATCTTGGCTTCCGCCGAATCCACCCAGGCACCATCGAGAAAAATCTTCATTCCGGTTCACGGTAAAAAGGCCTGCGCGGCTTTGTCGAGCTCCACGCGATTTTCTCATAATTCCGTTGCTATCGCCACTATTTTGTTCTTTCAATGAGTGCGCTATGCAAATCTCACACAACAACAGAACTAATGCTTTCACACTCATTGAGCTCCTAACGGTCATTGCAATCATTGGCATCTTGTCTGCCATCATCATCCCCACCATTGGAAAGGTTCGCGAAACTGCCCAGCGTGCCGTCGACGCCAGCAATCTCCGCGAAATCGGAAAGGCCGCGCTGCTTTACGCAAGCGACCACAATGACCGCTTGCCGGACCCCAACATGGTACCTGCTCCCAGCATCACAGCTCCCAACAAGTACTTTGTCTGCCTTGGCCTGCTGGCGAAGTACGGGGGAATCAATGAGGCCAGCCTTCTCTTCTCCAAGAACGACGGTCTGTTCGATGGATACGTTCCACCGGGCATCCTCAACCCATCCGATCCCACCAAAAATACCCTGCACTCCGATCTTCTCGCCCGCATTCCCAGCATCAATTTCGTCGGCGGTCTCAAAGTGACGGATCCCTCTACCACCCCGCTCGCATTCACCCGAGGCCTGACCGTCGCTGGAACCTGGAATGGCGTCGGTGCAACGGCAAATCTCGGGGCCTATGGGGACGGCGGCGGCCACATCCTGTTCCTCGGAAACAATGTGCAGTATTTCAAAAACATTGAGAACAAGCTCGTAGGAACCCAGGGCAGTCTGACTTCCGATCTGCGCGCCGCAATCAAGGCGGGTGGAACACGACGGATCTACGGTCTTGATTCCGGAAACAACGTTGCCGCAGAAGACGGCGTCGTCGGCACCGGCCTCTGAGCCAAATCCCGATCCTGCCAGGGCCACCTTCGGTTGATAGGACGAACCCGGTCTTTCAGGTCCGGATTGAGGCGTGCACTGACAACTCTGTGAGGACTTCGAGGGAACGTTTGCGTTTTGCCCGATTTCGTGTCCTCAAAGCCACCTTCCCTACCGGTCATCATGTCCGTTCTTCCCAGCGCTTCCTCCTCAAGTTCTCCCTCGCCGACCTATGTCATCGGTCACCGAAATCCGGATGCCGACGCCATCTGTTCTGCCATTGCCTACACCGCATTCAAGGAGGCGAAGGGGGAAACAGGCTTTCTTGCAGCACGGTGCGGGAACTCAAATGCACGGATCGACGCAATCCTGAAACGCTTCAACCAGCCCCTTCCCCTCTATGTCAGCGATGTCACTCCCCGGGTGCGCGACATCATGGTAAGCGAGGTTGTGTCGGTGGCCGAGAACGCGACGTGCGCCGAGGCGCTCGACCTCATTGACCGTCACGACGTTCGCCTGCTGCCCGTCACGACGGCAGACCGCCGCGTCATCGGCACCATAACCATTTTTCAGCTCGGCGGATTCTTCACCCCGCGCGTCAAGGAGGCTCGCGAGATGCGCAAGGTCCGCACGAGCCTGAACAATCTCACGCGGGCTCTCGGCGCCCGGGTGATCCACTCCGTCAAACCTGACGAATGCGAGGAAATGTTCATCCGCGTCGGTGCGATGGACGTGCGCTCATTCTGGAAAGTTGCCCAGGACGAAGGCATCCCCGCGACCCAGTCGATCATCATTGTCGGCGATCGCTGGGACATCCAGCAGCGATCGCTCCAAATCGGCGTGCGTGCCATCGTCGTCACCGGCAATCTCGGTGTCGACGAGGAGATCATCGCCCAGGCAAAAGCCCGCGGCGTATCCGTCCTCGTGAGTCCCCACGACTCCGCCAACACCGCCTGGGTGATCCGCACCGCCTCAACGATCGACAATCTGGTCGACCGAAAATACGTTTCGGTGACGGCCGACACCCGCCTCGCCGACCTTCGGCGCAAATTCACCACCTCCAGCACCGGCGCCTTCATGGTGCTCAATGACGAGGCAAAACTTCAGGGCATCCTGACCCGAACCGACATCCTGAAGCCCGTGCGCACGCGTCTGGTCCTGGTGGACCACAATGAACTGACCCAGGCGGTGCCCGGCGCGGGCGAGGTCACCATAACCGAAATCATCGATCACCACCGTCTTGGCTCATTGAACACGCAGCAGCCGATCCTCTTCCTCAACGAGCCAGTCGGCTCGACCTGCACCATCGTGGCGGACCTCTTCCGGCGCGAAGGCCTGACACCGTCGGCCTCGATAGCAGGGGTGATGATGGGCGGCATCATCGCCGACACCCTTCACCTGAATTCGCCGACCGCCACGGAAAAGGACGCCTCCATCCTCGCGTGGCTCGGCAAGATCGCAGGCGTAAATTCCAGCGCGCTGGCTGATTCCATTTTCAGCTCCGGTTCTGTGATTCTCGCAAACACCCCGGACGTCGTGATCCGATCCGACTTCAAGATCTACGACGAGCGCGACATTCGCTTCTCCGTTTCGCAGGTCGAGGAACTAGGCTTCGGCAATTTCTGGAATCACGCCCGGGAAATCATCGATGCGCTGGGAAAGGTTCAACGCGACGAGTCCCTCCTTTTTGCGGCGCTACTGGTCACCGACATCAACACCCAGAACTCCCTCCTTCTCGTGAAGGGCGACGCGGATTTCATTTCCCGCATCAGCTATCCGCATGTCGAAAAGGACGAGATTTTTGATCTCCCCGGGATCGTCAGCCGCAAGAAGCAGCTCATACCGTATCTCTCGGGAATCCTTCGGGAAATGCAGGGTGGCGGCGCGGCGACCGAACCCGCACACGGCCCCCAAAGATAGCAACAGGGTGCTGCGAGCAGCCTGACACAATCCGCAGCAGGCCAGTTCAATTCTTTCTTACTTTTTTCCCCTGCGAATTCTTCTGCGCGGGCTTCGCCTTCATGGTGCTCGGATCGACTTCCGTCACCGGTACCGCCGTCGTGACCAGATAGTTGACCACGGTGGACTCGCCGATTTTCACGTCAGGAGTAAACTTGTCCGTTGCCCGCACAGCGACCGGCTTGGGCGTCTCGCGACCAATATTCGGAGCCGCAAGCGCAAGCATGACAGGAAGCGTCTCGGGCAGCGACAATCCAATCGAGGGACAACTGATCTTGGTCGTCCAAAGCACCACCTTTTCCTTCCTCATCGCGGCCTGGAAATCGTAGGCCGCTATCGCGATCACGTAGAGGTCCTCCGTCGAAAGGTCTTCGATGAGTTCCTGGTCCGCATTGCGAAAAAGCACGCCCTGCATCATGATGTCGTCCATGAGCGGATCAGGCTCCTTCGAGACGAGCCCAAGCTTGTACGCACCCATAAATCGCAGGAGCTGGCGACGGTTGATCTGCCTGCCCTCAACATCATCAGGATTGGTCATCGAATACATCCTGTCCGTGTTCATGGTCCCCCAGGTCCAGAGCAGCATCAACTGGGCCGGATGCTGATCGCTCGCCGGGAGGTATCCTTGCTTGGCCAGAACCGCAGCCATCGCCTTGTACACTGCTTCCTTGGGCGGCTCTTTTATTCCCCCCATGACTCCTCCGAAGTCGCGAAAACCCGCGCTCACCGCCACGTAGTACATGGGGTTCGTCACGGATACCGGCCGACGCAGCAACCCCGCAGGCGTCGTATCCGTCACGGTTATCACCTGGATGTCATGCTTCGGCAGGAGCCAATCGAGGATGCCTGCCGACGCCGGAAGGGTGAACACGCCATTGATCGCCAGCATCGTCGCAAGACACCACGACCGGAGTTGCCACCGACAACGGACTGCGCAGGCGATTGCCGTCAGGGATGACGCCCGGGCGGTGATCACAGGCGAAATGAAACACCGGAGACGGCACAACACGTTCATCGATCCTCATGACGCCGCGCGCCATCATGCGGTTACTGCAAGATCGTCCACAGACGGCCCGGCCCGCCAGCATGCGAAGAAGAATCCCGCATTCTTCGTCTGCCCGCCGCTATCAGGAGGGAATGCGCTGCCGATCTCGCACGAGTTAAATGACAGTGCCCGTGGGCACGACGATCCCCTTCGGCACGATCATCACGCGATCGCGGATCAGCACTCCATGCGCATAGGTGCCGTCGGGTTTACCCTCTGGGGATAGCACGACATTGTCTCCAATCCGCGTGTTCTTGTCGATGATCGCCTTGCGTATGTTGCAATTGCGGCCGATGCCCAGATTTGGTATGCCCTTGGAAGTATTGGCGGCAATTTCCGCATCCCCTTCGTAGTAGTCCGATCCCATGACTATCACATCCTCGAGGTACGTCCCTTCCCCGAGGAAAGAACGAACGCCTAGCACGCAACGATGGAGTGTGCAGTCCGTCACGATCGAGCCATCGCCCACGACCACATGATCGATCTGGCACCGGTTGATTTTTGAGGCAGGCAGGAAACGTGCGGAGGTATAGATCGGGGCGCGTTCGTCGAAGAAATTGAAAGGAGGCAGCGGATGCGCGAGATGGAGGTTCGCCTCGAAGAACGCTGCCACGGTCCCGATGTCCTCCCAATAGCCTTCAAAAATATGGGAGAAGATCCGCTTCTTCCCAAGCAGGCTCGGAATGACCTCCTTGCCAAAATCCGTCATCGAATTGTCCAGCGCTTCGGCAAGCACGGACCTGTTGAAAACGTATATGCCCATGGACGCCAGGCATCGCTTTTCCTCACTCTTGGTCGTCAGTTTCGCCTCGATGCTCTTGCTTAGGGCAAGTCCCTGAATGATCGCAGGGTCCTTCGGTTTTTCCACGAAGCCATTGACAGCAAGATCGTCTCCGACCCGCATCAAGCCCAGTCCTTCAACTTTCGAAGCCGGAAAGGGGATGCCCGCGATGGTGACATCCGCGCCATTTGCGATGTGCTCCTCGATGAGCTTCATGTAGTCCATCCGGTAGAGCTGGTCACCGGAAAGGATCAATACAAAGTCGTGACTGAAGGCCCGGTAGTGCACGAGATTCCGCCTCACCGCATCCGCCGTCCCCTGATACCAGTCCACGCTCTTTTCCGTCTGTTCGGCAGAAAGGATGTCCACGAACCCGCCGCCAAAGGCGTCGAAATTGTAGGTGCTCCGGATATGGCGGTGAAGCGATGCCGTGTTGAACTGGGTCAGGAGGAAAATCCGGTTGATGCCGGAGTTGATGCAGTTGCTGATCGGGATGTCGACCAGCCGGTACTTGCCGGCAAGCGGCACCGCCGGCTTGCAGCGTTCCATGGTGAGGGGATAGAGCCGGGTGCCCCGGCCTCCGCCCATGATCACAGCCAATATACGTTTCTCGAGGGTCATATCGCGTTAGTATGCCTGAAGGTTTTTCTGGAAGGGTTGAATGCTAGTTTTCTGTCAATGGGGGAAAGGGTGCTGATCTTCTCGAAGTTAGGGTGCCATCCATGAACTGCCCGTTTCCACCCCAAAACCAGCCGGACTTTCACTCTTCTGACACGGGCGTCCCGGACGGCCTTCATGGATAGCGCAACGTGTTCTGGCGTCGAGCCCTAAGCGTCACTGGAAAATTGCCTCGTCGTCGCGCCCGCGTCACTGGCACTCTCTCCTGACCGCACGCCTCATCGTATGACCATTTTTCCCGACCGAGAAACGTTCCTCCGCCTCGCCAAGACCGGCAACGTGATTCCTGTCTGCACGGATCTCATGGCGGATTTCGAAACGCCCGTATCCGCCTACGCCAAGCTGCGCGATGCAGGTCCGTCCTACCTCCTGGAATCGGTTGAAGGCGGCGAAACGCTGTCCCGCTACAGCTTCATCGGCTGCCGCCCCAGGAAAACCCTGGCATGCGGACCGCTTACGACCGAAATCAGGACCTCCGGTTCACCTGCCAAAATCGTGCCAACACCGCCTGATCCGTTGACTCTCCTTGAGGCGGAGATGAGCGGATTCCACCCGGTCAGCATGCCCGGATTGCCACGCTTCACCGGCGGGGCCGTGGGATTCATCGGCTACGAGTATGCCAGCCGCGTGGAGCCAACCGTGCCCACCGCAAAGGACGACGAACTGGGGCTGCCCATGCTGTACTTCATGGTCTCCGATTCGCTGCTTATCTTTGATCGGGCAAAACAGACCCTGCGACTCTGCGTCAATGCACACGTCGGTGAGGACCCCGAAGGCGCCTACCAATCCGCGACCGCAGAGCTCACCCACCTGTTCGATCTCCTTAAACAGCCACGCGAACTGGCTCCCGCCCCTCTGATCAATCCAGGTCCCATCCAGGTCCCCCCAGGCAATTTCACTCAGGCAGGTTTTGAAAGGGCCGTCGCCGACGGGAAAGAATTCATACGCGCGGGAGATATCATCCAGTTCGTCCCATCCCAGCGTTTCTCCAAGCCGTTCACGAAATCACCGCTCGACCTCTACCGGGCACTTCGCACCGTGAACCCCTCGCCTTACATGTTCATCCTCGACTCCGGCGACTTCGCGATCGTCGGTGCATCGCCGGAAGTCCATGTGAGATTGACCGATGGCCGCGTCGAGATCCGTCCGATTGCAGGCACGCGGAAACGTGGAGCAACCCCAGCCGAGGACCACGCGCTGGAAAAGGAACTTCTCGCGGATGAAAAGGAACGCGCCGAACACCTGATGCTGGTGGATCTCGCACGAAACGACATCGGACGAGTCTGCAAGTTTGGCACCGTGACGGTTCCCGAAATGATGGTCATCGAACGCTACTCGCACGTGATGCACATCGTCTCGCAGGTGGAGGGAACGATCGTACAGGGAAAGACAGCCTACGACCTCATGCGCGCGACGTTTCCCGCCGGTACCGTGTCGGGTGCCCCAAAGATTCGAGCCATGCAGATCATTGCCGAGGCGGAGCCCTCCCAGCGCGGATTCTACGCCGGAGCACTTGGCTACTTCGGCTACGATGGAAACCTCGACTCATGCATCATGCTGAGGACCTCGCTCATCAAGGGCGGCAAGATCTACATCCAGGCCGGCGCGGGGGTGGTGGCCGACAGCGATCCGGCCTCCGAATTCCAGGAGACCATCAGCAAGGCATCGGCTCTCTTCAAAGCAGTCGCAATCGCCGAGCGTCTCTGATTCACAGCTAGCCAGATTGGCTATTGCGTGGATTGATCCTGACCGCAGGGTTTGCCTCCCGGCTCGAAAATGGTGGCGAGAGCTTCCAGTTCCCCGATTTCGAGCAGCGCCAACTCGCAAGGTCGGCGCTTCGCTTCACAGCGCCCGTCTTTCGAAAGTGAGGAATTCTTCCATCAGCCAGCAAGTTCGCTTGGACAATTTCTGGCAGAGAAGAGCGGGAAAGCGCGTGCCGATAGACCATTGTCAAGATTCAAGACAGACGTCATTGGCGTGGCTTCTCGATCCGTTCGTATCTGTGATCCGTGGGGTTCATCTCCGGAATTTTGACGCGACCGAAGTAGATCGTAGCGAGATAGGTCATGAAGCCGCATGACCGAACAGAATCTTGTTTTGACACCAGCCGACGTATATACATCGTATTCACCATGAACACCATAACCGCCAAGGTCTTTCAGTCGGGCAATTCCCAGGCCGTCCGGCTGCCCAAGGGTTACCGCTTCAAGGGCAAGGTCGTGCAGCTGACTCCCATGCCCGGCGGCGTGCTGCTGACCGACCCGGTGGATTTGGCGCGGCGGCGGAAAGCGCTGCGGCAGCTATGGGGCTCGACCCCGGAGTTCCCGCTCAAGTGATTTATCTTCCGGATACGAATGTCTTCTCCCGCTTTCTGCGGGAGCGGGACGAAGGCTTGCGGGACCGGTTGCTGGCCGAGCTGGCGTTTTGCCGACTCTCGTCAATCTGCCTGTTTGAACTCGAGTATGGCGCGGCAAAGCGGACGGATCTGCCGGTTTTGCGGACTCGGGTGGAAAGACTCCAGGCGTTGATCCCGCCGGCTCCGGATTTCGGAAGAGATGCCGCCTACCATGCCGGTGAAATTCGGGCCCGGCTGGAATCGCTGCGGCCGAATGCCCAGCCGATCGGCCCGTACGACCTGCTGCTGGCCGGCCAGGCCCTTAGCCTGGGAGCCGTGCTGGTGACGGCCAACGTCCGGGAGTTCGCCCGGGTGGCCGGATTGCAGGTGGAGAACTGGTAGCGAACCCATGTCCGGATCATTCCCTCCCCTCCAAATCTATTTTCGCCCGCAGCTCAAACTGACGAACTCGAACTAAGGATTGCCGAAGTCGATCCGTGCCTCCTCTTTTGTCTTCCAATCCATGACGACCACACTACGTGGGGCAGTTATTCCGACAACTTTCCACAGAACTCTAGATCCTTTTGAGTAGGACGTGTAAAAGTTCGCATCCTTTATTTCCAAATTTGACTCAATCAAATCAACGTTTGAAATTGCCTGAATTCTGAGGCATAAAAACAGTTCCGGGTAGATCACCTTCTCCGTCTTGAAGGGGTTCACCTTCCGTGCTTCTATCCTGTGCTCCAGCCACGCTTCCTGGACGTGGTACATTGTTTCGCCCAGCGCAAAATCTCTATTCTCGATCTGCAGATATCGATCAAAAATTCCGAGCGCCTTGGACGCGCGCGTCTCGAGCGTCGGTGTGTGGTTGTCCAATTCCCACGCATAGAAGCTGGCGCTGCAGGAGCGCCATCCAGCGACGACAAGGGTGACGAGAATGACTGCGGCGACCAGACAACCCTTGTTTCTACGAATCAGACTCATTTCGCAAACCTCCAATCCATCAGTCTGCATCCACATCGCGTGACGAGTTGCTAAACAACAAGCTCTCTCTGCCCGTCGAACAAGCGGTAAGATTCGTATGGGCCGACATCGCCTTCGATGAAGAACCTCAAACCGTTCTCGAACAAATGCTCAATTTCACCGCTTCGCACTGCGAAAGTAACATCAGTGACCTTCTTTCCACTGGTATGAACCGGGTACATAGGTAACGCTTTGCCCGAGCCCGAACCCAAACAGGTTCCTCCGATAGTTTCTCCCATTGATCACATGATATCGCCCTCCTGTGGACTCAATTCTCAGTGCCCTTCCCATCTTCTCTTTCTTGATTCCCACTTCTATTAACGTCAAGAATCAAAAACTGACGTTGTTGTATAGCCCCCAACTTCAGGTAAGGAATGATCCGGACATGAGTTACACGCCCTCCGTTCCAATCTCCCATCACGCCTCCTCCGCTGCAATCACTTGCATCGCGGCCAGCTCTGCCGTGGGATGGCTGTGTAATCGATTCCAGTATAGTTCATGGCGCTCCCAAGGTTTTCACGCGCCGACCATTGCGTCGGCTTCTTTCCTTAGCTGCCACTCATGCTACCGGACCCGACGGATCGCCCCGCCCTACCAATTATTGTGATCCAGCATCATACATAAGCTGAATATATCCACCTGCATCTAATGGCAGTACATGAATCATTCTAAGAAGAGTCTCTCTATTCATTGAATAGGCTACCACTGTTGCCTGACGCGATCCAATTTCAATGACATAATAGGGCGGCGCTTTTCGGATGCCCCTATCTGGGGCAACGAAAGCGATTCGTTTCAATTGCTTGAGTTGCTCAGCGCTTAGTTGACAGCTGCGAATGTTATAGATATCTAGAGACTTTTTGGCGTACGTCACTCCCGCCGAGCGAGCTTCCTCGTTTATATAGTATAGTACCGGATTCGTCGGGGAGCGAGACAGCATCCAGATAATAATGAATCCTACCGCCTCAGGTTCGGCACCCTTGATGGAATGGCAGCCAAGCATAGCTAGAGAATAGATCCCTGAGAGAAATAATACTATAATTTTCATGGTCATTTACCATCGGCTGAGAGATGCCAGTCAACTCTGTACACTATAGTACGATTTGTATTGTCATACAAATAGGTCGAAAAGCCTACGCCAAATCCGAATGGGTTTCCAATGGGTACGAACCGGGTACATAGGTAACACTTTGTCCGGGTACATGAGATCCGTCAATGACGTCGAGTCTTGATTCTTGTCACGAATATCTTGGCACGATTCGCCCCCCGCTTGCTCATATGAAACTTGGCTTGCTCTCTGGGCTTGCCAGAAATGTGGGACTCTCTCCGCCTCTAACCTACAATTGAAATGGCAGGCCCCTTGATTGCCACCACGGCATCCGTCGCCGCCGTGCCGGAGATCGATACGGTATTGTTCTCCCGGGAAAGGTACTGATTGAGCGCATTGACCGAATAGTCATCCTGCAGCGTGCTCACGCCCGTGCTGTTCGACCACTGACGATTTCCGAGGGTGTCATACGCGTATTCATAACGCCGACCCGGCAGCGGTGCTCCCTGGCTCGCGACATTGCTGCCGAGGTAGCCGATGCCCGCCGTCAATTCCCCGCGTCCATTGTAGGCAAACTGCCGATACGTGGCGTCGCCGTAGTCGGCAAAAGCCGTGCCCTCCTGCAAGGCGGTCGATCGGTACCGGCGGGCGTCATACGTGTAGGAAAACTTCGTGTACGCCGTGTTTGGCGAGGTCGATTTCGTTTCGATCCTGGTCAGCAAGTCCCGCTCGTCCTCATTGGTCCTCCGGGTAACCACAAACGGCGCGTTGTCCACCGCGAGCATTTCAATCAGGTTCGAGTCGGTTGTGTGTGCAGAGACGGACGCAGCCACGGGCTTCCGGCTTCTGCCTTCTGATCTCCGCTCTTTCTCACACGGACATTCCCAGCATAGCCGCCACAGTCACCCGCCCCATGATCATGATCTTCAAAGAAAGCTCCAATCCCCCCCACTTCTCATCCTTCGTGTCTTCGTGCCTTCGCGTGAATCAATCTGGAGAATTTGCCTGTGACACGCTTCATCATTCCTGACAAGAACGGGTCGATGTCCCACAATATTTCTCCCGTGGACAGAGATTTGAGGTTCAATCCGTCTCCACACCAATCTGCGGGAATCGGTGAAAGCTGTTGATCCCAATTTCCGTGACACCTTGCGTTCCGCTCAAATCGGTCAGGACGATGCGTGTCTGCCCCGACCGCTGACTTCCACTCGGTGCATTCCGTGCATTCTGTGGTCAAAATTCCGATCCTCGAACCGGGCACGACGAAGCGTGCTCTCCAAGTGCATTGAGATGTCAATCCGGAGGCTGGGGGTTCTGTCAATCGGCTGACCGGGAATCGCGCCTTCGCTCGACTTGGTTTGTTCGGCGGAGCAAACATGAAAGAGCAGCGACATCCTCGATGGGTAAGCGATTGGCCACGGAAGCAAATGCCGCAATCCGATGTGACATTACGCCTCGGATGCCCAAGCCCTGTCAGTGAAACTGCGCCAAATTAACACAGCGAAACCTCGCGCAAAAGTGCCACTTTCCTCTGCGGACCTGCGTCAAATCCTTTGGCCCGGTTTAGGCTGGTAGTTAGCTGCCTAATTATTTACAGTCTCAAGCGGAACCTTCCGCCGAGTGGCTGTCGGAATAGTAATACAGCAATCGCAGTCTCACAACGTCATGTCTCTCCATTCCCACACATCCCACGCGTTTGCAGATATTGAAGTGGATGCCCACCGCACCCCTTCCACGAGCACGGCCCCGGCTCATTCCCTTGATGCTCCACCCTCCTTCCTCGAGAAACCGGAACCCGCCGCACAGGAGGCCTCCGCTCCCGTCGAACGCAGCAGCCTCCAGCTCTATCTCCAGGAAATTGGAAAAACTCCGCTTCTAACTGTCCAGGAGGAGGTTGTGCTGGCCAAGCGCATCCGCCGGGGCGACAAGGCAGCCAGAGATCACATGATTTCGGCCAACCTGAGGCTGGTCGTGAAAATCGCCATGGACTACAAGGACTTTGGCCTGCCGCTTCTCGATCTCATCAGCGAGGGCAACCTCGGCTTGATCAAGGCCGTGGAACGGTTTGACCCCCGAAAGGGAGGAAAGCTCTCCACGTATGCAGCCTGGTGGATCAAGCAGTCGATCAAGCGTGCTCTGGCCAACCAAAGTAAGACAATCCGGCTCCCGGTGCATCTTGTCGACAAGATCGCCAAGATGCGCAGGGCGGCCCTGGCAATGACAGAGGCCCTCGGCCGCGAGCCAACGGATGAGGAACTGGCCATCGAACTTCAGATACCGACGAGCAAGGTCGCCCACCTGAAGTCGGTCAGCGTCCGCCCGACCTCGCTCGACGCGCCAATCGGCGATGATAGCGACTCGGGAACCTTCGGCGACATCGTCGGCGACGAGAATGCAATGAGTCCTTTCGAGTCGCTGAAGGAGCGCATGCAGAGTTCCGATCTGCGCGCCATGCTCGATTCACTCGAGCCCCGTGAGGCCGAAATCATCAAGCTGCGCTTTGGATTCGACGGCCACGACGAGCTCACCCTCGAAGAAGTCGGCCGCAAATTCAAGGTGACGCGCGAGCGCATTCGTCAATTGCAGAACATCGCGCTCTCCAAGATGCGCAAGGCGATCGCCAGAAACGAAGCCCAGCGCACTGCAGACGAAATTGAACTGGAAGACCGCCAGCGCCAGCGGATGGAGGTCATCCGCGAGTTCATCGAATCCAAGTCCTCCCACGCGGGAGCAGCCTCTCCCATGCAGGTTGGGCTCAACTGAGGCTGGGTCCTGCAACACAGGGAGCGATCCCCGCTCGAGCCGACGCAACCGCGTCGGCTCTTTGCTTTATTTCGGCGCTCGATCCACCCCCGACTCTCGATGTGCGGACGACTACCTCACGCCAGCAACCGATTCGAGGATCCGCTCGGAGGCCTGGATGCCCTTCTTCAGGATCCCCAGATGAAAACTCTCATTGGGAGCATGCAGATTGTCCTCGGGAAGAAACAACCCCATCATCAGCGAATCGAGCCCGAGGATCTTCTTGATCTCACCGATGATGGGCACGCTTCCTCCCTCGCGGAGATAGAGCGGTGGTTTGCCAAATACGCCTGCAATCGCCGCATCCGCGGCCCGAAAGGCGCGGGCCAGCACAGGAGACTGGTCCTTCGGCGTATTTGACCGCCCAGGAGGAACCACGACGTAGGGTATGCCGCTGTGCTGGTCGACGATCCGTATGCTTACATCGTCCGGCGCCCGCTCCCGCACGGTGCGATAGACGAGTTCGCGGATCTTTTCCGGATCCTGATTGCCCACCAGCCGACACGAGATCTTGGCGAACGCCTTGCTCGGGATCACGGTCTTTGTCCCCTCCCCTTGATAGCCGCCACCAATGCCATTGAACTCAAGGGTGGGCAGGAAACGCACGGCCTCGAAGGGACTGTAGCCCGGCGGCGTATGGAATTTTCGGATACCAAGGAAATTCCGATAGGATTCCGCGTCCCCAGAAAGTTTCGCCAACTCCTGCCGTTCCCAGGGCTCGACATCGAGCACGTCGTCGTAGTAGCCCGGAATGTTCACGCGTCCGTCCGGAGTGTGCAGGGAAGCGCAGATTTCAGCGAGCGCCTGGATCGGGTTTCGCAACACGCCGCCATGCAGGCCGGAGTGCAGGTCCGTTTTGGAACCGGTGACTTCGAGGTCAAAGAGCATGAGGCCGCGAAGTCCGCAGGTGATAACCACCTGGTCCTCGCTCGGTATGCCCGTGTCCGACAGCAGGACGAAGTCCGCCTTCAGGCGGTCCCGATACTTCGCCAGGAATCCGGAAAAGCTTGGACTCCCCATTTCCTCCTCCCCCTCGATCAGGAAAGTGATGCGCAAGGGCAGGTCCGGCCGCCTCTCAAGCAGCGAGGCCACGCCCGCGATATGCGCCATCAGCGGCCCCTTGTTGTCCGCGGTGCCCCGTCCATACATGCGGTTTCCGCGAATCTCGGGTTCAAACGGCGCCGAGGTCCAGAGGCTGAGCGGATCGGCGGGCTGCACATCGTAGTGACCGTAGATGATAACATGCGGCCAGGTCTCCGGCCCGGTGCGCTTCGCAAGAATGATGGGGTGCAGGTCGGTCGCCGCCATCTCGACCGAGAAACCGATCGAGGTCAGCAGGCCGGCGACAAATTCACGCGCCCCGACCATGCCCTCCTTGAATTTGGAATCGGCTGAGATGCTTGGATGACGGACATATTCCTTCAGTTTTTCAACGGGATCAAACATCCCGCAACCGTGGCGGATTCCCAAACTCGGGGCTAGTACGAAAACCCCAAAAATGTCCTATTGGTACTTTTGGCGGGCCTGCTCGTAGATCGCCATGTACTTCGGAGCCAGCTCCTCCAGATTGCGAATGCGCTGCTCGTCGGAGGGATGAGTGGACATCCAGACAGGAGGCTTGCCCTGATTCCTGCCGTTGGCGGCCATCTTCTTCCAGAAAGAAACGGCCGCACGCGGATCGTACCCCGCGCCCGCCGCAAAACGCAGACCGATCCGGTCTGCCTCGGTTTCATGGAGTCGCGAATACGGCAGAAGCGCGCCCAGATTGGCAGCGATGCCGTAGGCACTCATGATCGCAGTGCGTTTCGCCGGATCCACATTCTGAACCTCCATGCCGATCTGGGCAAGGGCCGCTCCACCGGAAATCAGATAATTCTGCGAGGTTCGCTCGGCACCGTGACGCGAACTGACATGGGCAATCTCATGCCCCATCACCGCCGCAAGCTCATCATCCGATCCCGCGAGTTTCAGCAGCCCCGTGTACACGCCGACCTTTCCTCCAGGAAGCGCAAACGCGTTCACCTGCGGCGAATCGAACACCACAAACTCCCACCGTGCATTGGGGATGTCCCGCCCCACCGATTGCGCAATGCGTTTCCCCACCCGCTGGACCTGCGCGTTCGCGGCCGGATCCTGGGAGACCTTCTCCTCCTTCTTGATCTGGTCAAACGCACTCAAGCCCATCTGCGCCTCTTCGGAGGGCGACACCAACATCACCTGGCGCCTCCCAGTTTCAGGGACCGTTGAGCAGCCGACGAACGCAACAATGACAATCAGGCAGGCAAGTATTCTAGGAATCATTTTTTGAGGTGCGCAGACCCTTGCACAAGGCGTTGGTTCAACGCAAACCTTCATCCAGCGGAAGAAATCCCTACGGATTTTCACCTCCCGGCATGCCCAAACGGCATTCCCGGCTGCACCCCGCCCGCGGGCGCCCCTCAATGGCGGAAATGGCGAATTCCGGTGAACACCATCGCCATGCCGCGGTCGTTGGCAGCCTTGATGACCTCTTCATCGCGCACGGATCCGCCCGGCTGGATTGCGCACGTGGCGCCCGCCTCCGCTGCGGCGATCAGACCATCCGCAAACGGGAACAGGGCCTCGCTGGCCACGACCGATCCCTTCAGGTCAAGCCCCGCTTCACCCGCCTTCCAGACCGCAATGCGCGAACTGTCCACGCGAGCCATCTGACCCGCGCCTATTCCGAGGGTCTGCTCGCCGCGCGTGTAGACAATGGCATTCGATTTGACATGCTTGCACACTTTCCAGCCAAAAATCATCGAAGCCCATTCCTCGGGTGCAGGCTGGCGGTGCGTCACCACCTTGAAGTCCTCCGCCTTCTCCATGCGCCTGTCGCGATCCTGGACCAGGATGCCACCGACAACCGAGCGTACCTCCTGGAGCGCATCAGCCCCGATCCCGCCCTTAGCGACCATCAACCTGAGATTCTTCTTCCGCCCGAGAATCGCCAGGGCGGCGTCATCAAAACGCGGCGCAATGATGACCTCGGTGAAGATCTCCGAAATTGCACCGGCAACGGCCGCGTCAAGCGTTCGATTGACGATGATGATGCCACCAAACGGCGCCTGGCGATCCGTCGCATAGGCCTTTTCCCAGGCATCGATCAGCACGTCCGCACTCGCCACGCCACAGGGATTTGTATGTTTCAGGATCGCCACCGTCGGGCGTTCAAACTCGCCGATCAGGTAGGTCGCGGAGGTGATGTCCAGAAGGTTGTTGTAACTGAGTTCCTTGCCCTGCAGTTGCTGGAAGTGATCGTGAAACGTGCCATAGAGCGCCGCCTTCTGGTGTGGATTTTCGCCGTAGCGCAAGGACTGGGCCTTGTCATAGCTGAGGGAATATCTCGCCGGCAATCCACTCAGGGCGTCGAGATCCGGCGTCGCCGCCTGCGACTCAAGGTACTTCGCTATCGCCGCATCATAGCTCGCGGTGCGTTGAAACACTTTCAGCGCCAGTGCACGCCGCAGTTCAGGCAGCTTCGAAGGAGCGTCCATGGCTTCAAGCACACGCGCATAGTCGTTCGGATCACAAACGACCGTGACACTCGCGTGATTCTTCGCGGCGCTGCGCAGCATCGAGGGGCCACCGATGTCAATGTTCTCAATCGCCTCCTCGAACTCGACATGCAGCTTCGCGACAGTCGCCTCAAACGGATACAGATTCACGACCACGAGATCGATGAGTTCGATGCCGTTGGCCCTTGCCTGGTCGAGATGCTCGGACTTGTCCCTCCGACAGAGCAATCCGCCATGAATTTTCGGATGAAGCGTCTTGACGCGACCCTCCATGATTTCGGGAAACCCGGTGTGTGTTCCCACCTCCGTGACAGGAAGCCCGTGGGAAGACAGCAGTTTGGCCGTTCCACCCGTTGAAAGCAGTCGATATCCCTGTTTGCGGACAAGGGCGGTCGCGAACTCGACCAGACCTTGTTTGTCGCTCACCGAAAGCAGCGCCAGTTTGTCCATAGAGAACGGTTTTTCTGCGCCTCCCGGCCTTTTCCCGCAAGCCGGAAGACGCGGTGCAGCCACAACGATCCGGCATCGACGGGGCATTGCGTTATCCCGGAGCCGTGCCTACATTCTGCGGTCAATCCTACGCTGTGTCCGCCTCCGCCCCCCTATCCGGCCTAACCGCCCACCTGGACAAACTCATCTATCACGACGGTGGAAGCTGCGCCCCGCCCGACCGGCGCCATGCCTTCATCTACTACATCACCATCCAGAATCGCTCCCCTCATGCCGTCACCCTCCTCGGACGCAAATGGGTGCTTGACTACGACGACGGGAGACGCGCGGTGATCGAGGGAGACAAGATCGTTGGCGAAACCCCACGGCTGGTTCCCGGCGAGGCCTTCAGCTACAACAGCTACCATTTGACCAACGAGAACGCCCACGTACACGGCAGCTTTCACGGAGTTGACGAAACCGGTGCCAGAATTCACGTGATTCTGCCGTCATTTGCGATGACGATTCCTTCGAACTGACCGCCGACAGGCGCAACGATCGATTTGACCCCGGCTGCCCGTTCGGACATTGGCGTGTCGTGGCCAAGCTCTGCATTTTTGTGGGTACCACCCTGGGCGGACTTGCCTTTGGCTGGGCGGCGGACGCACTCGGATGCGAACTCATGGCATCGTTCCTCTGGTCCGGCCTCGGGTCGCTCGTGGGTTGCTGGGCGGGATGGAAGGTCAATCAAACGTATTTTCGCTGACGTTCCCTGTCGCCGCCCGCAAAAAGTTGCGCTTGCAGGTTCCCGGGTGCTGCGTCTCTCTGACCGATCCGTAAATGAACCTAATCGACCTGAACCGCGAAGGCGGAATCGGCGCAAACTCGCTCTTCCTCCGTCTCGGCGACCTTCGCATCCTCGTGGACTGCGGCATGCATCCAAAACTCGCCGGACGAGCTGCGACTCCTGACTTGGGCAAGCTCCGGGGAGTTTCGCTGGACCTCATCATCGTCACCCACTGTCACCTCGATCACATCGGAAGCCTGCCGCTGGTCATGCGGGAGCACCCCGATACGCCCGTGATTCTTTCAACCGCGAGCCGCATGCTCATCGAACGCATGCTGCACAACTCGGCAAGCGTGATGACCCGTCAGAAGGAGGAGCTGCAGCTTCCCGATCTTCCCCTCTTCACACATGCGGAGATCGACCGCTTGAGCAAACGCTTCACACCAATTCCGTTCGGCCAGGCGAAACGTTTCCGCGGAAACAAGGACGAGATTGAAGTGATCCTTCACCCGGCCGGGCACGTCGTGGGGGCAGCCGGCGTCGAAATCCATCACAAGCACCGCGGCATCTTCATCACGGGCGACGTGCTTTTCGAGGACCAGCGCACGCTTTCGGGCGCCAAGTTTCCAGCCGGTCACTTCGACACGTTGATCATGGAGACCACGCGCGGAGCCACCGAACGACCTGTCGACAAGGGACGGACACGCGAGTTCGGGCGGCTGATCGACAGCATCAACGACACGATCCAGCGCGGAGGATCGTATCTCATTCCCGTCTTCGCACTGGGCCGGATGCAGGAGGTCCTTTCAATCGTCCATGATGCCCGCAAGTTCGGCAAACTCGTCGATTGTCCGATCTTCGCCTCGGGCCTCGGCATGGATCTCGCCGACTACTTCGACGAGATCGCGCGCAAGACTCGCCAGATCAATTTCAACCGGAACATCATCAAGGAACTCAAGATCAAGCCCGCGCCAAGAAAGCTGAACCCGGGTGAGGACCCCCAGCAGAACGGTCTCTACATCATCAGTTCGGGAATGATGGTCGAGAACACGCCGAGTTATGCACTGGCGAGCGGACTCCTTGGACACGCACGCAACAGCATCGGATTCGTTGGCTATTGCGATCCCGACACTCCCGGCGGCGCCCTGCTCGCCTCCAAGCCCGGCGACACCTTTGTCTTCGACACCCTGCATGTTAAAACCAAGGTCAAGGCGCGCGTCGAGCGCTTCGAGCTGAGCGGGCACGCCGATCGCGAGGAACTCCTCCAGTTCGCGCTTCAAACCGAGGCACGCACGGTGGTGCTCACCCACGGTGATCCGCCCGCGCGTGCATGGTTCATGCAGCAACTGACCGAAAAGGCGCCGCAGATGAAGGTGCTCGATCCGGTCCCGCTGCAATCCTATCAGGTCTAAACCCCCGAGCCGCACTCAAAGCGGCTGTAGAACGCTGCGCAGGGCGGCCACCGTCTTCCCGCTCCCTGCGAGATAGAATATGCGCCCCATGCCGAGGTCAAACTCCCGGAGCGGAAAGACCTCTCCCGTGAGATAGAGAAGCTCGCCGCCCGCCGCCTGCACCATCGGCACGGCAGCGGCGATGTCCCACACCTTCACATTGTGATCGACAGTGCCGTCGAAGATACCGGCGGCGACATAGGCGAGATGCAATGCGCTGCTGCCGAGCGCGCGCAGTTTGAAATTCGCAGCGATGCTCTGGGCATGCGGTGCGAAACGCCTCTCCGAAGGCGTGTGAAATCCAATGAGGCTCTGTCCTGTCGGCCCCTCCGACTTGATCCTCACCTGACGTTCGCCATCCGTCATGCCGAAGCCCGGTCCGCCATGCATCAGGACGCGACGGCTGTGATCATAAATGACCCCGTAGACGGGCAATCCATTCTCCAGCAATGCCAGTGCGATCGCACACTGCGCAATGCCGGCCGCAAAATTGTTGGTCCCATCGATGGGATCGAGCACCCACGAAAACCGTGCCGTCACGGGAATCGGTCGGCCTGTCGCGTGCAGCTCCTCGCTGAAGTACTGATCCGCGGGAAATTGGGCTGCCAGACTGCGAAAGATGTTCTCGGAAATCTCGATGTCGGCCGCCGTGACCCGCGTGCCGTCGATCTTCCAGTTGCTTTCGACACGACCAAATTTACGATGCAGCAACTCAGTCTCCGCCAGAACGGCGGACTTCGCCGCGGCAATGCGCGCAACGAGATCGGTGGAATGGGTGATGGGCACACCCCGATCAGAACACCTCACACCGCACGGCGCAAATCCAACTGCACCGGCACCGCGCCCGTTCTCAATCGTAATCGTACATTCTTGGATCGCGCGTCGGCTGAGGACGACTCACCCGGATGCGCATGCGCCTTTTCCCGCCCGCCGATAACTCTTCACGGGCGTCATCATCCGTCTCCACCGCGTCCGCTCCCTCCATGCGTTCACCCACCTCATCGGGATCCTCTCCCTCCTCCAGCCTGCGAACCGTCTCCTCAATGGAGCCTTCAACCTTCTCACCCGTCAATTCCACCATGCGCCGCAGGATCTTCCCCATCTCCTTCGGATTGCCCTCGTCGACGTGCTCAAACTCCTTTTCAATCTGACTCATCACCGCTTCCGCGCGTGCATCCTCAAGCTGCCTGCCCGACGGATGCGGCTCAGAAGGCGTTTCCACGGCCCCTGTGTTTACCGCAAAACGGGAAAGCATTTTCTGCATCCGAAACTTCGGGTTGTCCGGACATTTTGGCACGCGCGCCGCCTGGGCACGGGTCTTCGCGTAGAACTGGTAGATCCGGTTGTTGTCAGGACAATAGAACTCGAAAATCGGCATGATGAATGATTCCCCCCCGATCTAAACTTTCCCGGGTTTTCTGGCAAGTTGATGACCATGTCTGACGACCGTCTGCCCTCCCGAACGGTTGAGCCCGTCTAGGACCTGCGCCAGCCTTCTGCGCTTCTCATTCTCCTCGGCAAACATTTCAAGTTGCGGGCTCGCGTCCTCCACATTCGAGAATCGCACACTCACGAGGCGCAACGGCCTCGGCAGTGACCATGCCTCGCGCAAAAGCTCCTCCACCCACGGATAGAAGGGCGCTTCAAGATCCGTGCCTGCGTCAAGACTCCTGCCATGGCTGGCCTGCGAAAAATCCGGGTAGCGGACCTTCACCGTCAGGGTCCGAACCTGTTTCCGATCCTCCCGTATCTTGCCCATCAGCTCATCGATCATACGTTTCACGATCCGGACAATCTCAGAAAAATCCGAGATGTTCCGCGAAAAGGTTTCCTGCTGGGAATAGCTTCGCGCATCCTCACGCTCCACCTCGACCCGCTCTGCATCCATTCCCTGGGCGCACGCAAGCATCGACCGCCATCCTTCGCCAAACGCTGACTTCAGCTCCGACTCAGACCGCTCAAGCAGGTCCCGCACTTTTGCAATCCCCAGCCTCGCGAGCATGGCCTCGGTCCTGGGTCCGACACCCGGAAGTTTTCCAACGGACAAGGGAGCGAGGAACTCAGCCTCCGTACCGGCAGGGACAACCACAAACCCCCGCGGTTTGCGCAACTTCGACGCGATCTGGGCCACGAGTTTGTTCGAGGCAATTCCAATCGAGACAGGCAGCTCCAGCGTTTCCCAGAGCTCTGTCTGAAGACTGCGCACCCTCGCCTCCAATTCTTCCGGGGAGCCGAATCCGCACACCGAAAGATCGAGATAACCTTCATCAATCGAATTGCGCTGGACCAGCGGCGTCAGCGTCTCGCACAGATCGAACATTCGCCGTGACATCGTTCCGTACAGGCCCGACGTGTGCGGAATCAGGATGAGATCCGGACACACCTGACGCGCCTTCGCAGTGGGCATCGGCGTATAGACGCCGCAGGCGCGGGCTTCATAGCTCGCGGAGGAAATGATCCCTCTCTCCCTTCCACCGACGGCACATTTCTTCCCGCGAAGCCCTGGGTCCTTCGCCTGCTCGCACGAGACGAAAAAGGCATCCGCATCGAGGTGCACGATCGTGGAAAATCTGCTCATGACTGCCCGGTTGAAACTTCCCCCGTCGAACCGCCCTCGCCTTCGTCGCCTTCCGAACTGAAT
Source organism: Verrucomicrobiota bacterium (assembly GCA_963205455.1). Classification (GTDB taxonomy): domain Bacteria; phylum Verrucomicrobiota; class Verrucomicrobiia; order Opitutales; family Opitutaceae; genus UBA6669. Next base: position 32,395 of record CAUJJL010000061.1, read on the forward strand.
GCACCAATCGGTGTGACGCCCTCAAAATAGATCACGGCGCGCGCCTCCGAACGGGAGTCAGGTAGGGACACGCGGAAACATGCTTCCCAGTCCCCATTGCCATCACGATCGACAAGCACATGCGCCACACGCCAATCGGTGTTGTCACTCTCGTCGAAGTGACTGTGTTTCGCGGATCGCCCCTCAGGATCCAGTCGGAATCGCCCGTGCAATTCGAAATACGCAAGAAAGGCCTTTTCGATCCGCCTCACCTCCGCCAGCGCGGCAACTGGATCTGAAATCGCTGACCTGCCGAGGCGCTCCGTGGCCGCCTCCCAATCCTGCGCCGCGGCGTCCTGGAGGAAGCCGAGAAACGACGCCCTAACGAGGCGCTTGAACGATTCCCGGTCACGCGTGATGTCAAACGACTCCGGCCGCGACGGCTTTTCCGTAACGTCCGCCTCGACATGGCCCGGATTCCTGATCCGTTCCCACTCCTCGAGCAGGCTTGAGTCCACACCCCGGATCAATTCCTGAAAATAGCTCTCCATCTCCACCACCGGCCCGGTCTTCGCCTGATCGGGTACGGTCTGGGAGAGGACTTTCCACGTCTGAGAAAGATGCCTCAGCAGCAGGCCCTCCGAGCGCTCAAGTCCATATTCGCGGACATAATCCGCAAACGAAAGGTAGCGCTCGAACATTTCACGCGCGATCGACTTGGGCCTGACATTTTCCTCCTCGACCCACGGATGCGCCAGCTTGAACGCATTGAAGGTCTCGTAGAGAAACTCCCGCAGGGGCTTGGGGTGCTCGATCTGCTCAAGCTTCTCCATCCTTTCCTCGTAGGAAAGCCCCTCCGCACGCATCTCCTCCAGCTTCCGGGACTTCGCGCGATCAACCTGCTTGCGGAGAATCGCCTCGGGGTCCTCAACAATGGACTCGCAGAGGGTAAGCACGTCAAACGGGTAGTCCGGCGACTCCGGGTTCAGTGCCTGCAGAGTGTCGATCAGATAGAGCGACAGGGCCTGATGAAGCGAAAAATCATCCTGCAGGGCCACGTTGACGCGCAGCCGCTTTCCCAGCGCGGAGCGCGGGATAAACTCGACGATCCCTCGCTCGATCAGCGCGCGAAACAACTGAAATGCCCGCCGCTTGAGCTGCCGCTTTCTCGCCCCAGTCTCGTGGGATTCCGTGATCAATCGCTTCATCGCGCGACATCCGTCGCTTTCGCGGTTGAGCACCAGGAGGAGCATGCCGTGGGAGACCTCAAATCGCGACGTCAACGCCTCGGAGGGAGCAGTCTGAAGTCGTTCGAAAGTCTTGCTGTCCCAACCCACCGATCCTTCCGGCGCACCGCGCTTCACGATCTTCTTCAGCTTTTTCGGATCGCCTGCCGCCCGCTCCACCGCGCGTTTGTTTTCGATCACGTGTTCCGGCGCCTGGGCTACGACAAAGCCCCGGTCATCATAACCCCGCCTGCCCGCCCGACCGGCGACCTGCTTGAAATCCCTCACGTTGAGGATCGCGGCCTTCCTGCCGTCGAATTTCCACAATTGGGTGAACAACACCGTGCGGATCGGCACATTGATGCCGACACCAAGCGTGTCCGTGCCGCAGATCAGCTTGAGCAATCCCTTCTGCGCGAGCGATTCGACAAGGATGCGGTACTTGGGAAGCAACCCCGCATGATGCACACCCACTCCATGACGAAGCCAGCGTTTCACGTCCTTGCCATACGGACTGTTGAATCGCACGCCCTCTAGAGCGGCGGCGATCGCCGCTTTTTCCTCCTTCGTGCACACCGCAAGGCTCATCGCCTCCTGCGCTCCCTCCGACGCCGCCCGCTGCGTGAAATAGACGAGATACACCGGCGCACGGTTCTCCGAAATCAGCTCAGCAACCTTCTCCATCAACGGAGTCTCCGAGTATGAAAACTCCAGCGGCACCGGACGGCGATCGCTGCGGATCGTCACGCTGGCGGCCCCGGTGACACGCGTGAGCTCCCGCTCAAAAAAATCCGTCGAGCCAAGCGTGGCCGACATCAGAAGAAAGCGACATTGAGGCAGCGCGAGCAACGGCACCTGCCACGCCGTTCCCCGGTCCGGGTCCGAATAATAATGAAATTCATCCATGATTACGGCCCGCAGGTCGCTGGTTTCCCCGTGGGCCAACGCCATGTTGGCGAGGATTTCGGCGGTGCAGCAGAGGACCCGGGCGCCCGGGTTTACACTCGCATCCCCAGTCATCATGCCCACGTTCTCCGGGCCAAAATCGCGACAGAGGGACAGGAACTTTTCGTTCACCAACGCCTTGATCGGGCACGTGTAGATGGAGCGCTCCCCGGCGCACAGGGCCTTGAAGTGAAACGCCGCTGCTACAAGCGATTTTCCGGAACCGGTAGGGGTCGCCAAGATGACATTGCTCCCCCCAAACAACTCAAGGATCGCCTCCTCCTGCTCCGGATAGAGTTCAAGTCCCTTTCCCGCCATTGCCTCAAGAAACCGTGCCAGGACAGTATCCTTGTCCGTGCCGACCGGAAGCGGCGCGAGGACGGGCATTGCCTGGGCGGAGGGCTGGGACATCCCTCCAGCAGGAACACAGGTCCGCATTGAGACAAGACCGCGCTCCGGATTTGCGGCGCCTCTGCAAACCTCGAAAAATCCGAGCTTCCGGATTGCGCTTCATCCCGCATCCTGCCACTCGTGATTCCCCTATGGGACGCCAATGGCTTCATGCGAAACGCGCGATCGTCAACCTCAAGAAGGGACAGGTCGTCGGCAAGATCGTCAAGGAACTCACCGTTGCCGCTAAGCTGGGCGGCCCCGATCCGGCAGGCAATGCCCGGCTTTTCGCAGCTCTTGAAAAGGCGCGCAAGGCCAGTGTCTCGCGCGATGTCATCGAGCGGGCGGTCAAGAAGGGCGCCGGCGGAGGGGACGACAAGTCTTCGCTCGAGCATGTCGTGTTCGAGGGCTACGCGCCGCACAAGGTTCCCATCATCGTTGAGATCTATACGGACAACCACCAGCGCACCGCTTCCGAGGTACGCGTCCTTTTCAAGAAGGGCGTGCTCGGCAATGCAGGGAGCAACAAGTTCCTTTTCGATCACGTCGGTATTGTGGAGGCCCATCATGCGGATGCGTCAAAGGACATCGAGGGCGCAGCCATCGAGGCGGGAGCCAACGACTTCGAAGTGCTCACGCATGTCCAGAATGACGACATACCCGAAGGCCATACGGGCGCAAAGTTTCTGACTGACCGCACTGCAGTCCACGCCGTGTCCACCTGGCTTAAGCAGAACGGCTGGTCCGTCGTGACCAGCGAGATCGGTTACGTCGCGAAATCCTATCCGGAGCTCGACGACGCCACCCGTGCCGAGGTCGGTGAATTTCTGCAGTCGATCGAGGACCACGATGACGTGCAGCGGGTCTGGGCGGCCGTCAGGTAGCGGCTGGCTTCAATCAGTCTCTCAAAAGGGAAATCCCACAGAGAAGTGCAGGGTTCCCTCCGGATCGCCGTCGCGCCGCCGGAGGTTGTGACCGTACTCCAGTCGCACTGGCCCGACGATGGTCTGGTAACGCACACCCAGCCCCACAGAGTAAAGCCGTTCGTCAAACGGATAATCCGCCAGGGAGACCGCAGTGCCAAGCGCATCCATGAACAGCACCGCCGACCAGTTTGTCGTCAGCCGCTGTTCGACCTCGGCATTCAGAGTCACTCTGCTCTTCGCCCCGATGAAGCGCCCGTCCGCACCTCGCGGTGAGGCCTCACCTCGTTGGTATCCGCGAATCGAACTGTCGCCACCGGGAAAGAATCGTTTGTTCACAGGCAGGAACCTGTCGTTGCGCGATCCCAGCGTCGTGATCGCGCCGTGCGAGAGTCCAAGATGGATCCAACGTGTGCGCCCCCAGGCGGTGTGATAGGAGCCTCCAATTTCGTAGATCTGGTAATCCACCTCACCGGCAAGCAGCTTGCTCGCCGCCTCGACCTGGGCATAACAGTGGTAGCCACGCCGTGGCCGCAGCGGATTGTCACGTCGGTCGAGCGTCACTCCCGTCTCCACACTTCCCACCGTGACCCGCCGCTCGTCAAGAACCCGTGTCGTCAGTTCATTGCTCCGATTTCGCAGGGACTGATACGTGTATCCAACCCTGCCCTCCATGCCGCGGCCCAGCCGCTTTCGCAGCGCAACGCTGGCTCCATACTCTTCACGGACAAAGGAGGTCTCCTCACGCCGCAGCCCAAACAGCCGGGCCGTGCCGTCGATCGTTTCCCCAAAAAGTTCGGGGACCGAATACTGGAGGTCACCTCGAGTGCTCTTCATCGACTGCACGAGCAGAAACCGACTCTGATGCGCCCTCCCGAAGAGATTGGTCTGCCGCCATTCAATCCCGCCACGTAGCTGCTCGTAACTTCCATAGCCAAAGAGCAGATTGCTTTCCCACCGCGGAAGTTCCTTCAAACGAAAGGTGACTCCTCGGTCCGGTCCGCTCGCAGGATCCAGCTCCGTGCGCACCGACGAAAACACCCCGAGCCGCGAAAGGCGCATGCGTGCCGTCTCAACGTCGAGCAGATTCAGCGGTGCCCCAGGCTTGAGACGCACACGCCTTTGGAGCACGCTCTCCTTGGTGTGTCGGTTTCCTGAAAAACGCACCCCGGCCAGCATCACTTTTTCGCCAGCTTCAAGCGTTGCGACCACATCCAGCGGGTGCATGCCTCCCGCGGTTTGCCCCGGGTTCTCCTTGAAGGTTACCACTGCATCCGGATAACCCGCCCGCACCGCTGCCGTGCGGATGGCCTCGCCGAGATCCCGCTGCCAGAGTGGGGTCCATGCGCGACCGCTCCAGGGTCGCATGTCGAGTGTGACGTCGGTGCCTTCCGCACCTGCGAGGGAAACGCTTCTCACCTGAAACCGCGGTCCCTCCTTCACTTCAACAAGAACTTCCGTCCTCCCTTCCAAATTATCCCCCACTGCCTTCGAACGCACCTCTGCCTCCGCAAACCCCAGGAGGCGAAGGCCGTCCCGCAGATTTTCATCCGAGCGGCGCAATCGTGCCGGCGAAAAGGACCGCGATGCCGCGCTGTTCCAGAGAGAATCCACGGAGCGATAAAAGGCCTCCGCCTCGCCGACCGGAATCGAATGAAGCCCATCGAATCGCAGCGCTGCGATTGTCGACCGAACACCCGGGTCGATGGTGAACTCAACCTTCCTCGCGGATAGCGGACGGGGAAGCATTGTGGAAAGCGTCTCATCAAACTCGAACGAAAGCGCGTCGCGGCCATCCGGTGAAAGCCTGGCCGTTACGCGCGGCCGGAGAAATCCCTGTTCCGCGAGAGCGGAAACAAGCAGAAATGCAGCGTCCTCGATCGCATTCGCATCCATCACGGCTCCCCGCTCAGGTCCGAGGAGCCGGTTGAGTGAGGCCCGTTGCTCACGGTTCCCAAAAAAACCAAGCCCTGTCACTTCAATCTCGGCGAGGGACACACGTTCAACGGATTTGTCCACAGCGCGCGAAGTGGGCGACCCAAGGACACAGGCAAGCACGATTACCATTCGAACTACCGCCCTGCCTTTTTGTCCTCCAGAATGCATGGCGCTCATCTGGGACCGTCCTTCCCGCCCTCCTGCTCCTTGATCTCCTGTTTCGTTTCCTCGACGTCCGGCGTACGATCGCGGAAGGCCCGCCACTTTACGCCGATATTGTAGTCGTCAAACTCGTCGTACTCACCTGTCAGCGACCACCGATCGTTCAAGGGCAGATCCAGCGCGTAGGTCTCCCTGCCTTCCCTCGATACCCTCTCTCCCACGGTCAGTGAAAAGTTCCCCGATTGAAAGGCATCTCCACCGAGTTGTCCCGCAAGTGACTGACCAAGATAGGCACCAAGCCTCAGTGCACGCTGCTGCGTGGAATAATTCGTTTCTCCCTGCGGCGCCTCTCCCGCCATTACGAGGCGCAGAATCTGTTCCGAATCCAACGGTGGACTCGATGTGAACATCAGGTTGGGACGCGCCGCCAGGCCAGTCATCTCCATCCTGAGATCGTAACCGAGGCGCCTGCTGGCGGCCTCCAGCGACACATAGGGGTCAAAAGGCGCCGAAGCCCGCAGCGTCACTCCTCCCTGCTCCACCAAAAACGTCGCAAACGGCAGCGTCACCCGTCCCTCGTCAATCACCGCTTCACCTGTCGCAGTCGGCTCCGCAAGCGTGCCGCCCAGTTTGAATCGCGCGGAGGCTAGTCCGGAAAACAGCGGGCTCTTCAGGCGCAGAAACCGGTCTCCCTCCACGTCAACATCCAGTTTCCAGCGGCCGAAGGGCTCCGTTGCGATCGAAAAATAGGGCGGCCTGCGCAGCGGTGATCCGCGTAGTGAACTTGTAGATACGAGTGACTGCAGGTCCGTGAGGAAAAGACTGTCGCGGAGAACCGCCGCCCCCGCGATGACGGTGTCACCTTTTTCCCCCATCCTAATGCGAAGATCCACATCGCTTCGCAGAAGAAAACCCGACTGCCGGACCAGCGGCAGATTTTTTCCCTTCAAGGACAGGTCCATCCGCCAGCCCTCCTTGGCTGAATGGCTGGCCTCGCCAGAAAGCAAAACGAGCTGCCCACCTGAGCTCGCCTGAAGCCTTCCGATCCGCAGGGTGCGATCGTCAAGCTGGATGTCGGCATCGACATCCTGAAGCGCCCCAAGGGGCCCGAACAGGGGTCGGGATGCTGCACCGCGGACGTGCATTTCTCCAGACCACCGCATCCCGGGTCTGAGCGAGACGTCGATTGCCAGCGTTCCTCCTGGCGCGATCCACCGGTCCGCCAGCGCCGCAAGTGCCGATACTTTCGTTTCCGGCAGGTTCAGTGTCGCTTCAAGATGCGAGGCCACCCAACGCCGCCACTCCGACTGCGCCATCCCCTGCCAGTCAGAGGGAAGCGACAGACGGGCACCGACTTTCAGCGGCTGGCCCGCAATTTTCGCGGAGAATTCCTGGAGTGTGATACTCTCACCATCACCCATGAAGTGCGCCTTCAGGTTTTCAATCGCTGGCCACGAACCTCTCCCTTCACGCGCCGGTACTGCAATCCTGTCGACCTCCACAGTCGCCTTTCCCCGAGGGGCGCCCCACGTGCCAGCCACATGAACTGCGATGCGCGGATCCTCAATCAGCACTCCAGCGAGTTCGCCCACCTGTTTCCAGAAGAAGGCGTTTCTATCGACATCGATATCAAGGCTGAGCTTCTGACCGGATCCGCTCACGACTTTCCATCCCGGGTGCGCGAAGAGCCTGACCGGCAGTGTGCCTTTCAAGGTACCCATGACCTTGCCTTCCGCGCTCACTTCGCATCGCGAAACCACCACTCCTCCTTCGTCCGCGCTGGCAGAGACAACGATCTCCGCCGACCGATGCTCGTCGAGTGGGAGGTCCGCCCTCCCCTCCAGCACAAACGTTACGGGGCCATGATCCCATCTCCCTTGGATCTCAAGGTTGCCGATCCTCCCGTGGAACACCTCGCGCGATACAAAGTCCGACCACCAGGCATCCGCAAAATCTTTCACAGAAACCCGCACTCTCCCGCTCTCGCCGCCGGAAAACTCTCCCGAGAGCGATCCTGCATTTCCGCAAAGCGCAAAATCCTTCAGTGACCAGCCATTCCTCCACCCAATTGTCGCTGGCCCTGCAAGCGACAATTGTTCTTCCGAGTCATGAAACAGCTTGAGCGACTTCAATCGCGCGCCGTCGCGGTCGAGTTCCGCGCTCGCTTCCACGCGTCCGGATTTTCCCTCCAGGGAAACGTTCAGATCCTGCAATCGCCCGCCCACACCCTGCCATGCTCCTTTGAAACTTTGCGCGCTCACGCGTCCCCAACGCGGCTGTTCGATCACGAACTCGCCATGATGTGAGGGTGCTTCCAGACTGCCCTCCAACGTTGCAGAAAAGCGCGCGGGCCCGCAGTCAAACTCCGGGGCGATCCAGCGCGAAAGAAGTGCCGGCGGCACCTCTCCGCGTACGCTTCCGCCCAGATTGCGATGGGCAGAAAAATCGTAACCGCCCTGGACAGTCAGCGCACCCCAGGTTGGCGAATGAATCTCTCCTGACCGGATCGACAGCTGCGGCCAGGATAACTCCGCTTCGAACTGAGAACTCGAAATTTTCCAGTCTTTGCCGTGCAGGTTTGCTCCGCCGAACCGTCCCTTTACGTGCAGTTTTCCATCGGCCAAGCGCAGGACCTGCGCCCTTCCGTCAACCCTGCCCTCCATCTGAAGTCCGGGCAGTTTCCCCAGGTCCGCGGCAATTCGAAAATCGGTCTCCGGTGACTCCAGCACTCCGTTTTGGGCAACCGTCACCGGAGCCGCGAGCACCGCCTCAATACCGGGGCCCGTTAGGGAGAAGCGCTGCAAGCTGAACGCCTGGAAATTGCCCGCGACGAGGAGGTCAGCCTTCAATTCCGGCAGCCGGTTCGGCGCACCAGCAACCGGGCGTGCAGTTGCAAGAATTCCGGCCGAAAATCCGTCGTCGTGCAACTGAAGGTCGAGCGATCCCTCAACGCGTTCAAAAAGGGATGGCAGGCCCAAATCCGCTGCGGGAAGCACCCAGTCTCGCGCGACAAGTGATGCATTCTCAGGCAACCAGCCGTGCTCTCCAAAACGGGCACTAAGTGTGCCCTCGTGTTCCCGCAGACGGATCCATCCTTCGGCCTCCCGTGCCTCCCTGTTGGCAATGCCCATGCTCCATTTTCCGTCTTCGGAATTCAATTGAACAGCCAGGGGGCCGTCGACCGGCCAGGTCAAACCGGCATTGGCCTTCACTTCTTTCCACCGAAGGCCGCTCACCTGCAGCGACTCGTTCCTCCACACCGCCGATGCCAGAAGAATTTCCCCTGTTTTCCACTTCACACCTCCCGCGCCCAACCGGGCTTCGCCGATCCAGTCACCGATACCTCGCACCACGCGGTCGAGCCGCGCGCGCAGATCCACCCATCCCCGTACTCCTCCTTCACCCGAGGAGGTCTGCGAAGGGGAGACCACGACTCGCCAACGGTCCACGTTCCAGTTCCCAAGACGGGCAGGCCGTTTCTTCCAGATCCTCCAGATATTGACGTCGCCATCGACGCGCGTCGCTTCGATATCGACGCCGTGCCCGTGGTAACGAACCGCGTGCAAGACAATCCGGCCATTCGTCGAGCGCTCAAGGCGATCAAAGGTGACGCCGTAGTGACGGCCGACGATTCCCAACGGCCAGGACATCCACCACGGCAGCGTCACGAGAGCCAGCAGCAGAACCGCGGCCAGCGACAGAAAAACGATGAATGCGCGACGCATGGAGAGATCACGCGCCTGCGGAGGCGGCCTCGCTGTCGACGTTACGCCGCCACGAGTCCGCTTCGGGCAAGCAGCGCGGTGAGATCAGGATCCCGACCCATGAAGGCGCGGTACAGTTCCGCGGGATCGGCTGAATTTCCCTTGCTGAGAATCTGCTCCACAAAAGCCGCTCCGGTCTCGGGGTTGAACACGCCCTCCTTCTGAAACCGGGTGAATGCATCGGCATCAAGCACCTCGGCCCACTTGTAGGAGTAGTAGCCTGCCGCATAGCCGATCGGATCGCTGAAGAGGTGATTGAAGCGGAAAAGGATCGTCCGTCCCGGAGGCACGGTTGGAATCATGCAGTCAGCCACCACCGCACGCGCCTTTGCCTCAAGGTCGCCCTCAAGAAACTCCCCCGTTCTCACGTGCAGGACGAGATCCATCTTCCCGAGCTGGATCTGGCGCATCACCGCCGCTGCGCCGCGGAACCGGCGCGCCGCAATCATCTTCTTGAAAAGCGGGTCCGGGATGGGATCCCCCGTCTCATGATGCCGCGCAAAGAGATCAAGGCCCGCCCGCTCCCAGGTCCAGTTTTCCATGATCTGCGACGGCAGTTCAACGAAGTCCCACGCCACGTTTACGCCATTGAGCGACTTGATTTCGACTTCGCCCAGCAGGTGATGAAGGAGATGTCCGAATTCGTGGAAAATCGTCTCTACCTCGCGATGGGTGAGCAACGCCTGCTTGTTCCCGATCGGTGGCGTCAGGTTTCCGCAAATGTATCCGAGGTGGGGCTCCCGTCCGGCAGACGGTGTCGGTCCGCCCGTCAGCAGGTAGCCCATCCATGCACCACCCCGTTTGGATTCACGCGGATGCCAGTCGGCATAGAACGAACCCAGGTGCCTCTTTCGACGATCGAAAAGATCATAGTACTTCACCTCGGGGTGCCAGGTTTCGACACTCCCGGCCGGGCGCTCGACAATCGTCAGGCCCAGGACGCGATCGGCGATTTCAAAGAGCCCGGAAATCACCCGGTCCATCGGGAAGTAGGGCCGAAGCGCCTCCTCGTCGAAATCATACCGGTCCTTGCGCAACCTCTCCGCCCAGAAAGCAACCTCCCAGGCCTTCAGCGGACCCACTGCGGCACCGGTTTTTCTCGCCTTAAATTCCTCGAGTTCGCGGCATTCGCGCACAAAGGGCGCAGCCGCCCGCGCCTTGAGGTCCTCAATGAAGGCAAGCGCACGCACGCCGGACTTTGCCATGCGGCGCTCGAGAACGAGATCAGCAAAATGGGACTTGCCCAGCAGTGCCGCCTTCTCCGCCCGCAGTTCCAGGATGCGCCGGACAAGGCCGGCGTTATCATGCGGTGCATTGGAACCGACAGACACCGACGCGGCCCACACCTCCTTGCGAAGCTCCTCATCCTCCGCATAAGTCATGACCGGCTCAATCGATGGACCGTGCAGCGTGAACCGCCAGACAGGCTTTTCCGGCGAGCCAAGCCCCTTCCGTTCCGCATTCGCGCGTGCCGCAGCCTTCGCGTGCTCAGGCAGTCCCTTTAGTTTTGACTCGTCCTCCACCAGATGCTGCCAGGCATTCGTTGCATCGAGCACGTTCTCGGAGTACTTCTGCGTCAGTTGCGCCAGATCGCTCTGCAACGCCTCAAGGCGGGCGCGCTGCGCCTCCGGCAAATCCGCACCCGCGAGGCGGAAGGACGCACCCGTCTCCTCGATGAGACGTGCGTGAATCCCTTTCAGCGACTTCCCTTCCACCGAGTCGGAGAAGACCTTGAGCCGTTTCCAAAGCTCGGCATTCAGCGGAATCTTCGCAAAGAAGGCCGACACCTTCGGCAACATCGCATTGTGCGCCTCACGGATCGCCGGCGAATCCGCCACCGACTGCAGATGCGTGACCTTCCCCCAGGCAAAATTCAGCTCCTCGGTCGCCCGCTCGAGCGCAAGAAACGTGTTGTCGTAGGTGAGCCTTTCGGGATCCTGCGACGCGATCGCCGAGATCGCCGCCTCGGCGCGTGTCAGGGCGAGTTCGATGTCAGGCGCAATGTGCTCCGGGGTGTGCTGTGACCAGCGAACTTGAAAATTGGGATCAAGGAATGGGTGTGCACTCATTTCCAGTGAAGCAACCGCACCACGGCCACAGGTCAAGCCATGCGGCAAACAGCCCCTATCCTGCCGTGGTCGGGATTCCGTGCTACCACCGGTAATTCACGCCGACCGACACCTGCCGCCTCCCCGCTGGCACGGCGGGTACCTCCTCAAAATTTTCATCCCAGATGTTGTCAACTTGCGCGCCCAAGGTCAGTCCACGAATGGCCCTGGGCGAGAAATAGATGCCCGCCAGACCAAGGATTGCCTCATCGCCGCCCTCCCGGCGCAGGGAATTGTCCTCCTGAATCCGCACTTCGTGGTCGACGCGAAGCTCCCATCCCCCACCTAGCCGGACCGTGGCCGCAACCGTCAAGCGGTGCTTCGGAAAATTGAGCGCATAGAAACTCGCGTCGACCGCCGCCGAACCGTAGTCCGCCTCCTTGTGCAGGTACGTATATCCGAGCGCGAGGTCGAGACGACGCACCTGTCGCCTCAGGACCACTTCCACGCCTCCCGTGCCCATGTCCACCGGGTTTGCGGTGCGGGCCGTCACACCGCGCCGATAGGTCCAGTCCACAAGCCTTTCGTCCCAGCGATAGAAGATCGCACCGCTCGCCCGCCATCCCGCCCACGTGCCTTGGCCTCCGATTTCGAGCGTCTGCGCAATTTGTCGGCCGAGATCGGGATTGCCTCGGAAAAGTCCCGCCCCGGTCGCAGAGTTCAACGCAGTATAGGTCGCTGTCTGTGTCGTTTTCGCAAAACTCGCGTACAGGCGGTCCCATCCTTCACCGGAAGATCCACGGGCCAAGGCGATCTCCGCCATCGGTGAAATCGCCGAGCCGTCGCGATTCGTGTCATCATAGGAAAGGCCCGCCTTCGCGGTGAGCCTGCGCCCCCGCTGAAGCAGCCAGCTTTTCTCCGGAGCGACCACGAACTTGAAATGAGTCCGCTGGCGATACTGGCCCGCGGTGAGCGATGTCGATTTCAGCGCATCCGTCACCGCCGTCACTCCCGCGCTCCAAACAATGTCTCCGATCGTCTTGCGCGCTTCGGCTCCCGCTCCGTATACCCACGTCGTGTGTTGAAACGGATGGATCGGCCCCACAGGCAGGAGGCGGTTGAAGGCATAGTCGTCCTTGTTGCGCCGATAGTAGCCGCCCGCTTCAAAGTAATCCCCGTCTTGCGCTTCAGCGCGATGATTCACCATCACGAGAACCGTCTGAAGGCGGTCGGACTCGAGTGAATTGAAGGGCGTGTATAGGTTCCGCCACCCGAAAAATTTCGCCTGATATCCCGCATACAGGTCCGTCTGGCTTTGCGGACCGGAAAGCTGGAGCCGCGCGCCCACGCGTGAAAACTCGTGATCGCCATAGGGACGCGAGCCATCCGAACGGGACGTCGCCCATTCCGCATCCGCGCCGATGCTGCTGCGCCCACCGGGCAGATCGCGCCGGTAACCTTGATAGAACTCCGCGCGCTCAAGTGCAAATTCACCGACGCCTACCGAGGCATAACCGAAATTGGTGACGGGCCGCCACGCATAGGCGGCCGTACCGGTCCCGGCATTCCACCCGCGCAACGCGTTGGAGTACCCGGTAAGAATCTCCGGAGGGGCCAGCATCGCCGGCGCAATCGGCAACTCGGCAAAATAGTGTCCGGTCTGGGGATCGTAGATCGAGGATGCACCGATCTTGAAACCGCTCTGCTCGAAAATTCCACCCCGGATCGCGACATCCGACTGCCCTTCCGCCAGATTGCGGGCCTGGACGTCTACCAAGGGCTCGAACCTCAGCGCGGTGACCGGCGTGGAGAAGGTAGAACCCGGTTCGGTATTGGCCACGTGGAAGACGTCCACTGAAACCACCGGCAGTTCCTGAATCTGATCCGCGCGGGCAACCACCTGCCCAAGGAGCGCGCCACCCAGGATCAGTCCCCCAATCCCCCACCCACGACCAACGCTTCGCCCTGTATTTTCCTCACCCATATTCCCGCCATCTCATCGAACAGAAACAGCGGTGCCAAGCCTATTGTTAACCACATATGAAAAATGGTTAACAATGAATTTCAAAAGCGCTTCAGAACCAATTCCTCACTTGCACCGACATACGTCTGCCGACTCAGGAACGAGCCTCGCCCGTCGTCTGGGGCGTTGCGCTGGTCTGGGATTGGGCACCCGCGGCGCCATCATCGCCGTCCGCGCCGATGGCTTCCACCGGGCAACCTTCAAGCGCCTCCATGCATTGGTCGATTTCTTCCTGGGTGGTGGGCTGCTTGAAAACGTAGGAATGGCCGCCGTCGTCATGGCGGGTAAAAAAGCCAGGCGCAGTCTCGCGACAGAGATCGCAGTCAATGCACTGCTGATCCACGTAGAATTTCCCGGGAACATTGTTTTCCCATTTGTCGTCTTTATTGGCCATGGCGTATAGCGGACAAAATCGCACCCGGGCGTGCTGTCAAGCACGCCGCCCGAATGCCGTTTCCACCCCTCTTCATCGGAGCCGGAGGTTTCGAGCAAAGGCGGTAGGCTCGTTTTTGCCCGGCATGACCGGAATTTGACTCTTTTTTCGTGCGATTTCCGGGAGCACGCTTGAGTTTGGGAGGCGGCTCGTCACCCTCTTGCCAGCATGCTAACCGACCGGCCCTACATGCGCAGGGGACACCGCGGCCAAACGACTTCAGTGCTCGTCTGGCTACTGTCTGCCCTCGCAGCCGGGCATGTTGTCCAGTTGCTCTTTCACCGTCTGTTTGCAGAACCAACAGGCCGGATTTACGACGCCCTCTTCGAACTCAGCGTCGACGGACTTAAGCACGGCGAGGTCTGGTGCCTGTTCACCTACGGATTCCTGCACGATACCGGCCCGCTCATCCTCCTGCACCTCCTTGTCAATTGTGCATTCATCTGGGTCATAGGAGGAGAGTTGCTACCGTTCATGGGATCCCGCCGATTCATCGGTTTCTGGTTCTTCTCCCTGGCGCTCGGCGGCGCCTTGTGGGCTGCCGCACATTGGCGCTTCCAGGACAGCCTCATTGGAGCCTCCTCAACCGTCGCCGGCCTCATCACGCTCTACGGCCTTCTCAATCCCAACCAGCGGGTATCAGTTTCGCTGCTCTTTGTGCCCATCACATTTGTCATGAAGCACGCCGTGCTCACATTGCTTGCCGTGGAGGTGATCGGTTATCTGCTATTTGAACGCACGGGCAATTTCTCAAGCCTGGGTTGGGAGCACTCGGCGCACCTGGGTGGCATGCTCGCAGGCTGGGCCTATTTCCAGTTTGTCCACCAGCGGGAATGGCGCAATCCGGACGGAAGCGAGGAAGCCGCATTGACAATCCGATTGCTTAAGCGCTCCGCCACCCGGCCCAATCCTCCAGCACCCGAGGTCAAGGCGACACCTGTCAGCCGTGAGGACATGAAGGCGGAGGTCGATCGAGTGCTCGACAAGATCAACAGCGAGGGACTCGCCTCCCTGACACCCGAAGAGCGCCGCCTGCTCGACGCCGCGCGCGACACCCTGAGCAAACCGTAGGCGCCTGTCGCGCTGCGTTCTGCTGCCGGGCCTGCAACCTTTTCCTCCGCCGCCTTTCCCATCTCCGTAATGAAGCTCCTTTCCAAACTGCCGGTCCTTCTTCTGTGCGTGCTTGCGCTGCGTCCCAGCCTGCAGGTCTCCGCGCAAACCCCCAAGGACCAGACCTTCTCGACCTCGACGGTCCAGGCGAAGGAAGTTCAGTTCCTCGTCAAGCTGCTTGAGGAGGTCCACTACAATCGCGACGCCGTAAAACCGGGCGACTACGGCGAACTCGTCCAGGACTACATGTCGGAGCTCGATGGCTCGCACATGTTCTTTCTTGAGACCGACAAGGACGCATTCACCAAGGCAAACTCACCCGACAGCCTTTACTGGAACATCTCGACCATCGGAAAAATCGACTACGCCTACCAGATTTTCAAGGTCTACGAGGAGCGCACCCACGCACGCATCGCCTGGATTTTTGAAGAGCTGAAAAAGCCAGTCGACCTGACGACGCCCGAAACCTACACGCTCGATCGCTCCAAGGCATCCTGGCCCGCCAATCCCGCCGATGCCGACGAACTGTGGCGGCGACGCATCAAGTTCGAAATCGTCGATCATGTCCTCAGCAAGAAAAACATGGAGCCAGAGGCAGCGCTGGAATCAGCGAGGACCCACATCCGCAAACGCTACGAACGGATGGAAAAGAACATCGCCGAAATCGAGGCGACCGACCTCTCGGAAATTTTCCTCGGCACCCTCGCGCGCATGTACGACCCGCACTCAACCTATTTCTCCGCCGACACGTTCGAGGATTTCAACATCCAGATGCGCCTCCAACTCGTCGGCATCGGTGCGATGCTGTCCCTCGAAGACGACCTGTGTGTCGTGAAGGAACTCGTCCCCGGGGGACCCGCGGATCTCAGCAAGCAGATCCGCCCCGGCGACAAGATCATCTCCGTCGGCCAACAGGGATCAGAACCCATCGAGGTCATCGGCATGAAACTCCGGAAGATCGTCGACATGATTCGCGGCTCCAAGGGTACATCTGTCCGCCTCCTCATACAACCGGCCAACGCCACCGATTCATCGGTTCGCAAGGATATCACCCTCATCCGCGACGTGGTGAAACTGGATTCAGCCCGCGCCTATGGCGCCATTTTTGAAGTCCCTGACAACCACGGCAACCTCACACCTCTCGGTGTCATCACGCTCCCCCAGTTCTACGGTCCCGATGGCGGCGAAAATTCCGCCGACCAGCCGTCGGCGACCGCGGATGTCGCCAAGCTCATTGAAAAAATGAGCTCATCCGGCATCAAGGGACTCGTCCTCGACCTGAGGCGCAACGGGGGAGGTTTGCTCTCCGAGGCCATCGAGCTGACAGGGCTTTTCATCCAGAAGGGTCCGGTGGTCCAGGTGCGCTCGTATTTCGGCGAAGTGAAGGTCGATGAGGACGAGGACCCCAAGGTCGCGTACAGTGGTCCGCTCGCGGTCCTGGTTTCAAGATACAGCGCGTCGGCCTCCGAAATCGTCGCGGGTGCGCTCCAGAATTACGGCCGCGCGATCGTCATCGGAGACACCTCCACCCACGGAAAGGGGACCGTGCAGACGGTCGTGGAAATGAAGAACATCGTGCCAGGCATGGTCCGATCCCCGTTCAAGATGGGCGCGGCAAAACTCACCGTCCAGAAATTCTACCTCCCGAACGGTTCATCGACACAGCTCAAGGGAGTCATTCCCGACATCGTGCTACCTTCAGTCGACATGAAGGTAGGCGAAAAGGAACTTCCCCATGCGCTGATCTGGGATGAGATCCGGACCAGTCATTTTGAGGGCAAGCCCCTCGACAACAGGATCCTTGCGCCGCTGCGCACAAAGAGCCTCGCACGCGAAGCCACGCTCGAGGAGTTTGCCTACCTTCGCAAGAGCATCGATTTCTACAAATCGAAGCAGGACCTGAAGACGATCTCTCTCAATCTCGAGGACCGCCGCCGCACCAAGGGCACGGATGATGCCTTCCGAAAGGCCATGCTGGCGGAACGTGCGACGCTCGCAAAATCCGACTTTGCATTCACGGAGGTCCTTCTTGCCCCTCCACCACCTCCGCGCATCAAGGCCGCCCCGGATCCGGATGAGGACGCCGACGCCGATCTCGAGGAATTCGGCCTCGAAGACGAGAATCAACACTACGGCAAAGTGGACATCCACCTCCGTGAAAGCCTTCGCGTGCTCTCAGACGCCCTTGCACTCGGTGAGGAACATGACCTTTGGGTTTCGGATCACGCGCCGCTGACTGCTGAGGTCAGCAAGAAGGGCTGATTTCCTCCTGACATGCCGCGCGTCCTCATGCTTCTTGCGGAGGGATTCGAGGAGATCGAGATGACCGCGCCGCTCGATCTGCTCCGCCGCGCCAATGTCGAGGTGATCTCGGCCTCCATCGGCGAACACTTCCACGTCACCGGACGGTGCGGCCTGACGGTGCACGCGGACACCACGCTCGCCGCCATCGGCGCGGACTCCTCTTTTGACCTGCTCCTTCTTCCCGGTGGGCCAGGCGTGAAGCTGCTCCGGGACGATCCTCGTGTGCGCAACCGCGTGCTCGCACAGAATGGCGCCGGACGGTGGATCGCCGCAATCTGCGCGGCTCCAACCGTGCTGAACGACGCCGGAATCCTTGCAGGACGCCGATACACGGCTCACCACTCGGTGGCCGCCGAACTGTCGACCATCGTCGAAGGCGAACGGGTGATCGTCGATGGAAACCTCATCACCTCGCGCGGCGCCGGAACGGCAATCGACTTCGGTTTGAAACTTGTCGAACTGCTGGTCTCCCCGGAAAAATCGCGGGAGATCGCCGCGTCTATTCACGCCTAGCCGCAGCACCGCCGTGGTGCGCCCCATACTCCCCCTGCCGGGCGTAGATATACGCCGTGACACACCGGAGGATTGCCGCAGGCTTGGCACTTGCCTTGCATGGTTCTGGCCCGACACGGCCGCTCCAACGCAAGGTCTTGTGATTTCCGCCTCCCAATCGCCACCCGTGATCGAAGTCGATGCGATTTCGAAGCGCTTTCACCTGTGCGCTGGCAGACGCGTCGGCACGTTGCGCGACGCCATCACCAGCCGTGCCCACGAATGGAGAGGTCGCCTTTTCGGGCGCCCTTCCGCCTCGGACAGACGCGATTTCTGGGCACTGCGCGACGTCTCGTTCAGTGTCACCCGGGGTGACATCGTCGGTATCATCGGACGCAATGGTTCGGGAAAATCCACGCTGCTCAAGATCCTCTCCCGTGTGACCGAGCCTACCTCAGGCACGGCCATCCTTCGCGGACGGGTGGCCTCGCTCCTTGAGGTGGGCACCGGCTTTCATCCTGAGCTGAGTGGGCGCGAGAACGTCTATCTCAATGGCGCCATCCTCGGACTCACCCGCTCCGAAATCCGCAGCAGGTTCGATGAGATCGTCAGCTTTGCTGAAGTGGAACGTTTTCTGGACACTCCCGTTAAGCACTACTCCAGCGGGATGCAGGTGCGGCTGGCCTTTTCGGTTGCCGCCCATCTCGAACCCGAAATTCTCATCGTCGACGAGGTTCTCGCTGTCGGAGACGTCGCCTTTCAGAAGAAGTGCATCGGGAAAATGGGGGACTTCACGCGACGCGATGCGAACCGCACCGT
>CAUJJL010000062.1 GCA_963205455.1 Verrucomicrobiota bacterium
ATGGAGCGCGAAATCTCGCCGGTAAACCGCGCGCGAAAGGTCATGGGGGCCGGGCAGGATCACCGCTCGGCGAAACCCAACGCGACGTCCAAGCGTCCAGATCCATCGGGGCGGCATGTCCTTTTCCTGAACTCCATAACTCTGCACAGCATGCTTCGCTCCAGGGCTTCTACCATGGCCGGATCCCGGCTCAAAGGCAATCAACACACCTCCCTTGCGCAGCGCCCGGTAGGCCGTGCGCAGTGCCACCTCTTCGTTTTCCGCATGGTGCAGGGCATCGTAGAAAACCGCAGCATCGAATGACCCCTCAACTTCTAATCCCTCATAGTCCGCCACCACAAACGTCAGTCGCAGGTCCGGCTCCTCCGCCACCAGGCTGCGAGCGGATGCGATAGCTTCTGGTGAAAGGTCGATCCCTGTCACCTCGTGACCGGACCGGGCCATGATCCGCGAGGTCCACCCCACCCCACAGCCGAGGTCCAGCACTCGCTTCGGCTCACTACCCAGCAGTCCAAGCAACACGCCAAGGTCGATCAGATAACGCCCGGTGAGTGGATCACCAAAAGGTTTTGAGCAGGCGTGTTTCATCCCCTGCTCTCCCAAACGCGCATAATACGTCTGTTCGGCAGCTTTTCGATCGGTAGTCACGGAGTCGCAGCTTAGCCGCCGAATCCGGTTCGACGAGCGGGATCGGCAGACCCTGGGTCGTTTTTATCGTCTCATACCTACCGCTCGGGCCGGCACGCCTATTCTCGGCCCTGCTTTGGGCGGAATACGGTCTGGTCGGTGCTTTTTTCTTTGTTCCTTTCTGGGAAACGCATTTTTTGCGACTCTCCTTTGCGCCGTGCCCGAACTTCTTTCCACACTCGCCACCACCTTTGGCTATACGCAGTTCCGACCTCTTCAACGCGAGATCATTGAGGCATCTCTTGCGGGCAAGGATGTCTTCGCTCTCCTTCCGACCGGTGGCGGAAAGTCCCTCTGTTTCCAATTGCCGGCCCTGATGCGCCCGGGTCTTACGGTCGTGGTCTCTCCGTTGATCGCGCTGATGAAGGACCAGGTGGACCAACTGCAATCCAGCGGTGTGGCCGCCACCTACCTCAACTCAACCCTGAGCGCGGCGGAGTCGCGCACCCGGTTGGCCGGACTGCACCGCAACCAATGGCGTCTGCTCTACGTCGCGCCCGAACGCCTCATGCTCGACAATTGGCAGGAAAACCTCCGCACCTGGAATGTCGCCTGCATCGCCGTCGATGAGGCGCACTGCATCTCCGAATGGGGCCACGACTTCCGCCCGGAATACCGGCAGGTGGCGAAGCTGCGCGACCTGCTGCCTGAGGTTCCGTTCATGGCACTTACGGCCACGGCCACCGAGCGCGTCCGGGCGGACATCATCAATCACCTGCGCCTGCACAAACCGGAATTGTTCGTCGCCAGTTTCAACCGCCCCAACCTCACCTACCGCGTCATCCCCAAGGATCAGCCCATCAAACAACTCATTGCTTTCGTGTCCAAACGGGAACACGAGAGCGGAATCATCTATTGCGCGTCGCGTGCGACCACCGAACGGGTCGCCGAGGCGCTCGCCGGACGCGGGTTTTCTGCCCGCCCGTACCACGCGGGCCTCGAGGCCGATGAACGCACCCGCAACCAGGAACTCTTCCTGCGAGATGACGTGCGCATCATCTGCGCAACGATCGCCTTTGGCATGGGCATCAACAAGCCCAACGTCCGATGGGTCGTGCACCACGACCTGCCCAAAAACATCGAGGGATACTACCAGGAAACGGGCCGGGCGGGACGCGACGGATTGCCCGCCGACTGCCTGCTGCTCTTCAGCGCGGGCGACATTGCGAAACAGACCCATTTTCTTGACGAAATCACGGACGAACACGAGCAGCAGGTGGCCCGCACACAGCTTCGTCAAATGGTCCACTATGCGGAGACTTCGGGATGCCGCCGGGTGGAATTGCTTTCGTACTTCGGGGAATCTTTTTCCGTGAACGCCTGCGCGGCCTGCGACAACTGCCTTGAGCCCCGCGATTCCTACGACGGAACCGTTGTCGCCCAGAAATTTCTCTCGTGCGTCTACCGGATTCGGCAGGCGAGCGGCTTCGCCGTCGGACTCAATCACATCATCGAGGTGCTCTCCGGTGCCGAAACCGAAAAGATCCGGCGCTGGGGCCACGACCAGCTTTCGACCTTCGGCATCGGACGCGATCTCAGCCGATCCGCATGGGGTGCGATCGGACGGGAGCTCATGCGGCTCGGGTATCTCGCGCTCAGCAAGGGTGAATATGCCACGGTCGAACTGACTGCCGATGGCATGCAGGCGCTCCGTAGCAGGAAATCCATCAGCCTGACAAAGGCGATGGAGTCGCCCAAAGACCGCAGCCCCGTCCGCCGTGCCGGAGAAATCAACTGCGACGAAATTCTCTTCGACCGACTTCGCACCGTGAGGAAACGTCTGGCAGATGAACGCAAGGTGCCCGCGTACGTGATTTTTGGCGACGCTACTCTCCGACAGATGGCCCGGCTTTACCCTGACAATGAAAAAGCCATGAACAGGATTTTTGGCATGGGCGAAAAGAAGCGCGAAGAATTCGGGGCTGTTTTCGCCGCCGCCATCAAAGAATACCTGGCGACCAGCAGCCGCCAGCATTTTGAGGCCTGAGTAGAAACGTGGCAGTGTCCTGAGCGGGCGCTGCTCAACAGAGATTGCCTTCATGGGCAACCCGCGGCGGAATCTGACTCCTTCCCCTTCGCATGATCCCTCGCTCCCTCCCGATTGGACTTCTGTCCGCATTGCTTTGCCTGGTCGCAACCCGCGGCGCTGCCGAACTCGATCGTTCCGGCCCAGCCATCTCCCTGCAGAACACCGCGTATCAGGTGAATGGAGCCTGGTATTGTCCGCTGTGTCGCCAGCAGGTGCCTAAAGGCGACCGCAGCAAGCTCGACCTTCGACTCCAGTTGTCCGAATGGCACGATGTCTACATCGATCCGGACTATTTCCGGGAGAAGATCCGCTACATCACGGATTCGGAACTCGTTGCATCACTCCAGATCCCGGACATCGGCACTGACCTGAAGGAAGCGGCAGCTGCGGGTGACTCGCGCCGCGTCTCGCAACTCCTGCATGAACATTTCATCCGGCGGCGGGACAATCAACGGCTGTCGAACTACGATGCTGCCAACAAACGCGCGTTCATCACCGTCGAGGAGTTTCGACACGACGTCGCCGCAAATCCCGCCCGCGCGAGAGCAATCCGCGAGGCACGTGATCAAGTCTACTCCCCGTCCAAGGGATTCACGCTCTACGGGGTGAATTGGGGCGAAAACATCGACTTCAATCACACCTACCCCAACGCAAGCAAATGGGGCGTGCACTACCTATCGTTCATGGACGCACTCATCGCCGACTATCTCCTGGATGGGAACAAGGAGACGGCGGCGGCGTTTGAGCGCGTTTTCAATCAGTGGTACGATCAACTCGACAGCGTGAAACATGAGGAGGTCATCCATGTGACGACCTCCTACGACTTCGTCTGGTACGAACTCGGACTCTCCAACCGGACCGAACGCCTGATCAACGCCCTGCGCGCATTCGGTCCGGAGTTGTCCCCCGAAACCACAAAACGTCTTCTCAAGATCATCCTCGGTTCCTCCCGCTGGCTCGATCAGTGCCTGATCAAGACGCCGTTTCACCCATACAACTGGCAGACGCACTCGGCGCACACGCTCTCGTACGCCGCACTTGCCTTCCCGGAATTCAGCGAATCCAGAGCCTGGCTCGACAGGGGTCGTCAGAACATGATCCTGCACCTTGAGAATGACATTCTCGAGGACGGTGGCTACGTGGAGCGTACGACGAGCTACGCCGCCTACATGTTTTCGGTCTTCCACCGGTACATGCTGATGCTTCGTCACTTTGCTGGGGACTCCACCTTGCTTGACCGCTATCTGGGACGACTGGAGAAGTTCATCGAATTCTACGCGCTCACGATCACCCCGGTCGCCGTCAACGCCCCGTTTAACGACGCCACCCGGAGTCGGGACCTGGTGCCGCTGTTCCGCGAAATGTCCATCTTCTTCCATCGCGGCGATTTTGTCGGCGCCGTGCGCCAGGAGTTCAAACCCGGGGAACTCGCCGCCCTCCCGGTTGCACCTGTCGAGCCCAAGATCAAGTCCTTCGACTTCCCGCAATCACGCTTTCTGGTGATGCGCGATTCCTGGGATCCCGCGTCCTATTTCCTGATTTTCAACTACGGCGACCATCAGAACCACAGTCATTCTGATCAGCTCTCCTTCGAAATCTACGCCAATGGCATTCCGATCGCCGTGGATGCCGGCCTCGGCAAGCTCACATATCTGGAGCCCTCCCAGATCACATGGTACAAGCACCCGATCGCCCACAACATGCTCACGATCAACCAGGCGGTGCCAGAGAAGCGGAATCTCCCCGGGTACGACAAAGTTTGGTCACCACAGACGAGCACCGAATATTTCGCAGTCAGTCATGACGGTTACATGCCCTACCAAAAGGCCCGACACAGGCGTCACCTGGTTTTTGCCAAAACGCAGTATTGGCTGATCATCGACGAGGTCACCACGACTGGAAAGAACCAGGAAATGGAGTTCAATCTCCACACACCCGCTTCCATGAGCGAAACTGCCGCGGGATTCACCTCCAACGGAAAAGCCGGATTCCTCATCGTGCAGGATCGTTTGGCGGAGTCGGCCACACTCCGCGCCCGTCACAAAGGAGAGGCAAACCTTGGGGGACTCGCTGGCGAGCCCAGTCATCGCGACATCGACTGGCTGACATTCAGCAGAAATCTGACCGGCAATCGTTCGCTCGACCGCATGGCGACCCTGATTTTTCCCTATGCCGATCGTTCGCGATTCGATGATTCCAGAATTTTCGTCGAGCAGACAAGTCTCGATGATCCAGCAGCATTGGCCTATCGCGTGAACACCCCTGATGCCGAGGATCTCGTGATCATTTCTGATGGCGCTCAACGCACGTTTGGCGCGGGAATCGAAGGTGATTTCAATTTCGCGCGGATCCGCTCAGTCGCGGGGAAGGTGACCTACGCCGCCTTTGGAAAGGTGAGCCGTTTCCGTGTGCCTGGGCTGGCGCAGCGCGAATTTTCAGAACGGCGCGATCACGAAGAGACGGGCAATCGCTGAATCGAATTTCAGTTGGTCGGGCCGCAGGAATATGCCTCTGCTTTGCCAGCGCACGACGCTTAACGATGTGAGTCCCCCAGGATCTCCGCGAGATTGGGTGATGCCGCCTGAATTCCTTGTATTTTCTGGAACTTTTTTTGTGTGTTCACGGCCGACCAAACTTTTTTTCTCCACCCATTGATCTCAACCGTACATCGATGAGCGCGCGGCAATGGCCGCAATGGATGAAGCACACCTACTATCCGGCCCTCGATGGACTGCGGACAATTGCCGTAGGCATTGTCCTCTGCGCGCACGGAGGCGTCCCATGGTTTCGTAGCGGCGGCGTGGGAGTGGACATCTTTTTTGTACTGAGCGGATTTCTCATCACGACGATCCTCAGCACCGAGCGACAGAGAACAGGAACAATCAGCTTCAAGAATTTCTACGCACGGCGTTTCCTTCGACTCGTGCCAGCACTCGTCCTGACCTGCGCGCTTGTGGCAGTGGCCAAGGCGGCACTGGGCGAACCCTTTCCGTCCGTCGACATTGCGCTTGCCCTGACGTACACATCGAACTGGGCGCGGGCCATCTACGGCTACCAGCTCACCTGGTTGGACCACTGTTGGTCGCTCGCCATCGAGGAACAATTCTACCTGATCTGGCCACTCGTCGTGCTCACGGTGGAGCGCATCGGCCGTTCACCCGCGGTCAAGGCGGGCATGCTGATCGGTGGAGCGGCGCTCGTCGCAGGCTATCGCGCCTGGCATGTCGGTATCTGGACCGACGAGCGCATCAACTTCGGACTCGATACACGCATGGACTCGCTGATGGTCGGGGCATCGCTTGCCTACCTAGTGAAGGCATTGCCAGCCGGTCTATGCCCCGAAGGCATCAGCAAATGGCTCGGCAGGCTCGTCGCACCGATGGCGCTCCTGACGGTACTCTCAATTCCAAGGATTGTGACCTGGTACAGCCCATGGATGGGTTGGATCGGCTACGTGATTGTGGCAGGACTCGCCGCAATCGTGCTCTCGGACCTGATTGCCGGGCGACATTCGTTACTGGCGCGCCTGCTGGCATCGAGTCCCTTCGTTTACATCGGAAAGATCTCCTATGGCATCTACCTGCTGCATCTCCCGATTTACTACATCGTGGAGAAGATCATTCCAGACGCACCGCTGATTGTGCGGCTCGGTTGGAAAGCCAGCGTGAGCCTCGCCGTGGCTTCGGCATCCTACTTCTGGATCGAACGCCGATTCCTGCGACTGAAGTCGCGCTTTGAATGAGGATCCTCTGCTGCTCGACACGCGGCGGGAATCTGTCGGTATCGAGGTACGGTTGGCAGGTAGTGAGACGCTGAACGAGGGAGTTCGGTCTGTGATTGAGATCGCAACACGGGATGCGCGGCTTGGGGGACAAACCACCCAAACCGGGCACGACGAAGCGTGCCCCTGCCGTTGGGATAAA
This sequence comes from Verrucomicrobiota bacterium, assembly GCA_963205455.1. Taxonomy (GTDB): domain Bacteria; phylum Verrucomicrobiota; class Verrucomicrobiia; order Opitutales; family Opitutaceae; genus UBA6669. The sequence goes on from CAUJJL010000062.1 coordinate 6,640, forward strand.
TTACCCGTTGAGAGGTCTATCTCCTTCGCTCTGCTTCTCAGGCGACGCCGGGCGGCGGCCCCAGTAATTGGCGAGGATTGAGCCAGAGATATTCATCCACGGACTGAAAATGGCTGCTGCAAGGCCAACTGTCGCGAGCTTGCCCATCGCGCCAGCAAGGCCCGAAGCCATGCCGCCATTCTGAAGGCCAACCTCGAAGGCGACCGAGCGCGCGGAGTTTCTGTCGAGCCCTGCTCCGCGACTCAGCCAGTAGCCAAAGAAATAGCCCGCCGCATTGTGCAGCGCGGACGCGAGGAAAAGCAGCGCACCTACCTTGAGCAGATTGTCACGTCCCGCTGCCGTCGTGACGGTCGTGAAATACACGATTCCCGCCATTGAAATAACGGGCATGAAGGCATCCAGCCGCCGAAAAAGCCGCGCGAACTGATGATAGGTCACGCCGACTGCCACCGCTCCTAGCGCGAAGGCCACCAGTTCGAGAGCAAGTCTCCCGGCCGACGATCGGGTGGCCTGCCAGCCGGAATCGTGAGAAGCAAAAATGAGCAATGCGGAAACACCACAGATGATCTGCGCACCAATCCACACCTTGAACTGCACCGGCGTCACGCGCTTCAAATGATCATGGATCAACGCCGCCGCGATCGGGACGAGCACAATCTTCACGATCTCGATCATGAGGTTGAGGAACTTCACCTCAACCAGCGTACCCGCAAGCAGCTTCATCAACAGGGGCGTCATGATCGGCGCAACCATCGTGGTCACCGCGGTGACGGTCACCGATAGCGGCAGATTCGCCTTGGCGATGTAGGTCATGACATTCGACGCGAGCCCACTCGAACAGGAGCCGATCAGAATGATTCCCGCCGCAATCTCCGGTTCAAAATGGAAGACCTTCGTCAGCGTCCATCCGACCAGCGGCATGACGGAAAAATGGCAGAGGATGCCAACAAGCACGCCGCGCGGAGCCTTCGCTACCCCGGCAAAATCGTGCAGGCTCATCTGCGTGCCCATGCCGAACATCACGAGTTGCACCACAATGAGGATGAGCCACTTGTTGCGCAGGTCGAAATTCCCCCATTGGAGAAAGGCAGACGGATACAGCATTGCGGCAACGACCGCTGCGAGGATCCATGCGGTGAACTGGTATCCCTTGAGCGCCCGCACAGCACCGAGTCCGATCGCGAGGGACACGGCACCGACAACCGCGACGGGTTGCCACAGTGCGGGGCGTCCCATTACGAGTCCGGCCAGCAGGAACAGCGTCGCTGCTCCGCATGCGACAAGACAGAATTTTCTAAGGGTATTCACTGTTCAAATACGATTGGTCAATCAAGGTGAGAAACAGGAATGTTCATGCCCGCCCATCCACGCGCACTGCCCTGCTTCATAGCCGGGTTGCTGGCCGATTCGACAGATCGTTTCATCGTGACGGGCAGTGCGCTGAAAAGACGGCTGACATCCGCTCCGATGCCTCACGCAAGCACGGTTGCGAGGTGTTCAATGGCCAGTGGTGGACTCGCAAGAATGGGAACTCGCCTGTCCGATTCCGACAGGGTATCCACGACGCGCGCCATGGACGCCTGGGCGAGGACAATCACATCAACCTGCCTTGAGAGTTCCCGCAGTGCGGACGCCACGAGTGCATCGTGCTTTTCGGCATCCCCCGACATGAGTGCGTCGAAAGCTCCGTCACACAGTCGCGTGCTCAGCTCGATCAATTTGCCGGCCGCAGCAGCCCGCCGCCGGACAAGGTCAGCGGTCGGATTGAGGGTGGTCGGCAGGGTCGCAATGACCCCAATGCGATGCCCCGACTGAACGGCACGATCGGCCATCGGCTGGTCCACACGCATGACCGGAACCCGCACGGAAGACGCGGCCGCCTCGACCGCGGGCCCGATCGAGGAACATGTGACGAGAATGCAGTCGGCCCCGCCTGAAGCTGCTGAACCAATGTAGGCTGCGACACGCGCTGCGATGTCTTCGGTGATACCTCCCCTTGCACCAATCTGACGGACAAGGCTGTCGTCAACGATGTTGAATGTTTCCACCGCCGGCAGCCTCGCTTTAGTGAGCTGCTGGAAGACGGGAACAAGCGTCGCCGATGTGTGGATGAGTGCGAGGGTCTTCATTTTCATCTGGAAATCGCTGCGGTCCGAACTGCACCTTGGGCAGCCTGGCCGAAATACTCGACGGCGCCCACCTGTCCGCCCTTGAAATTCACGATCAATCCGTCCACCGGTGACCCCGGCGCACGCGCCTGACAGAGGGGTGCACCCGGAACAAACGGCGCGAGCATTTCCAGCGACTCGATGCCCAACGCACGCGCGGCGTAGCTTGATGTATCTCCCCCCGCAACCACAAGCCGACGCGCACCGGTTTCCGCGACCGCTGCCCGGGCCAGCCGCCCAAGTCCGGCTCCGACCCTTTCCGCCGGGGCGCTCGCTCCCGCGTAGCCCAGGTGTGTACACGCAATGACATGCCGCCCCATGCGGAGTCCCTCGCACACCCGCGCGAGTGATTCAGGCGCATCAGCATTCGCTGCGTCCACGGCGACGACTTCAAATCCATTTCCCTGTGCCCACTCAATCTGCCCAGCCGTGACCGCCGAGCAGCTCCCGGAAATAACCAGCAACGGCTGCACCGGATCTGCGCGGGAGAATCCGAACGGCGCCGTCAGTGTCCCCTGCCCCGACCAATGGGAACAAAGCGCTGCGCCCACACCGGACGATCCAACAACAAATCGTGTGGGTCCCGGCAGGCTGTCGATCAGCGCACCCGCGCGCAGCAGATGAGCCTCAGTCATGCCGTCGATCAGGATGACCCTGTCACCAGCTTCCTGAAGGTCCACAAAAGCCGATGCGGCATCCTGCTCGAGCGCCTGAAAATCCAGCAATCCGATCGGCAGTTTCGTCTGGTGCGAGAGATGCACCCGCAGATCCGCCTCAGTCATCGGCGTCACCGGGTGACGGCTGACCGACGGGTGACGGTCGAGTCTGTGGATTGCACCCGCGCTTCCGATGCCAAATCGCGCGAAGAGATTCCCAAACACGCAGTAGCGCCCCAATGTCGGCGCGGCTACGAGCACAGGCACGACACCCCGTTCAAAAACCTCCGCGCCAATCTCGATCGCACGCCCGATGTTTCCCACCGTGGGCGAGGAATCGAAGGTCGAGCAAACCTTGTAGTGCACGTGGCGGGGAGACAAATTGCGCAGCGCTTGTAAGGCGGGGCGAAGCTCCCGCTCCATCGCATCGGGAGCGAGCGAGCGTGTGAGACCCGCCACACCTATCGCGTCGAGCCCCTGGCAATCGGCTGCAGTCGGCACGCGCAGAAAAAGTCTCGTCTTCAATCCGGAACGAGCGAGGGATTCCAGGGCGTCGGTCGCGCCAGTGAAATCGTCGGCAAAATAGGCGAGTCGAAGCATGACTCAGGATCGACCGAATCTCGCGACGGACTTCGCGAGTTCAGGATACTTGGTTGCTGCCTGCGATTGCGTCAGGCCTTCAACAGCCGCCTCCCACCATTTCCGGAGAGCCCGCACTCCCGCGGCCGGGCCGTCCGGATGCGCCTGGATGCCGCCACCGGCCATGTAAAGCAGATCCAGCGTCCGCGCGCGCCGCCACGTTTCGGGTGCCTGGCCGCCCCATTGTCCGGAGGAAACCACGGGCAGGATCGGGCGACCCAGGGGCTGCGGAGCGAGACAGGAGGTGATGGAGCGGACAACGGAGTCATCCGGCTCCCAGAACTTGTTTGCAATGCCATTGACGTGGAGCTGGTCGATGCCAGCCAGCCGCCAGAGTTTCTGGTAGGCGGGAAACTCCATGCCCAGCATCGGGTGACGATTGAGCATGCCCCAGCCGTTACGGTGACCGTGGATTGCGAGCTGGCCACGGTCGCAGATCTTCTTCGCCGCGGCAAGGCCAACGCTGTTGATGCTGAGCATGACGCCGGTCCCTCCGGCGCTCACGACCTTATCGTAGTGCCGCTGCATCGGGTCGTTCTCGTCACTGATGTTGAAGGCATACATCGCCTTCCTCCCCGTGCGCTCCGCATGGTGGCGGATCACCCGCATGATCGCGTCGACACGTTCATCGAAGGGAGAATGTGGAGGGTTGGCCATCAGTTCGTCGTCCTTCAGAAAATCGATGCCCGCCCCGACGAGTTCGTCCACCATCGCTGCGGTTTGAGCAGGGGAGAGACCGATGCTCGGCTTGATGATCGTTCCGATGAGGGGTCGACCCTCCACGCCGGTGAGCCTGCGGCAGCCAGCAACGCCGAACGCCGGGCCTCGAAAAGCGGTTGTGAATCCCGAAGGAACGTCGAAATCGAGAAGCTTGATGCCGGATAGTTGGGAGAGTTCGTAGAGATTGCCCTGAAGGGTGGAAACCAGCGTGGGCAGATTGGTGCCCACGTTTTCCATCGGCCAAGATACCACGACTTCCGCGCGACGGTAGGCAGACGCAGGGGCCCGCCCAGTCGGAATCGATGGCCCGGTGACCGATTCGCGCAACGTGACCGACTCTACGCGTGCCGCGAAGCGCTCTTTCAGTTCTGTCGTTTCGCCTGGCACCGCCACAAATGTCCCGGAGGACTGCTCCCCAGCCAGAGTTGCGGCAGCCTGCTCGGCAGATAGCGCGGTTTCGATCAGGTAGGTTGCGGAAAATCGACTCATGAATGATTCGGAGAATCCGATGATGCGGGTCAGCGAACGGCGACGCTGCAATCCCGGTTCATGACCGCGCGCGTTCCGCTGCAATCTGCTCCAGTGATTTCCCCGATGTATCGGGCATGAAGAAGAATCCCACCGCGCCACTGACCACGAGGAAGAGCGTCAGCATAAGCGCCAGCGCGTGGAAATTCGGGTTCTGATCGTCGATCAGCATCGGAGCGACAAAACTCCAGATGCCAAGTAGCACCCGCGCGGCGCCAAAGGTGATTCCCTGGGCGGTGCCACGCTGCAGGGTGGGAAAAAGTTCCTGGCTGAAAACCTTGTAGAAGGCCTCACCCGCAAGGGCTGCACCGACGCCAAACAGGATGGTATTGGCAAAGACGGTCGACACGGTGTACGGCACGAACATGAGCATACCCCAGGAAGCAATCTGCAGGATCGAGCCCACGCCCCAGAGCCATTTTCTGGCTCTGAAGCTCCGATCGGAAAACGGCATGAACAGGAACACCGTTGCCAGCATCGTGCAAAGAAACGAAAGGCTCGCCAGACCGGTACCGACCGCTTGCGCATGGGTTGCACTGACATCCCTGCCTCCAAGTAGCACCCGGTTGAAATAGGCTCCAAACGCGCCGTTGGTTCCCGCGGTGAGATTCCAGAATAGGTAAATCGTGCCCGTCCAGATCATCGCTCGAACATTCGACGGCGAAAGGAGCGCAGAGACCTGCTCCCGTGCGGTCGCAGCGGCGGCCTTCCAGCGCGCGGACTCAGCGAGCCCGCGGCGCAGTGCCCAGGTGATAAGGGCGACAACAAACAGGTGAAGAAAGAGGATCCGGTTGCCCATCAGGCCGAGGGGTGCCAATGCCATGGCCATCCAGAGAACGACGGATGGCCCTAGACACCAGGCGACCTGCGTAAAGCCAAGCAGCTTCCCCCGCGCACGGGCTGGCGCGAATTCTCCAACGAGAGCCAAAGAGGTCGGTACGTCTGCGCCTACCGCAACGCCGACGACAAAAGTGCCGACATAGAGCATGCCCGCATTGACGGATAGCGCCATGCATAAAATGCCCGCGGCGTAGACAAGCAGATCCCACTGGTAAATTCGTTTCCGACCAAGCTTGTCTCCCAGCCAGCCTCCGACAAAGGCACCGATCGCGCAGCCAATGGCATTCGGTCCAATCGCCTGAAGCGCGCCAACACTGCCCTTGCTCAGGTGAAACTCCTCCTGAAAGGCAGCAAGACTAGCGGCAAGGGCGACGATCGAACCGGCATCAAGGTAGGACGCCATGCCGGCTAGCGCAGACCACTTCCATTGTTGCTTTGTGACGATGGCGTCGTCTGCGGAAGGGACCGATGGGGATGATACAGGGGAGTTGTTCATGGAGGGGGAATTTGAACAGGAATAAAAACAAAAGGGAATTCAACGCGCAGGCAGCCAGACAGTCATTTCAGTGTCACCACGATTTCCCCAGGCGTAATAGGGAACCGCCTTGATGCGTACCGGCGCGGGCGTATGCGAACCGACTTCACGATAGAGCTCGCGATCACTCCAGTCGGCACGGCGCAGAACCAGCGCATCGAACGAGAGCGTCACCAGCGATGCCCCGGAAATCTTCTCATGCTTCGCTTCAAACGAGGACCGTGAACCAAGATTGACAACGACATCCTTCAGCCTGACCCCCGCGGGAAGGTCATTCGACTCCACACAATAAACGAGAGGACCGTACTTGAGGGCCACCTGACCGAGCGTCTCCTCCACAAGCGGATTAGCCTCCCAAAGCGTCGGCTTGAAGGCCATGTCGAAGTCCACAGTGTCTCCAGTCCTCCACGCGCGCTTCACATTGGCATAGCTGCCTGGCGTAATCGTGGCGGAGACAGGTCTGCCATTGACGCGCAGCGAGGCGCCTTCCCGGAGCCAGCCCGGCACACGTAACTTGAAGGTGACTTCGGTGGCTGGGGCCTGTTCGACGACTAACTTCACCGCGCCGCTCCATGGATAATCCGTTTCCTGCCGCAGCTTGATCCGCTGGCCGTCCCCGGCCCAGGCAGTATCGAGCGTGCTGGCGCCATAGAGGTTTACCCAGATCGTCCCGGGCGAAAGCGCATAGACATAGTTGTGTGCCTCGGCGATTGTCCTGACCACGTTTGGCGGACAGCAGAAGCTGACCGGGATGTTGGCCTCACGCGTGCGCGACCAACGCATTGGCCAGTGAAAGTCGTGGAGTTTCCTAAGTGCGTTGACGTAGAAGTAGTCCTTGCCGTCGAGGCTGATCCCCGGGAGCACGCCGTTGTAGAGCGTCTGCTCGAAGAGATCTGCATAGGCTGCGTCACCCGTGACGGCGAGTTGCCGCCAGATCCACATGCCGTAGCCGATGGTGGCGCAGGTCTCGTTGTAGGCCGTAAGATTCGGCAATTGGTAGTCGCGACCATAGGCCTGGTGAATCGTCTTGATCGACGCGTGCTGCGTGTAGTCGACGCCGTCGGGAGATGCCCCGTCGTAGATTGCTCCGGTCATTCCGGTGATGTAGAGCTTCCGGTCGGCCACATTGTTTGAAAGTGAGGTGAGAGTCCGGAGGAGCGAGGAATCTCCGTTCTCGGTGAAGACGTCAGCCACTCCCGCATAGAGGTAATTCGCCCGCACGGCATGACCGACCGCCTGGGTCATTTTCCGGAATGGCATGCGGTCCTGGTTCTGATCCGAACCCACCTCAGGCGGTACCAGACTGCGGATCTCAATGAGCTGCCTGCCGAGTTCCAGATAGCGGGGATCGCGTGTCGTTCGGTACAGCTCGACAACGCCCATGTAGTGGGACGGGCAGATCGCATTGCGGGCGAGTTCCTCCGGCTTCTCCCTGCACAGCCGATCGATGTAGTCGGCGGCTTTGCGTGCGAGTTCGAGCATGGAGGTCTTACCGGTGACCCGGTAGTGGATGCACGCCGCCGTGATGAGGTGACCCATATTGTAGGTTTCGAAATGCTCGCGATCCGCAAACTCCTTCGCCTTCACGCCCGCGCGCTGGGGAATGATCGTCTGCGTGTGAAGATAGCCGTCCTCCCGCTGGGCCTTGGCGATGACAGCAATGATCCCATCCATCTGCCGATCGAGCGCGGGATCGCGAGTGATCGCGTAAACCTGGGCGAGCGCCTCGAACCATTTTAGGAAATCCCCGTCATTGAAGGGAGGACCGAAGAATTCGCCCTTCGCCTGGCCCGCCGCGATCAGGTAGTTCTCCCAGGCGTGGCTCGCTTTCGCATCGCTCAGGATCCCCCACATGTGCGGCACCATGGTCGCACGACAGACCTCGAATCGCTCGCCGAGAAGTCCACCGTTCCATTTCACGTCGCCAAGATCGGGCATGTACATGACCGCGTGAGGTGAGCGGACCGTATCGACGAGTGATTTTTCGCCCGCACGCACAAGGGTGCACATCAACGTGACGAGGAACAGGCAGGACAACCTCATGGGCACCAGGAAGAGGATGGATCGGCTGGAATAGTTCTGGGCAGCATTCATGGCACAAACAGGGAGCGAAGGGCACGGGACCACGCGTGGTGGAGCATGGCGACCTGGTCCGCAGTCGCACGAGGAACATAGGCTGTCTCAGGATGGGGCATGCGGGCCAGATCGGCCATGGATCCATGCAAGCCGAGGCCTAGTTGTGCTGCAAGCACCGCGCCCAGGGGCGAACAATCGCGCATGGTGGAAACCCGCAATTCGGTGGCTGCCAGATCCGCCGTCAATTGCATCAGGAAACTGCTCGCCGTGGGACCGCCATCCGCATGCAGCGATCCAGGCGACAAACCTGCGGCGCGGCGCAGGGCATCAAGGGCATCCCTCACCTGAAAAGCAATGGACTCAAAGGCTGCACGCGCAAGGTGTCGACGATCGTTCGCGTGGGTCAATCCGGTGATCGCCCCGCGGACATCCGGCCGCCAGTGCGGGAGGCCCAGGCCATTGAAGGCCGGAATGAGATGTACGCCACCCGAGTCAGGCACTGACATGGCGAGTTGTTCAAGTTCGGGCACGTCGGGCATTCCGAGTTTGTCACGCAGCCACGTGAGCGTCGATGCCGACGAGATGATGATTCCCTCAAAGGCATATGTGGGAATTCCCCGGTGCACCCAGGCGAGGGCGGTGAGGATCCCGTTGTCCATTGTGCGTGCCTTCGATCCGATATTGAGCAGGACGGACGAACCCGTACCGAAAGTGATCTTTGCCGACCCCGGAGAGAAACAACGCTGCGCGAACAACGATGCTTGTGAGTCACCCATGACGCCCCGGATCGGCACCGCCCACGTGAGCATGCCATCGAGGGTCGTCTCGCCAAACTGATCTGAACTCTCTCGTACTTCGGGAAGGGCACGACGGGGCACATCCCAGAGCGCGCACAGAGAATCGTCCCACTGCAGGGCATGGATGTCGAAAAGCAGCGTGCGGCTCGCGTTGGTGAAATCGGTCGCAAATACTTTTCCACCGGTCAGCCTGTAGATCAGATAGGTGTCCACAGTGCCGATGAGCGCGCTTCCGTCGGCCAGTTTTCCCGGCAGCTCCAGATTGTCCCACACGAGCCATTGGAGCTTTGAGCCCGAGAAATAGGCATCAAGCCTGAGTCCGGTCTTTCGCCGGATCATTGATTCCGCACCCGAGTGACGATGAGCAGCGCAGAAAGGATCTCCCCGCCTGCACTGCCACACGATCGCGGGCACCAGAGGACGTCCGCTGGCGCGATCGAAAACGACAACGGTCTCGCGCTGGTTCGTGATCGAGAGCGAGACGATTTCCTTCTTCTTCCGGGAGTGTCGCCCCAGGATTTTCCCAAGCACCTCGAGGGTGTTCTTCCAGATCTCCTCTGCATCATGCTCCACCCAGCCAGGATGGGGATGATGCTGCTGGTGTTCTCGAGATTCGCGATCCACTGCGACGCCATTGCGATCGAAGAGCAGTGCCTTCGTGGCAGAAGTACTTTGATCGATGGCGAGAAAATGCATGGAAAATTGCGCAAGCACGCTCTCAGCAGGAGCCCGAGGTCCGACCTTTGAGCAGTTCCCGGGCCGTTGCTGCGAGCCGCTCCATGGAAATTCCATAGTGCCGAAAGATATCGGCCTGCGCGCCGGTGACGGTGTCCTCGTCGGGGATTCCCACACTCCTGAATGCAGGCTTGAGTCCGGCGGTCAGCAGCGCTGCCGCAACCGCTTCGCCCAAGCCCCCGTGAACCATGTGCTCCTCGACGGTAATAACGACACGACAGTCCCTGCCGGTAGCAAGGACAGTCGAAAGGTCGAGCGGCTTCACCGTATGAACACTGACGACTCGCGCAGCTATCCCCGCGTCGGCCAGGTTTGCGGCGGCGAGCAGCGCGTGCACGACGGTTTCACCGTTTGCCAGGAAGGCGACATCGTGCCCGTCACGCAGCGTGACTGCCCTGCCCGCTTCGAAACGCGTGCCTGCGGGAGTGACATCGTACATCGCAGCCTTGCCGAAACGCAGGAACACCGGATGGGCCGCGATTGCGGCGAATCGCACAGCTTCTCGCGTTTCAAAGTTGTCCGCGGGAGCGATGATCGTGATATTGCTGATCGCTCGGAGCGCAGCAAAATCATGAAGCGAATGGTGGGTCGAACCGAGCGCGCCGTAACTGACGCCGGCGCTGATGCCTACAAGTACGCCGGGGACATCGGAGTAGCACAGGTCATTCTTGATCTGCTCGAGCGATCGGGCGGTGAGGAAGCACGAGGGTGAAACTCCGAACGCCTTCTTTCCGCACGCGGAGAGTCCCGCGGTGATTCCAACAAGATTCTGCTCGGCAATACCCACCTCGATGATCTGCCTCGGAAGCGCCTTTCCGAAGGGAGCGAGTTTTCCCGAACCCCGCGAATCCGAGGTGACCGCGACGATCGACCGGTCAACCGTTGCGAGCACCTGAAGCGTGTCGGCAAACTCCTCAAGGTTTGCGCGGCCCAGTTTAAGTCCGAGTTTGCCAGCCATGGCGCGGGCATCGGGTGAAAACATCGAAGGCGCGGGAGCACTCACGGACTTCCCTCCCGACATTTCGCTTCCGCGTCTTCAAGTTCGGCAAGCGCGCGTTTGAGCTCGTCATCGTTCGGCACGCCGTGATGCCAGCGAGCTACATTCTCCATGAAACTGACCCCCTTGCCCTTGACCGTGTTCGCGATAACAAAGAGGGGACGCCCCGGGTGCGGTGCGGTCAGGGCAGCGGAGAGCGCGGCGTAGTCGTGGCCATTGGTGCTACGCACCTCCCATCCAAACGTGCGCCATTTGGCGTCGAGCGGCTCGTTGGACATCACGTCGCGCGTAGGGCCGGTGATCTGAAGGGTGTTGTGATCGAGGATGGCTGTGAGATTGTCCAGTCGATGATGTGCAGCGGCCATCGCCGCCTCCCAGTTGGATCCTTCCGCAAGCTCACCATCGCCCAGGAGCGTGAATACACGAAACGCGTCCCCATCCATTTTCGAGGCAAGCGCCATCCCCACGCAGATGGGCAGACCATGCCCCAGGGCACCGGTGTTCATTTCGATGGCACGCACCTTTCGTGTCGGGTGGCCCACGTATTTTGAACCGTAACGGCATACGGTATCGAGATCCGAGTCCGGAAAATAACCACGATCCGCGAGCACCGTGTAGAGAGCCTCGACGCAATGTCCCTTGCTCTGCACATAGCGGTCCCGCGTGGGTGAATCGACAGACTCGGGCGAGATGGAGAGCACTCGATGGTAGAGCACACTCAGGATGTCGAGGCATGACAAGCCGCCGCCGGTGTGACCCGCGCCTGCGTGATGGATCAGGCGCAGCATCCTTCGCCGGAGTGCGAATGATTTCAGCAGAAGTTCCTGGTCGGTCGGCATGTCATTCCTGTTCAGGCTCGTGATGATAGACTTCCCAGCCCAGATAGCGTCCGAACGCCTCGGCCAGGATGCCAGCGGTGCGTGAGGCATTCATCACCACGTGGTGCTCAAACCCTTCGAGGCATACATATCGCATGAGCTTCTGAAGCCTGGGTACATGGGCCACCGCACGATTGCCGAAGGTGCGGAGTTCATCGTTGGTCAAAGCTCCTTCCCCGACATAGGTGCGGATGACACCGGCTGTGTCGTCCGTCGTGATCCGGCCATATGTCAGGGGCGACGCGGGCGTCCGGCCATCCAGCGCACCCCAGGTATTCTCCACCCCGAGCGTGCTCCCAAGGATCGGAGCGTTGAGAATCTTGATGTCGGGAAGAAACGACTTCGCCCAGTTGCCGCAGTGGAAGAGCACGCACTTGTCGGCGTCCGCGCCGTAGTTGTTGTTCCAGTCGACGATCGCCGAGGGGGACAGCGACGCCAGTTGCATCGCATACATGGTCAGCACACCGGTGACGTCCACCTCGCACGCGCTCGGGAGGAAGTTCTCGCTCATCATGCTCATCGACGTGCAGACATTGCATCCGTGGTTTGCCTGCACGGAGGTCCAGCACTGGATGGCCGTGGCGTCGAGGTGGTTGGTCGCAACAAACTCATCGAGCACGATTCCCAGTCGGGCCATCTGCGCGAGTTTCGCGACCGGAACCAGTGATGCGTTTGCGTACGCCTTGATCTCGTCGACTTTCGACATGAGCCGCCGGTCGCCATCGGCGATCTTCGCGGCCGCACCGAGAATCTCGGAAAGATCGATGGTAGTCACACTGATGCCGTTTCGCTCGAGTATCTTCTCAGAATAGCGCACGGTATTGAAAGCGGCCGGACGGGCACCCACCGCTCCGAGCCGCACCTTTCGAAGCCCACGAACGACCCGACAGACCGCGACAAATTCCTTGAGGTCGCGACGGAACGATTCCTCGAGCGGGCGCACCACATGCGACGTGGTCAGAGAGAAGGGAATGCCGGCCTGGCGGAGATTGTTGCAAACGGAGATCTTGCCGCACCAGGCATCGCGTCTCCGGATGACATCGAGTTTGTCGAGTTCATCAGGATAGGCCTGCACGAGGATCGGCACATTCAAGTCGGCCAGCTTCAGCGTGTCGGCGACGCCCTTTTCGTCTCCGAAATTGGGCAGGCAAACCAGCACACCTGAAATACGATCCCTGTTTCTCCGGAACAGCTCCGCACACGTGCGCGCGTCGCGATGCGTCTCCACGCTGCCAAGTTTGCTCTCGGAGGGGTCGAGCATGACGGGTTCAATCCCAAGTTCGCTGAAGAGCTTGATGACATCGGCCCGTGCATCAGGCACGAGCCGGTCCGGAAAAAAGTCGCGGTTTCCAAAGATGACACCGAGCGCAAGGGGAGAAGTGTTCATGGGTGATGGCGGAAGGGAGGCTCGCCAGCGGTCACAGCGAAAATGGAGAAATGGAACAGCCACATGGCCGACGCGGCAGTTTCTTGGTCAGCGGTTAGAGATTATCCCAATTTGCCCGGAATTTCTTCCGCGTTTGTGGTGTTTTCTGACGGCATCCTAAGCCCGAGTGCGTGGCCAATTATGGCTGGAGAACGGAGGTTCTGCGCGCGGCATGGATTCTACGAACGGCATCGGGCTAGAAGTCCCGGGGGGCTGCTCTGGGGATGCCCGAGGGCCCCGAAAGCTGTTCGACCGCGATGTTCCCCCGAACACCGCGGCCGAACGCCAATCCGGGCGGCAACCACGCCTCAGAATTTCACATTCATTGGGAATGTGGCTTCCCAGGGCGAGCTGGACCCGCCGCGCGGGAAGTGACACTCATTGGCAGGGCTGTTCCCGGAAAAGTGAAGATACACCGTCAGAAGGAGCCTTTGACGCCCAGGGAATACTGCGCGCCGTAGTCTTCGTAATTGGTAAGTGTCGACCAAGCCGGCACGCCGGGGCCAGAGACTTCCCACTCGGAGGGGGCGTTGAAGAGGTTCCGGCCCGCGGCGAAAATCGCGAAGTGCTTCGTCAACTGGTACTCGATGTTTCCGTCGACCTGGTAGCGGGCACGGATGTACTCATTCGCCCCGGGGAACTGGTTGGCGGTATCACGAAGCATCTTCCCGCGCCAGTTCACGAGGAACATCCCGGAAATCTTGGGGAAATTGAAACGCAGGCCAAAGTTGCGTCCCCGCGGAATGAAACGTTTCCAATCCGATGCCGTCACCCGCGAGCCGGAGAGACTGAGATGCGTGAAGTTGGTCGTGAAGGTATAGGGCTTCAGCCAGTCACCCATGCCTGAGAACATGGACAGGTTCGTGAGGTTGACGAGGGGAAGGTCGGCACGTGCCTCCCAGCCGTCAATTCGCGCATCGGAAATATTGATGCGTCGCGTGTATTGGTAGCCCAGCGCATCGCTGGAGAGCCCTAGCTGATCAAGCAACGCCTGATCCGCAATCACGTTGATGCTGCTGAAGAAGTCCTTGATGTCCTTCCGGTAGGCATTGAACATCAGCACGCCATTCTTCGGAAGGTAGTACTCGATCGAGTAGTCGTAGTTTTTGGCCCGCCACGGACGAAGCCCGATGTTCGCTCCCGTGATGAAACCCGGAATATTTCCCGAACTGTTGTTGGGATTTCCGAAGTTGATGTTCTCTCCGACAAACAGATTGGGCACGATGTCCGAGAGATTCGGCCGCCCGATGGTCTTGGCGTAGGCCGCACGGACAAGAAGATTGTCAGTGATGTTGTAAGTGACGTGTGCGCTCGGGTGGTAATAGTGGTAGTCCCGCGAAGCGTAGTACTGCCGCTTGGCGTAAAGGACAGAGTTGTAGGCAAACGAACCGGAAGGCGCGAGGTCCGGTCTAATCTGGGTCTGGATGCCCGGACGGTTCGGATCCGTGTCGAGGACATTCCCGCTGGCATCCTTGACCAGAACCGCATCGGCGTCCTGCTTGAAGCCAAGGCCCTCATCCTCGGTCAATTCGTACCGCACGCCACCAACGATTCGCAGGCGGTTGCGCAGAAGCTTGATGTCCCCCATGAGATATGCCGCGGTGATTGTCTCGTGCAGCCATGGCGAGCGGATGGCAACATTGCGCGGGACATCGCCCGCCTGCGAGGTCGTCTGGGTCCAATAGTTCGGAGTCTTCAGGAACGATTGCCAGACCTTGAAGGAGTCGGGCCATTGAGGCGCGGGACGTCCGAACCCGGGACTTACGCCGGCAAAACCCGTGTCCACGAACGACGCCATCGTATTGTCGGCATTGTTCGCGATGCCATCGGGTCCGACGTAGGTATAGTTGACAGGCGTGTAGTTGAGATCGCGCTCCATGTCGTTAATGCTTCCTCCGATCTTGAGGGTGACGGGATTGCCAAGGATGGAGAGCTCACGGGCGACATTGAGCCGTGCTTCCTTGACGTCATCCGCAGCGTTGAGACGCTCGGTGCCTGCGGTTGTGAGATAATAGTTGGCAAGGCTGAGCTCATCGATGCGTGTACCCGCACTGTTATACACCTCGGCATTGGAGAATCTCGCGTCATCCTGCTGGATACCCAGAAGATTGACACGGGCTACACCCGGCAGGCTTACGTTGACATTGCGGAAGAATCCCTTGTCCCCATCGCGAGTGCGATTGTTCGAGTTGGAATAGCTGGCGGCAGCCTCGACCATCCAATCGTCATTGGTGAACCTGTAGGAGCCGTTGATGCCCCGCGTCAACGCGTGGCGCTCCTGGAAGTTGTTGCCCATTCCAACCGAGCCGCCGCTGTTTGCTCCGCGGACATCGGTCTGCGTCCAGCTCAAAGGAGTTCCTCCTCCGACATTGTAGTTGAGGCCACGCGACGCGGTTTGCTGTTTGGACGCATTGGCCTGCAGGTGCAGACTAAGGACACTGCCATCCCAGGGCTTGTAGTCGAATTTGACGGCACCCGAATCGCGATCGCTTCGATTGGGGGCGAGGTTTGTATTGATGTTGGTCGTGTAGGGATTGTCGAGTGTGGCGCCCGCGCTGGTGAAGCGCGCGCCGAGAACGGTACGATTCTGCAGGTAATACTGGCTGCTGTGCTGGGCGGTCACCACATAGCCAAACTGGCTGTTGACCGGATGAACGAACATGAAATCGGCTGACGGGAGGATTTTGAAAGTTTCCTTCGCGAGGGGACCCGCCGTCTGGTTGAAATCCATGGCCTTGGCGTTGGCAGAAAAATAGGTCGAGATGCGTGTTTCCATGCGCGGACGCTCAAACGCCGAGCGACTCACGAAATTGACCGCGCCACCGAGCAGATTTGCCGACATGTCGGGAGTCGGGAGCTTTGTGACCTCGATGCGCGCGAGATTGTTGATGTTGGCGCCGTCGAGCACGAACTGGCGCGAGGACGTTTGTGTGTTGGCAATGATCGTGCTCGCGAGCTGTCCACCATCGAGCGTCACATTGGTGTAATTCGGATCGAAACCACGAATCATGATGCCGGAGGGCGTGTTGCCGTCTTTGACATCGAGCGTGACACCGGGAAGGAACTTCACGAATTCACCGATGTTTCCCTGGTTGATCTCACCAAAGGCATCTGTCGAGACCACATCCTTGCGGTTGGCTGCGAAACGTTGCTCGTTGATCGCAATGGCCGTGGCATCGTACTCGCGCTCGCTTGCAACGACATAGGGGTTCATGACCACAACATCGCCATCCCTGGTCACCTCGCCGGCACGGACCAGTCGGAAATCCTGCTTCACAGTGACGCCTGGCGACACGTTGAGCTTCACTTGCCTTGAAGCCATGCCGGTGAAGAAGACTTCGAGCGTCACTTCCCCTGTGGGCAATCCTCCAAGGCGATACTCGCCGGAGGCGTCCGTGAGCGTTTCTCTTGTGGTACCCACGACTGAAACGCGGGCATTGATCAGATAGGAGCCGGAAGCCGCGTTTTGGACGCGTCCTTCAATCACGCCGGTTGAAACCGCCTGTGCCGCCACGGGCGCCGGCGCGCGGAGAAGAAGAGCGAAAACAATGAGGGGGAAAAAGCCGACGATCCGGCTTGAGAGGAAGCGGTTGATACGTTTCAACGCGACGGATGGCTCCGAAGACGGCGCACGTCCGCTAAGGGATAGTGTTGGGTTCATGTGGAGGGGGGGATGTGAATTCGCGGCGCGATAGCATCCGCAAAACCATCTTCATGATAATCCTTCCCCCTCCCGATCTCTCACGGGAGTTTATACATTTATGACGGAATCCTAAGGGGGCTCCCTGGAGCTCAATTCACCACGTTCTGCGGCTGCCCGGCAAGGAATGCACGCAGGTTTTCAACCGCGGTGCGCAGAAGGCGTTTGCGGGCGGCAGAGGTCGTCCACGCGATGTGCGGGGTGATGAGGCAATTGCGTGCTGTGAACAGGGGATGGCCTGCGGGCGGGGGTTCGCTGGACAGGACATCGAGAGCGGCTCCGGCCAGACGACCCGAATTGAGGGCGGCTGCAAGCGCAGACTCGTCGATGAGTGGCCCTCGGCTGGTGTTCACCAGAAACGCACCCGGCTTCATCCAGCTCAAAGTCGTCTCATTGACGAGATGCTTCGTGGCAGGAGTCAGCGGGCAATGAAGGCTGACAACATCCGCGGCGCGCAGGACGGACTCCAGTTCCGGTGGACCGCCGCGGCTCGAAGCGATGCGCACATCCATTCCGAACGCACGGCCCACACGCGCAACCGCCTGACCGATCCGGCCTCCTCCCACCAGTCCCAGCACGAGACCCTCCAACTCAACCTGAGGCGTTTCCCAGTAGCAGAAGTCCGCAGCCGAAGCCCAGCGGCCTTCCCTTACACCCACCGCATGCCGACCGACGCCACGCGCGAGTTCCAGCAACAACGCAAAGGTGTGTTCCGCAACAGAGCCGGTGCTGTAACTCGGAACGTTCGTCACCGGAATTCCTCGCGCGCGGGCAGCCGCGATGTCCACGATATTGAAACCCGTCGCGAGCACGCCGATGCACCGCAGCTTTCCGCAGGCGGCGATGGTATCCGCATTCACAGGGGTCTTGTTCGTCAGTAGAATCTCCGCATCCCGGCTTCTTTCGACGATGTCTGCTGACGCCGTGCGCGCGTGAATCACGCAATCCGCGAGGGATTTCAGCTCCGACCAGGACAGATCGCCGGGATTCAGTGTATGACCGTCAAGTACAACCAATCGTGGGGAGTGTGCCATGTCTCCACGCTGGGAAGTTGCCGAACTGGGGTCAATGCGCAGCCTTGAATTCTCGCATTGGTGTGGGACAGGTACCCGCGTCAGCCGGAATCGAAGGGGCTTGCAGGCTAAACGCTGTCGGCGATGGAAAAAACGCGGCGGACCGCGACATCCAGATTCTTCGCGGCGTCACGCAAAGCATCCACCATCGGTGTGCCCGGTGGGGTGATTGCGTGAAGGCTCAATTGATCCCGACCCACAGAGGCAATCTGTCCCGCGAACACGTGTACAGGCTTGCCAAGCTCCAGGGCCCGTGCCGCGACGGCTCCAGGACCCTTGCCCTCAAGGGAACTGTCATCAAACCGGCCTTCCCCGGTAACTACCAAGTCAGCGGTCCCCAATCTGGAATCGAGATCGAGCCACTCCGAGACGAGATCAAAACCTGGCAACAACCGGGCACCCACTCCCGCCATCAAGCCAAACGCAATGCCTCCAGCCGCACCCGCACCCGGCACAGCCATGAGCTCCGGCGCTTTGCCAACGGCCGAACACAGCAGCTCTCCGAGGCGTTTGCTCTCCGCCTCCAGCACAGGAAGGTCCTCCTCCTTCAATCCCTTTTGTGGTCCATACACGGTCGCCGCGCCACGCATGCCAAGAAGGGGATTCGTGACATCGCAGGCAATATGGACCGGAGGCAGCGCCGCCAATGGCGCGCCAGATACGCCCACGATCGATTTCCAACGAGCCGGAATCGGCGGGTCGATGATCGCTCCCTCGCTCGACGTGAATCTGAATCCGAGCGCCGAGAGCGCTCCAAGACCAAGATCATTGCTCGCGCTCCCTCCCACCCCAAGAAGAATGCCCACCGCGCCAAGGTGCGCCGCCGCGCACATCAGTTCACCCGTACCTCGCGACGTGGTTTGCCAGGGATCACGTTTTGAAGCGGGAAGCAACGCAAGGCCACTGGCGCAGGCCATTTCGATGATCGCCACCTCACCACCCGACGACACGCCCGACGACAACTGAAGCCGCCGACGAGCCCCCTCGGGAATGGCCTCCACCGGGACCATTCCAAACTCCGCCTGCAACGTCTCGCCTCGCGGGCCGGCCACCTGCTCCCTGATCATGCGTCCGCCAGCCGACCTCGTGAGAATCCCCGCAAACCCTTCGCCACCGTCCGCGAGCGGCGCATTTGTCACCCTCCAATCCGGACGCACGGCCTTCAGTGCCGCAGCTGTGATCTCACAAGCGGCCTGAGCCGTGAGCGAGTCCTTGAATTTATCAAACGCCAGAAGGACGTTTCGTGTCATGGGGTCACTGCCGCCGCATCCTGTTCCTTCGAGCTCACTCGCCTCACCTCCGCGATCACGTCAGCCAAGGCTTCACGTACCGCCGACCGCTTGAGAAACTCAGCGGCCAGGCGATCCCCGAGCATCCTCCCTGCCGTAATGTCCGTCGGATAGTGCACTCCCCCGATGATGCGCGACCAGGCGACCAGTTCCGCACGGTCACGCAGTGCCTCCCGGTGTTCCGGAAAAATTTCCGCCAGCAAGTTTGCCCAGAGAAACGCCTGCGTGGAATGTCCGCTCGGATAGGATCCCGATTTCGGCAGGTGCACACAGGGTTTGATGCGGGAGTCCAGAAGCGGCGGACGCGGGCGCTGCCAGACCTGCTTGCCCTTGCTGCTGATGGCGTAGCGGTCGGAATCAATCTGGAGAAAGAATTCCGCGGTGCGCGGAAGGTTGGCGGAGGTAAACCAGGCTCCTATCACAGCATCATACTGAAACACCGAGTCCTCTGCGAAATAATTGGCGAGCGCGACCATCTCCGGCGTGCGCCGCTTCTGGACCTGGTAAACCGTCTCGATATCCGCGGCCGTCGCGAGGGAATTGTCCGCAGGAGCCGCGGGAATCACCTTCGTGACATCAAGATCGTCGGTCCGAAGAAACTTGCCCGGTTCGGGATAGGCCCGCACCAATTGCGCCAAAGTGGTGAGAAGCAGCAGGAGCGGAATGAGGGAACGTGAGTTCATGGATCAAAGAAGAAAGAGACTGAGCACCAACACGGCCGCAATTCCGGTCAGGCCCGCGATGATCGAGGGCGCGGAAATCAGACGGTAGCCTTGTGGTATGGACATGCCCGTCATCTGGGAAATCACCCAGAAAAAAGCGTCGTTCACATGGGAAACGATCATCGCTCCACAGGCGATCGCAAGCGTGGCGAGCACGGGTCCAAATCCCGTCGAAAGGCCAAGTGCCGGCAAGAGATGCGAAACGAGGGACGCGGTCGTGATCATCGACATGGTCGAGGAACCGATCGAGATCTTGAGTCCCGCCGCGACAATGAAGGGCAGCAGAATGTTGAAGTGTCCCAGATCGAGAGCCGTCAGTCCCTCACCGACCACTTCAGTCATCGCGGTCCGGCGCAACACCATGCCAAGCGCGCCACCGGCGGCAACAATGAGCACGATGGTTCCCGCATCCCGGAGTCCCTCGCTGCACCAATTCCCAAACACCGACGCACCCTGGCGCCTGACAACCCATGCCGCGAGAAAGACGCCCAGAACCAACGCGGTTTCGGCATTGCCGAGGAATCCAATTCCCGTGCGCAGCAATCCCGTGCCCAGGGGCTGTCCGGGCAGTGCCGCGATGGATTCCAGCGCGATCAAAATGATGGGGAGGAGAATGGGGGAAAAGGCACCGACGGGGCCTACACGACCGACCGGGACCGACTCCTCCGCGGGTTCGGGAGCATCAACGGAAGCGAGCCCGGGAGGCACCGGATCGATCACGATGCGACGCCCGATGAACTGCGCATAAACATAGGTGACCGCCACAACCGGCACCGAAACCAGCATTCCCAGGAGCATGACCGACCCGATGTCAGCCCGAAGCTGACCTGCCGCCGCCAGCGGGCCTGGCGTCGGCGGGACGAGGCAATGTGTGGCGTAAAGACCCATGCTCAGGGCAACCGCGAAGGTTGCGAGTGACTGCCCCGTCTTTCTCGCGAGTGATCGGGCCAGGGGCGACAGGATGACAAAACCCGAATCACAGAATACGGGGATGGAAACCAACGCACCGGTGACGGACATCGCCAGCACTGAACGCGCCTCGCCGATCCATTTTACCAGCGTGCCGGCCAGGACCATGGCACCTCCGCTCTTTTCCAGCACAACCCCGATGATGCTGCCACAGGCAATCACAACGCCGATGTGACCGACCGTCTGCCCGACCCCCTCCGTGAGCACCGCGGCCGTCTGGATGGAATTCAAACCACCGCACAAGCCCATGGCGTAGGCAGCCACGATCAATGCCAGAAACGGATGCAATTTCAGACGCGTCGTGGAGAACACGATGAAGCCGACACCTCCCAGAAGCGCTGCAAGCAGGAACAGCCCGTTGGGCGATGATGCGGAAAGTGATGACGCCGTCACAACGCGAAAGAGATTTCCCCGAGCAGGCGGGAGCGCAGTGACCGAGAGAATTCTCGGACGAAAGCCGGGCCGCAATCCAGGAACGCGAAGTGAAAATCGACGACTGGCGCCGGAGTGGCAACGGAGAAATCAAGGCACCATCCCCGGAAACACGTAGGCTTGGATGAGGACGTAAATGCCCACGAGGATCGCCAGCGAGAGGCTGTGCCAGAATACTTTTCGAAGGATGACTCCCTCGCCACCCTGCTGACCGGTCGCTACTCCCGCCACTACGATGCTCTGCGCATCGATCATCTTACCCATGACTCCGCCCGTGCTGTTGGAAGCCGCAGCCAGCACGGGCGAAATGCCCACCTGTCCGGCGGTTATCTGCTGCAGGTTGCCGAAGAGCACATTCGAGGCCGTATCGCTGCCCGTCAGGGCCACACCCATCCAGCCCAGCAGCGGCGAGAAGAACGGAAACAGAACCCCCGTGCTTGCGAACGCGAGTCCGAGCGTTGCATCCAAACCGGCATAGCGGGAGGTGAAGGCCAGCGACAGCATGCCTGAAATCGTCAACAGCGACCACCTCACCCGCCAGATGGTCCTGACATAGATGCCGAACAGGCGCGTGAAGCCGACCCCAAGGCAGAGCCCTGCCACGATCGCGGAAATAAAGGGCGCGGTACCCGTAGCGGAGAGCAGGTTGAGCGTGTAGATTGCGCTCTCGGGTTTGTGCTCGAGAGCCAGCGGAGGAGCCTTGAGAACGGCGTTGTGAAGGAAAGGGATTTCGATCTTCGCCATCCAGAGCTGATTGAGAAATGCCTTGGTCGCGGGTAGTGCCCAGATGAATACAATGACCGTCAGGATGATCCATGGCGACCAGGCCTTGAACAGTGCGCCCCGGGATGGCCGCGCGACCTGCGCGGACGAGCCGACGGCTGATTCACCCTCGAAACGCCAGATCGTCCTGGGTTGCCAGAAACGAAGCAAAAGCAGCGTCGAACCCATCGAGGCCAGAGCACTGGCCGTATCAACGAGCCATGGACCGTGGTGGTTGCTGACGAGAAACTGCACGATGGCAAAGGTGGCTCCGCCGACAAAGCAAGCCGGCCAGATCTGAAGCATTGATCTCCAGCCGACCATTGCGGCGACGAGCCAGAACGGTACGATGAAGCTGAAGACCGGCAATTGGCGCCCTGTCATCGCGCTAAGTTCGAGGAGAGGAAGCCCCGTAACCTCGGCCAGGGCGATGATCGGCGTGCCGAGCGATCCAAAGGCAACCGGTGCGGTATTTCCAATGAGCGCGAGCGACGCGGCGAGGAGAGGATTGAATCCGATGCCAATCAGCATCGCGGCGGAGATAGCCACGGGCGCGCCGAATCCGGCCGCACCCTCGATGAATGCGCCAAAACTGAACGCGATGAGCAGCGCCTGGATGCGGCGGTCCGCAGACAGGTGGGTGATTGACTCCTTGAGTACCTCGAACTGCCCTGTCTTGACCGTGATGTCGTAGAGAAACACGACGTTCAGCACGATCCACCCGATCGGGAGCAACCCATAGAGCGCACCATAGGCAGAAGCTGCGAGCGCCAATTCCGCGGGCATGTGATAGATAAAAATCGCCGCGACCAGAACCGTAAGGAGTCCTGCCAGCGCTGCCCAATGGGCGCGAACGTGGAAGAACGCCAGCAGGCCAAGCAGGATGACCACGGGTGCAAGCGCTACGAGCATCGACGCATATAGACTGTCGAAGAACGGGGTGTAGTTTTGGGTCCAGGTCATTGGGGATCGAAGCTCCGGGCAGACACGCACCAGCGATCACCGAGGGAGAATTGAACGCCCCCTTGGCAGATCCGGAAAACGCCGCGGCTACCGCATCGGCGGATCGAGCTGAAATTCAAAGGAGCAGGCAGGATCGGTGGATGTCTGATTCAGCAGTGGCGTGTAATCGCGCACCCGCACCGTGCGGCCATCGGGGAAAATCTGAAGCAGGCGCAGCCATCCATTTCCACCCTCCTCCGCATCCTGGTAATCGACGAGCACCTGGTGCACGGTATTGCCCTTGGCACCGGTGCTGACGAGATGGGCGCTTGTGCAGACGTGACCGCTGAGCACGAGGACAAAGTGTGCATGCCGGGAGACAAGTTTATCCCACATGTCTCCGCCGTCGTTGAAACCGGTCGCGGCCTTGCTCAGCTGGAGATAGTGGTCGAATCCCTTGTTCGGACGCTTCTGACCTGGCGTGCCCACCTGCCGGTCAAATCGTGTTCCATCCGCGCGCAGGTAGGCATGAGTGATCAACACGGCCGAATGCTTCGGATGACGCGCAACCACCTCATTGGCCCAGCGCAACACATCATCGCGCGGACCAAACTCCAACGCGAGAACCAGCCACTTCCTGCCGGCTGCCTCAAACAGATGATAGCTGTTTTCGCTGCGCATGGGCTCCTTGTCATAGACTCCGCCAAAACCACCTTGGGCACGGTATCCAGAAATCGGAATCATCTCCGAAAAGAGGGACTCGCGATCGGTCGACTTGCCATTCACACCGATGTCATGATTGCCCGACGCATAAATCGCAGGGATCAGGCCCTCATAGACTCGATGGGCGCGCCGCGCAGCCTCCCACTCCCCGCGGTTATTGTGCTGGGTGACATCTCCGACGTGCAAAAGGCGTACGAGATTGTATTTCCCCACATTCGCTGCGATCCATCCCGTCTGAAGCGTGTACAGTTCGGGCCGATTCCAGACATACTTCTGGCTGTCGGGAACGACAACAAACGTCACACCGCCCTCGACCGGCTCGGGTGGCGCAGCCCGCAGCGCAAGCGCGAACGCAAGAAGCGTTGTCCAACCCAGGACATGTCGAAGCGGCAGGTTCATCATCATGGATCGAATCAGAAGGTGAAGTTCACGCCAAAGCGAGCCTTCCACTGATAGATCTCGTGATCGAAATCCTGACTGCGCTTACCGATGTACTGTACCAGGGGTTCCTCGTTCAGATTGAGGAATTCACCAAAAACCTTGAACGTGGAATTGATGCGGTAGCTGATCTTCGCGTCGATCGGCGTACGGCTGCGCACGTAAAGATCGCTGGCCGCATCACCGCCGACTTCGTCGAGAAAGTCAGACGTGTAGGACACCGCCACGCGCGCTTCCAAGCCGTACTTCTCGAAGAACAGCGCTGCATTGGCAATGCGGTCGGACTGCTTGAAAAACGGCAACTCCGTGCTGCGGGTAAAGAGTTTCGCCGAGGAATCCGTTATCGTGTAATTGAAGTTGATGCCGAATCCGTCGAACGGAGACGGAAGAAACTTGAAGAACTGCTGGTAGTTGAGTTCGACGCCCGTGATCTTTCCACTGTCCGCGTTCTGCGGGCCGGTCGTAGTCACGCGGCTGAAGTTGATTCCCTCCAGCGTGACATTGGTCTGGAAGACCTGCCTTGAGTACACCGGATTGTCGATGGCCTTGTGAAAAAAGCCGACCGAGGCGATGCCCGAGTTGCTGAGATAGTACTCGATCGAGACATCGAAATTCATCGCCTCATAAGGCTTCAGCTCCGGGTTTCCGCTGCTGATTGATCCAGTGAATGTCCCCCCTGTCGCATCCGCAATGGCGTCGATGACCCGCCGAGGAGCCAGGTCTGCATAGTTGGGACGGCTGATCGTGTTCGTCCAAGCTGCACGAAGGACCCACTTGTTGGTCGGGCGCCAGTTGAAATGGAGGCCGGGCATGAAGTTGCCGTAGGAGCGGCCACCCGTCACCCACTGATAGGTGCCGTTCGGCCGACGCTCGTTGGCGCCATAATTGCTCTTCGTGCCTTCGTAGCGGAGACCGCCAAGCAGTGTCATCTTTGGATTGAGATCAACGCTGGCCATGGCGTAGCCCGCATAGACGTCTTCCGAGCCGTCAAAATCGCTCGCGGAAGAATCGGTAAGGCTGCTCGCGGCGTCCGCAGCGAAGCGGGAGGGATTTGCGGCAAAATAGGCCTGATTGCCTTCG